>NZ_JAPZPY010000009.1:0-244693 GCF_027529605.1 Mycobacterium hippophais | reverse complement strand
CTTCCCCCGCCTCCCGGCGCGCCGCTGCCGCCCCCGCCGCCGGGTGCGCCGCTGCCGCCTCCGCCGCCGGGTGCGCCGCTGCCGCCGCCCGCACCGGTGGTCGCCGCGTAATCCCGTCGCCCGGGCCGGTCCTGCTGTGGCAGGCTCACCGACGTGGACCTGCCGCGACCGGACCCGGCCCGCGCGCACCTCGCCGACGTGGTGCCCTCGGTCCTGGCGGCGATGAACGTCGCCGGCTTCGACCGCCGGATACCGCTGCCGCATGATGTGGCCGGTGCCTGCGTCCTGCTGATCGACGGCCTCGGCGCCGACCTGCTCGACACCCACGCCGCCGATGCGCCCGTCCTCGCCGGCATGCGCGGCCCCACGCTGGACGTCGGATTCCCGTCCACCACGGTGGCCGGTCTGGCCGCGGTGGGCACCGGGGTGCGATCCGGTGAACACGGGCTGGTCGGCTACTCCTTCGGGGTGCCCCACGTCGGTCTGATCAATCCGTTGCGGTGGCGCGTGCACCCGTGGGGCGCCGACCTGCGCGACGAGGTGCCGCCGGAGCAGTTGCAGCCGATGGCGACGACCTTCGAGCGCGCCGCGGCGGCCGGGTTCGCGGTGAGCGTGGTCTCCGCCGCGCAGTTCACCCACTCCGGGATGACGCGCGCGGTGCTGCGCGGCGGGCGGTACGTCGGCGTGCACGGTCTCGGTGATCTCGCCGCGGGCATTCAGCGGGCCGTCGCCGACGGCGGGTTCTGCTACGGCTATCACGGCGACCTCGACCTGATCGGCCACCTGCACGGCCCGGGCTCGACGGCATGGCGGATGCAACTGCGGCAGGTCGATCGCCTGGTCGAGTCGGTGGTCGAGGCGCTGCCGCCCGGGGGGTTGCTCGCTGTGGTCGCCGACCACGGCATGGTGCGGGTCGACCCGGCCGACGTCGTGGACGTCGATGCCACCGTGTCGCTGCTCGACGGCGTCTCGGCCGTCGGTGGTGAGGCGCGGGCGCGGCACGTCTACGTGCGCGACGGGGCGGTCGACTCGGTGTCGGCGGCGTGGCGCGAGACGCTGGGCCACCGGGCCTGGGTGGTGACGCGTGACGAGGCGATCGACGCCGGCTGGTTCGGTGACCGCGTGGCCGACGCGGTGCGGCCACGCATCGGTGACGTCGTCGCCGCGGCACGCGGCGATGCGGCGATCGTGCGGCGCACAGCCGAGCCCATGGAGTCATCACTGGTCGGCCAGCACGGCTCGCTCACTCAGGCAGAACAGCGGGTGCCGCTGCTGCTGGCGGTCGGCTGAGCGGTCGCCGAGGCGTGTCGGCCGTCCGCCCACCGGGTATGCGCGCGCCGTGCAGACGTTTCTGCCCTACCCGGGCTTCGCCGAGTCCGCAGCGGTGCTCGACGCGCGCCGCCTGGGCAAGCAACGGGTGGAGACCATTCAGGTGCTGCGCGCGCTCACCGTGCCGGGCTACGGCTGGCGGCGCCACCCGGCAGCCGCGATGTGGGCAGGCTACGAGGAAGCACTGGTGCGCTACGGCCTCGACGTCTGTGCGCAGTGGTGCCTGATGGGCCACGCCGACACGTGCGCCGGCACGCTGGCCTCGGATCTCGCCGCGACCACCGGGCTGGCCGTCGTCCGGAGCCAAGCCGAGCTCGCGACCGCCGACGAGCTCCCGCCCTGGCTCGGCGACGAGGACGTCCACCGCAGCCACCAGTCCGCCCTGGTGCGCAAGGACCCCGCGCACTACCGCGCCCACTTCGCCGACGTGCCCGACGATCTGCCCTATGTCTGGCCGGACTCCGACCGGGCCCGCCGTATCCCGTTGTGAGGACGGCCCCGAGGGTGTTGTTAACGTCTGCGCTGTGATCGTGCTGCTGCCGCCGTCGGAGACGAAACGAGCAGGCGGCGACGGACCACCGCTGCGGCTCGAGACACTGCGCTCCCCCGAGCTGACCACCGCGCGCCGTGAACTCGTCGACGAGCTGGTGGCGCTGGCGGCGGACCGCACCGCATCCCGGTCCGCCCTGGGTCTCTCGGCCAAGCAGGACGCCGAGATCGACCGCAACGCGGCGTTGTACACCGCCCCCACCCTGCCCGCCCTGACGCGTTACACCGGCGTGCTCTACGACGCACTGGACATCGGATCGCTCAGCGGCGCAGCGGCTTCGAGAGCCCATGCGCGGCTGGCGGTCGGGTCGGCGCTGTTCGGTCTGCTGCGCGCCGACGACCAGGTGCCGGCCTACCGGCTGTCGGCAGACTCGAAGCTGCCGGGCCGCACCACCCTGGCAGCGCACTGGCGGCCGTCACTGGAACCGCTGCTGGCCGAGCTCGCCGCCGACGACCTCGTCGTCGATCTGCGGTCGGGATCGTATGCGGCGCTTGGACGGCTGCCCGGCGCGGTGCGGGTGGACGTCGTCTCCGAGCGGGCGGACGGCCGGCGCTCGGTGGTCAGTCACTTCAACAAGGCACACAAGGGCCGGCTCGCGCGTGTCCTGAGCGGTAGCAGGGCCGAGCCCGACGACGCCGGGAAGGTGGCGGCCGCGGCCAGGCGCGCCGGTATGCGGGTCGAGCGCGACGGCAACGATCTGACGGTGGTCATCGCCGCCTGAGGCGTCAGTCCCAGACCCGGGCCAGCGCCGGCTCGGTGCCCGGGGTGAGCGGCCGGGTCAGCATGACAGGCGCCTGGGCCATGAATCGCGGTGTGCTGCCGCGGTGTTCGTCGGCGGCGTGCACGGTGAACGGGTGCACCAGGTACATGTCTCCGGGCTTGCCGGTCGCGTAGCCGACCGGACATCGCTCGCTCGCCTCGTCGACGAGTGGGGCCGAGTCCTCGAAGGAGAATCGGCGGTCCCCCAGCGCGGCGGCCACCGCGCGGTGTGAGCCGATCCGGATGCGCGTCGGTGCGTCGTCGGGCCCCACGTCGGAGAGCAACGTCAGCAGCAGCAGGGTGTGCGGTCTCCCACTGACCGACCACGATCCGTCCGGCGCCGGGGTGTTGGCGTCGATGTGCCAGCCGCGGTCCTCCGCCGGCGGGTGCGCCGGAAAGCGGACGGGGATGTTGCCGAGCGCTCCCCGCGGTAGCCAGCCACCGCGGCCGCAGACGAGGTCCAGTGCGTCGGCGAGGCGGGGGCTGCGCGAGATCTCGCCGAACGGACCGTGACCGGTGAGGTCGGCCGCCCACTTCACCGGCGCGTTCCAGTTCTTGGGTTCATCCGGTGAGAGTCCGATCTGCCGCCACAGCAATTCCCTTGCGGCGTCGGCGGTTTCGCGTCGAGCAGCCCCGGCCAGTCTGGCAAAGCCGTCGCGGATGAAGTCGTCGACGTCGAGCACGTGTCACAGGGTGCCGCACCGAATACCGGTCCCGCCACTCATTTTGGAACGATCTACTCGGTGATGCCCCAGACCAGGCAGAACGTGTGTCCGGCCGGGTCCCGGTACACCCGGAAGTCCTCCCCTTCCACTCCCACCTCGGTCGCGCCGAGCGCGAGCACCTGTCGTTGCGCATCGTCGACGTCGTCGACCTGGATGTCGAGATGGAACTGCTGTGAGCCGCTCGGATCCGGGAACTCGGGTGGCTCGTGTTCGGGTGAGAGTTGGAAGGCCAGCCGCCGGCCGGACCGCTCGGTGAGCACGATGAAGTCCTCGTCCTCCGCCTCGATGTCTCCGCCGAGCACACCGGCGTAGAACTCGGCGAGCGCCTGCGGGTCCTTGGTGTCGACGACGACGGAGCGCAATTTCCCGATCATGATCGTCGGGTTTCCGGTGGAGCGGCGCACCAAACGCGGAGCCGTCAGGCCTTGGCGAGCTGCTTCTGCTCGTAGAGCCGCGCCCATTCCTTGCGCGGCCGTATCGACACGTCGACGTCCGCGCCCTTGGCGCGCAGGGCACCGACCTTCGCCTCGTCGCGGGGGGTCAGCTTGAACGGATCCCAGCCGAAGAACCGGCAGCTGTTCTGCCAGGTGATCTTGTCGATGTCGGTGTCGTCGGCGCCCGCCGCGAGCAGTTCGGCGTGCACCTGCTCGGGCGCGTCGGGCCAGAAGCAGTCCGAGTGCGGGTAGTCGCACTCCCACGCGATGATGTCGATGCCGATCTCGTGGCGCAGCTTGAGCGAGGTCTTGTCGGTGACGTAGCAGGCCAGGGAGTGCTCGCGGAACACGTCGCTGGGCAGCTTGTCGCCGAAGTCGCGACGTAGCCACTTCTGGTTCGTGTAGTGCCGGTCGCTGCGATCCAGGTAGAAGGGAATCCAGCCGATCCCGCCCTCGGAGAACGCGAACTTCAGCTCCGGGTAGTTACGCATCGCGGGTCCCCACAGCAGGTCCTGGGCGCACATCGCCGACACCTGGGTGGCCAGGATGATCAGGTTGTCGATCGGCGCGTTCGGCGCCATGCTGATCGCCCCGAACCCCGTGCCGATGTGTAGGCACATCACCACGTTCTCCTCGGAGAGGGTGCGGAACACCGGGCCCCAGTACTCCTCGTCGTGGTAACTGGGCAGCCCCTCGAGATGCGGCAGTTCCGGCATCGTCACGGCCCGGCAACCCTTCGCCGCGACGCGGCGGATCTCCTTGCACATCGCTTCGGGGTTCCACGTCGGCAGCACCGCGATCGGGATGAACCGGTCGGGGTAGCTGCCCGCCCACTCGTCGATGTGCCAGTCGTTGTAGGCCGACACCATCACCAGCGTGACGTCTTCGCGGTGCATGTTGAGGTGGCGCGCCGAGAAGCCGGTGAAGGTCGGGAAGCACATCGAGGCGAGGATGCCGTTGCGGTTCATGTCGCGGACGCGTTCGTGGACGTCGTAGACCCCGGGCCGCATCTCGGCGAAGCCGGCGGGATCGCGGCCCCACTCCTCGGGCGGCCACGACACCACCGCGTTGAGCCCGCTGACCCCCTGCGGCCTGCCCTGATACATCCACTGGTCGACGCCCTTGTCGTCGGTCACCACGATCGGCGCCTCGGCCTTGTACTTGGCCGGCACGTGGTTGAGGAACATGTCGGGCGGTTCCACGACGTGGTCGTCGATGCTCACCAGGATCAGGTCGTCGGTGTTCATGACTCAACTAGTACCCTCGGAAACCGTGACCGTCTCTGCGCGTCCGGCCACACGTTTGGCCGTACCGGCCAACATCGGCCATGTCGACCTGCGCCGCGGCGGCCGCGCCCTCGGCGGCAGTTATCTGTACGAGGGCGAGAAGCTGGTCACCGGCTGGCACTCGCACGACGTCCACCAGATCGAGTACGCGACCGGCGGCGTGGTCGAGGTGGAGACGGCGGCTGGGCATCACCTGGTGCCGCCGCAGCAGGCGGCGTGGCTGCCCGCCGGCCTGGAGCACCAGACGACGATGAGTCCCGCCGTGCGCACCGTCGCGGTGATGTTCGACCCGCAGCTCGTCGCGGGCGGCGGGGACCGGGCCCGGATCCTGGCGGTGTCCCCGCTGATCCGCGAGATGATGCTCTACGCCCTGCGATGGCCGATCGGCCGAGCGGACGGTGATCCGGTCTCCGACGGGTTCTTCCGCACGCTCGGGCACCTGGTGTCCGACGCGCTCGACCACGAGACGCCGCTGAGCCTGCCGACGTCGGACCATCCGATCGTCGCCGCGGCGATGGGCTACACCAAGGAGCATCTGCAGTCGGTGACCGCCGAGCAGGTCAGCCGCGCCGTCGCGGTGTCCGAGCGGACGTTGCGGCGGCAGTTCCAGGACGAGCTCGGGCTGAGCTGGCGGACATATCTGCTGCACGCGCGGATGCTGCGGGCGATGGCCCTGCTGGCGTCTCCCGGGCAGTCGGTGCAGGAGACCGCGTCGGCCGTCGGGTTCGACAGCCTGAGTTCGTTCACCCGCGCGTTCACCCAGTTCTGTGGCGAGACGCCGTCGTCCTACCGCCGACGGGCCGCCCCGACAGCGTGAACATCAGCGCAGCGCTGGCCGACATCTCGTCCTACGGAATGTTCTTCACGCTCGAGGTGGGCGACCGGGACGACACGCAAGCCTGGCAGCCGATCGCCGACTGCTATCGGGACGGGTTCGGGGGCCTCGTCGACCTGACCGTCACCCGGTACCGCACCGACGAACGCCGGGTCGGCGCGTCGCTCGTCCACCTCGGCCACGCCGCCCGATTGTGGTCGCCCGTGCTGGCGTGTGTGGTCGCCCACGGCGTACTACCCGACCTCCTGTCACTGCAGCGCGCACGCAACGGCCCGCAGTTGCGTCTGACCGACCCCGCCGGCGAGTCACACGGCGCGCAGGACTGCTCCCCCGCCCGGCTGTACGACACCGTGGTCCGCGGCCAGCTGGAGCGGCTGGCGGCGGGTATGCCGGAACGCCTCGCGCCCGGACTGCTGCGCGGCAACATCGCGTCCGCGCTCGTGGGCAGTGCCGCCGCGTTGGCCGCGGCACGGCCGGACCTGCGCCGCCCGGTCGTCGGGTTGACGGCCGCGCTGCTGGAATCGACACCGTTGGCCGGGTCGGGGCGGTTCAGCGCCGGAGACATGGGGTTCCGGCGCCGGAGCTGCTGTCTGTTCTACCGCGCGCCGGCCGGCTCGATGTGCGGCGACTGCTCGTTGCGCGGTTAGAAGCCGAAGCCGAGTTCGGCGGGCGCGTCGCCGGCGAAGGCGGTGTCGAATCGGCGCAACAACTCGATGTCGTTGCAACGCAGTCGATTCGCGCCCGCGAACGTCGACGCGCGGTGGGTGCCGAGATACAGGCTGCCGAGCACGTCGAGGTCTGTGTGCACCTGCGCCGGTGCGTCCGTCGGCGCGCACCGGGCGCTGCCGGCGCGGATGTCCAGCGCGAATCGTCCGCCGTCGCCGCGAAATCCGTCGTCGACCTGTAGCACCGTGGAAATGTCGCCCTGATACGCGCGCGCCTCGAGCGCCGCCGGGACGTCCATGATGCGCACCCAGAGGTCGTCGGCCGCCGCGGTGGTGCGCACCAGTCGGGCGTCGGTGAACAGGTGCGGCAACGGGTCACCGGGCGGCGACCCGATGACGATCCGCTCGATCAGGTCGAGCCCGCACAGCGCCCGCCACAGCGCCACATGGGCGTCGCTGGTGACCGCCCGCAGTTCCGACACCTGCGCGGTGGTGGGACCGTCCCGCTGCACCCGGTACAACGCGTAACCGTCCGGGTGCAGGAACGCGAACCACTTCGACGCCCCGTGCCGGGAGTCCTCGCGGTCGGCCAGCAGCTCGTCCCACAGCGGGGCGGGACGCAACAGCCCGCCGGGGGTGCGCCGTCGCCACCGGTCGTAGATTGCGACGAAGTCGTCGCGGTGCGCGGCCGGATCGACCACGCGGACGCCACCCGGGTCGGGGACCGCGGCGTGGAAGCGGGCGAAGCGCCGGTCGACTGACAGTTCGCGCTCGATCGTCGCCGGGCCGTAGCCGAACCGGCCGTAGATGCCGCCCTCGCTGGCCGTCAGCACCGCCAGCGGGTAGCCCGCGTCGGCGATCCGGCGGTGCAGTTCCTCGTACATCGACCGCAGCAGCCCGCGCCTGCGGTGTGTCGGCGCGACGGCCACCCAGCTGATGCCGGCGGCGGGCAGCACCTGTCCCCCTGGCACGGTGAGCCGAAGGTCCAGATAGATCGACTGGGCCACGACGTCGGCGCCGTCGTCCACCACCACCGCACCGTCGGACGGGACCAGGTGCCGCCACGTGGAGACCGAGTCGGTGTGTGAGTGCTCGCCGAAGGCGGCCGCGCCCAGTAGGGACATCGCCCGCCAGTCGTCCTCGACGACCGTGCGAGGCACCGGCGGTCCGGCGGTGTCGCTCATGATGTCCGACAGTGCCACACCGCCGCCGGTGGCCGCATCTCCTTTTCGCCGGGTGAGCGCGAACCACGTTGTCGATGAACGGCATTGAGTAGGGTCATGCCATGCCCGACCGTACCGCCGGACTGCAGGCCGCGGTGCGGCATGCGACGGAGTTCCTCGCCGGACTCGACGCGCGGCCGGTCGGCGCCCGATCGCCGGCGACCGCAGTGCGTGACATTCTGGGCGGACCACTGCCCGAGCACGGTGAGCACCCCGACGCCGTGATCGACGCCCTCGCCGTCGGCGCCGAACCCGGTCTGGTCGCCAGCGCCGGGCCACGGCATTTCGGCTTCGTCGTCGGTGGAGCTGTTCCCGCGGCGCTGGCAGCGGACTGGCTGGTGTCGGCGTGGGACCAGTGCGCGGCGTTCCACGCACTGTCGCCGGCGGGCGCGGCGATCGAAGACATCACCGCGGCGTGGGCGCTGGACCTGCTTGGCCTGCCTGCCGGCGCCAGCGTCGGGTTCGTCACCGGTGGGCAGGCGGCCAACACCACCTGTCTGGCCGCCGCCCGGCACGCGGTGCTGGCCCGAGTCGGCTGGGACGTCGAGGAGCGCGGTCTGATCGGGGCGCCGGCGCTGCGGGTGTTCTGCGGGGAGCAGGCGCACGTCACCATCCACACCGCGCTGCGCCTCCTTGGCCTCGGCGCCGGCACCGCGATCAAAGTGCGTGCCGACGGTCAGGGCCGGCTCGATCCGGAAGCGCTCGACCATGCGCTGTCGCGCGCCGACGGCCCGGCGATCGTGTGCGCGCAGGCGGGCAACGTCGCCACCGGGGCGTTCGACCCGTTCGGCCCCATCGCCGACGCCTGCGCCGCGCGCGGCGCCTGGTTGCACGTCGACGGCGCCTTCGGGCTCTGGGCCGCCGCGGCGCCAGGCACCCGGCAGCTCACCGCACACGTCGACCGGGCCGACTCCTGGGCCGTCGACGCGCACAAGTGGCTCAACGTGCCCTACGACGCGGCGCTCGCGGTGGTCGCGCATCCGGACGCGCACCGGGCGGCGATGAGTCTCACCGGTCCGTATCTGGTGGCCGACGCCGGCGAACGCGACAACACCAGCTACGTGCCGGAGAGTTCGCGCCGCGCACGCTCGGTGCCGGTGTACGCGGCGATCCGGTCGCTGGGCCGTGCCGGCATCGCCGAGCTGGTCGAGCGCAACTGTGCGCAGGCGCGGCGGATGGCGGACCTCGTCTCGGCGATCCCCGGGGCGCAGGTACTCAACGAGGTGGTGCTCAACCAGGTGCTGCTCCGCCTCCCTGGCGGTGACGCCGCCAACCGCGCCGCCATCGCCGCGATCCAGGACGACGGGACCTGCTGGCTGGGCGGCACCACCTGGCGCGGCGAGCACGTGCTGCGCATCAGCATCGCGAATTGGGCCACCAGCGACGCCGACATCGACCGGTGCGCCGGAGTGATCGCCGCGATCGCCGAACGGGTCGCCGGTTAGATGTCCACGACCTGATCGGAGGTGTAGAACTCGTCGGGGACCTGGGAGAACGGCTGCGGTTGCTCGATGGAGATCCAGGCACCCGTCGCGCCCGGCGCGATCGGACCACGCAGCGTGAGGAAGCCCGACCCGGCGGCATTGGTGTTGATCGCCCCGACCGCGGTGCCCGGCGACCCGGCCTCGCAGGCCGCCGCCGCCGACCGCGGCATCTGGATCAGCTTGACCTCGTAGAAGGTGAACGGTTCCGCGACGGCCAGGTCGACGTCGGCCACCAACTCACCCGACCCCTCCGTGCGGATGTGTGCGGTCGCCCGGCCTTCGCCCGCCGCCGACACGTACTGCATCGGGCTGAAATCGCAGCGCCGCAGGATGTTCGAGAACGTGATGAGCGAGGGATCGACGCCCGGCGGCAGCGCGGCCGCGCCCGGAGCGCTGACCATCATCAGTACTGCCGATCCCACCCCCGTCGCCATGGCCGCACCCGCCGCCGCGAACCGTTTCAGCTGACGCATCGCCCGAACCCCTTCGCCTTCCGACCCGACCCCGCCGTCGGTACCGACAGCTGGTTCACAGCCAACCATGGCACCTGCCGGAGCGGTCTCGTATGGGCCGAATATCCTCGGACGCGGACCGCGCTCGCCGGCGACCGGCGGACGTGGCCGACGACCACCGTCTTCAAGGGAGTAGGCAGCGCAGATGGCGAACGACAAGCAAGCGGACAAGGTGTCATCGGGCAAGGGATTCATCGCCGCGCTCGATCAGAGCGGCGGCTCGACTCCCAAGGCGCTGCGGCTCTACGGCGTCGAGGAAAGCGCCTACTCCTCCGAGCAGGAGATGTTCGACCTCATCCATCAGATGCGGTCCCGGATCATCACCTCGCCGGTCTTCACCGGCGACCGGGTGGTCGGCGCCATCCTGTTCGAGCAGACGATGGACCGCGAGATCGAGGGCAAGCCGTCGGCGACCTTCCTCTGGGAGGACAAGGGCGTGGTGCCGTTCCTCAAGATCGACAAGGGTCTGGCCGACGCGTCCGACGACGTGCAGCTGATGAAGCCGATGCCGCAACTCGACGACCTGCTCGCGCGGGGCGCGCGGGGCGGCATCTTCGGCACCAAGGAGCGCTCGGTCATCGGTGGGGCGAATGCCGCGGGCATCGCCGCGGTGGTCGAGCAGCAGTTCGAGGTGGCCCGACAGGTGCTCTCGCACGGCCTGGTGCCGATCATCGAGCCCGAGGTGACCATCTCGATCGACGACAAGGCGCAGGCCGAAGAGATCCTGCGCGACGAGATCGCCAAGCAGCTCGATGCCCTCCCCGACGACCAGAAGGTGATGCTCAAGCTCACGCTTCCGACGGAGGCCAACCACTACCAGTCGCTGGTGAACCACCCGAAGGTGCTGAAGGTGGTGGCGCTGTCCGGCGGATACCCGCGCGACGAGGCCAACGCGCTGCTGGCGAAGAACACGGGCGTGATCGCCAGCTTCAGCCGTGCACTCACCGAGGGCTTGTCCGCGCAGCAGTCCGACGACGAGTTCGACGCCACCCTCGACAAGGCGATCCAGTCGATCTACGACGCGTCGGTGGCCGGGTAAGCCGGGCGCCGGACCGCCGGTCGGCATCGACTCGAGCATCCAAGCCGCCTGCGCGGGAGCTACCCGGCTTCGCCGAGGGTGCGCAGCAGCAGGTGCATGGCCACCGTCGTCGAACGTTCGCGAATGTCGCTGCGGTTGCCGGGCAGCCGCAGCGTGCGGGTGACGGTCCGGCCGTCCGCGAGTCGTACGCAGAAACACACGGTGCCGACCGGTTTCTCCGCCGTGCCCCCACCCGGGCCGGCGATCCCGGTGATCGCGACCGCGGTGTCGGCCGCGAAGCGGCGCAGCACGCCGTCGGCCATCGCGACCGCCACCGGCTCCGAGACCGCACCGTGCGCCTCGATCAGTTGCGGATCGACGCCGAGCACCTCGGTCTTGGCTGCGTTGGCGTAAGCGATCACACCGCCGGCCACGTGCGCCGACGAACCCGGTCGTTCGGTCAGCCGCGCCGCCAGCAGTCCTGCCGTGCAGGACTCCGCCGTCGCGATGCGCCGGCCCGCCAGCCGGTCCGCGACCAGGTCGTCGACCAGGGCGCCGTCCTCAGAGAAGATCGCGCTCCCGTGATGCTCACGCAAATAGTCGGCGAGTGCGGAGTAGGCGTCCGCCGCGTCCGGTTCGTAGCGGGTGACGATCTCCAGCTCGCCCCGGCGCAGGCAGGTGGTGATCTCGAGGCGGTCGAATCCGGGGACCTCGCGCTCGGCGGAGCGCAACGTCTCGGCGAGTCCCGACTCGGGCAGGCCGAACATCCGCACGGTTTGCTGCTCGTACTCCGTCCGGCCGGCGATCGCCTGCTGGAGTACCTCGGTCGCGATCGCCGCGCGCCACATCGGCTGCAATTCACGCGGCGGGCCGGGCAGCACCACCACCGTCGGCGCACCGGGAACCACCACACCCGGGGCGGTGCCCACCGGATCGAGTACGTGGGCGCCCTCGGGCACCATCGCCTGTTTGCGGTTGGCGGCCATCACGGCGTCGAAGTCGACGCCCTCGCGGCGGGCCGTCACCGTCCGCAGGATGTCGGCGATCTTCTGCTCCAGCGCCTCGTCCAGGACGAGGCTGCGTCCGCAGAACCGGGCCACGGTGGCCACGGTCAGGTCGTCGGCCGTCGGCCCGAGTCCGCCACTGGTGATGACGAGGTCGACGCCCTGGTCCGCGAGGAAGCGCAGCTGCGCCTCGATGTCGTCCGGGCGGTCACCGCACAGGGTGATGTGCGCCAGGTCGACACCCAACTCGAGGAGACGGTCGGCCAGCCACGGGCCGTTGCGGTCCTGCACCCGGCCGGTCAGCACCTCGGTCCCGGTCACCACGATTCCCGCACGCACAGCCACGGTTCACGACAGTACGCAGCGCGGCCGACCTCCCAGTGGCCGGTGCGACGACCTCGCCGTCAGTCCCGGTCGGGTCGCTGCGCGGCGCGCTGGCGCTGCTCGTCCACCTTCGCGTTCGCGCGGGCCTTCTCGGCTTCGGCCTCCTTCTGTGCCGCCTCACGCTGGGCTTCGGCCTTGTCCTGCTGCGCCTGCCCCTCACGAACCAGGTCGTCGCGGCCGGCGACGGTCCCGACCGCTTCCTTCGCCTTGCCCTTGACGTCCTCGACGACGCCGCGGATGCCCTCGGCGGGCCCGCTGTTGTTCTCAGCCATGCTGGTGTCCTCTCCGTCGACGGGGCCGCAGGAATCTGCGGCCCCGGAGTTCCGGACCATCGGTTCCCTTTTCCGTCATGCACCAAACCAGCGCCCAGGTGAGTGGCGACATCGATTGTGTGGCAATGTATTTCGAGATCAGCTCCCTACGGCCTTGACCTCAACTAATGTTCAGGTCTGACACTGTGAGCATGAACAACGAATTGCGGCGCATCCGGGCCGACCTCTACGAAACCCGGACCGACTCGCCCTTCCCCGGACTGACAACGCACGCCTACCTGTGGACGCGGCCGAATGGCAACGCGCTGTTCTACTGCCCCGCCACCGACGCGCAACTCGACGAGATCGCCGCGCTCGGTGGAGTGGCCGACCAGTACCTCTCACACCAGGACGAGGCCGGGCCGATGCTGGCGGCGCTGGCCGGCCGGTTCGGCGCGACGCTGCACGCGCCCGCGGCCGAGATCGCACGGATCGGCGAGCATGCCGACGTGCACGTGCCGCTCGACAGCAGGCACGTCGATTCGCTTGGCGTGCAGGTCATCCCGACCCCGGGCCACTCCCCCGGCAGCACCAGCTACCTGGTTCCCGGCGTCGACGGCGAGACGTACCTCTTCACCGGCGACACCATCTTCCCGCGCGGTGACGGAACCTGGGGCACCTTCGTCGTTCCCGGTGTCGGCGACCCCGACGCGCTGCGGGAGAGTCTGCGGCTGCTCGGCGCGCTCTCACCCGATCTGGTCATCTCCAGCGCATTCGCCGGCGACAGCGCCCACGAAACGATGACGGGTGCGCGTTGGTCTCAGTGCGTGGACAGGGCCCTGCACGAGCTCAGCGCTTCAGCCAGCCGGTGACGTCGGTCAGCTGCCGGGTGTAGGTGGTCATGACGTCGTCGTGGTAGAGCGAGGCACCGCTGATCGCACTGTCGCCCCGCCAGATCACCCGGACCCGCGTCGTGCCGCGCGCATAGATCTCGATGCGGTCGCGGTCGATGCGCTGCCAGCCCTTCTCCTCGGCGAGCTGCTGCAGGCCCTGCCGCTCGTCGATTGCGGTCATCCCATACCTCCTGTGGCGCGTTGCGGGGGTCTCCTGCGACGGCTGATCCGAAGAGACTACGGCCCCGGCTGCCTGCTCCTGCTCTCCGGTCAGGCGTCGGAGCCGGCGAACGTCACCACGAGCACGTCGCGCCGGGCGGGCGCCGACGGGTTGACGGGGCGGATGGGTGTCACCTCGTGCAGGGTGCACCGGTCGTCACCGAGCAGCAGGGTTCCCGGCTCGGTGAGCTCGGCGGTCAGCAGTGTGCGGCCGTCCGGGTCGAAGACCGAGCTCGCACCGCCGACGACGTTGCACCGCGCGATCAGCAGTGAGGTCACCAGCGTGACGCCGTCGCGATGACGCCCCTCCGGCGTCGGCTGACCGTGAAGATCCGCTGAGGCGAACACCCGGAACGGGGTCACCTTGACATGCCAAACGTCCCGGTTCTCGAGCGTCATCGCCACCTCGGCGAGCATGTCGTGCAGACGCGACAGGATCGGGTCGCCGGCGAAGGCCTCCGTCAGCGGGTCGAAGTGGCGGTCCTGCCCGATGTAGAGCACGTTCGAGTCCTCCGGCTGGAGGAACGCGTGATGCGGCAGCCGGCGGAAGTTCCAGCCGGCCGGGGTGAACAGGTAGTGGCCGTATCTGCGGGTGCGCCGGCAGCCGTGGTCGGCGGCATAGCCGTCCGGAACGAGCTCATCCCAGTGGGTGCTGAACTCACGCCAGGCCGACGGCGACGCGTCGAGCCGTCGCAGCACGGCGGCGGCGGGTAGCAGCGTGACCCGGTCGCGCCGCAGCGCACGGCCGGCGGTGAAGGCCGGATCGGTGCCCCGGTGCAACGCCGGATGGTTCGCGTGCCTCATGCCGGAGGAGATAACCGGCGGGAAACCGTTGAATCGTTTGTTCGGGGGGTTTCTCGACCCCTGGTGGCGAGGTCAGAGCTTGTGCGGGACGTCGTTGACGAGCCCGCCGTCCATCACGAACTCGGCTCCGGTGGCGTAGGCCGAATCGTCGCTGGCCAGGAACACCACGAAGGTCGCCACCTCGTCGGACTGGCCCGGCCTGCCGAGCGGGATGGTGAGCATGTTGTCGGGGAAGTGCTTGGTCATGGGGGTGCGGATGAAGCCCGGGTGGATGGAGTTCACCCGGATCTTGTGCGCGCCGAGTTCCAGCGCCGCGGACTTGGTGATCCCGCGGACCGCCCATTTGGACGCCACGTAGGGATGCACCATCACCGCACCGCGCATCCCCTCGATCGACGACACGTTGATGATGGAGCCGCCGCCCGCGGACTTCATCGCCTCGACGCTGGCCTGCATGCCCAGGAACGTGCCGGTGAGGTTGACGTCGATCACCTTCTGCCACTTGGCCATGTCGAACTTGCCGATCTGGCCGAGCGCCACGATGCCCGCGTTGTTGACGAGCACGTTGAGCAAGCCGAAATCCGTGATCGCGAGATCGACGGCGGCGGCCCATTCGTCGGCGGAGGTGACGTCCAGGTGCACGTAGCGGGCCGAGTCACCGATCTCGTCGGCGAGGGCCTTGCCCTCGTCGTCGAGGATGTCGCCGATCACCACTTTGGCGCCCTCGGCGACGAGCATCCGCGCATGCGCCGCGCCCATGCCCCGAGCGCCGCCACTGATCAGTGCAACTTTTCCGTCTACCCGTCCCATGACGGGTCAGGCTACCCTAGGGTCTCGCTCAACTAGAACCTGTTCCAGTTTTGTCGCTCGATACGAGGAGAATCAATGGCGATTCGCGTGGCCCACGTCGGCACCGGCAACGTCGGCCGGCTCGCGCTGACCGGACTGCTGACCAATCCCGCATACGAGCTGACGTCGGTGTGCGTGTCGACCCCGGCGAAGGTTGGCAAGGACGCCGGTGAGCTTGCCGGACTTGACATCTCGACGGGCATCACCGCCACCGACGACCTCGGCCTGCTGCTCGAGACCAAGCCGGACTGCGTGGTCTACTGCGCGATGGGCGACACCCGTGGGCCGGACGCGATCGCCGACGTGATGCGGCTACTCGCGGCCGGTGTCGACGTCGTCGGGTCCGCCCCCGTGGTGTTGCAGTTTCCGTGGAAACTGATGCCGAGGAAGTACATCGACATGGTCGAGGACGCCGCACGGGAGGGCGGTTCGAGCCTTTTCATCACCGGCGTCGATCCCGGGTTCGCGAACGATCTGATCCCGTTCGCGTTCGCGAGCACCTGCCAGCGCATCGAGCAGGTGCGCTGCATGGAGATCGCCGACTACGCCACCTACGACGGCGCCACCGTGATGTTCGACGTGATGGGCTTCGGCAGACCCCTCGACGATCTGCCCATCCTGTTCCAGCCCGGCGTGCTCAGCATCGCGTGGGGCACGACCATCCGGCAGCTGGCTGCGGGCTTCGGCATCGAGATCGACGACATCACCGAGAGCTACGAGCGCGAGCCCGCCCCCGAGGCGTTCGACATCGCCGCCGGCCACGTGCCCGCGGGCACCGTCGCGGCGATGCGCTTCGAGATCCGGGGCATGGTGGGGGGCCGTCCGGCCATCGTGGTCGAACACGTCACGCGGCTCCGTGCGGACCTCCGCCCGGACTGGGCGCAGCCCGCCCAACCCGGCGGCTCGTACCGGGTCGAGATCACCGGCGAACCGTCGTACACCGTCGACATCTGCCCGAGTAGCGACAGGGGTGATCACAACCACGCCGCGATCGTGGCCGCGGCGGGGCGCATCGTCAACGCGATCCCGGCGGTGGTGGCCGCACCGCCCGGCATCCGCACCACCCTCGATCTGCCGTTCATCACGGGCAGCGGGCTGTTCGCCGCCGGCTAGCGGACTCCCGTCAGGAGCCGGGCACTCCGGCACGGCCGCGCACACCGGTCCACTCGAGCAGCACGCTCGTGCCCTCGGAGGTCGGCGTGATCGACGCGTGGTCGCTCAACGCGTGCATCAGCGGGATGCCGCGCCCGCGCAGCCGGTTCTGCGGCGCGGGATTCGGTGGCCGCCAGGTTCCGTGGTCGGTGATCGTGACGGTCAGCTTCTCCTCGCGAGGACTGAAGCTGGCCTGGATGTCCATGGTCCCGGCTCGCTCGGCAGAGACGTAGGCGAACTCGGCCGCATTGGCCAGGGCCTCGTTGGTCGCCAGCAGCAGATCGTTGACCCGGGTCTGGTCGAGCTCGAAATACTGCTCCAGCCACCGGGCGAGCTCTTCCCGGGTGTGAGCCGCGTTGTGGGCGTCGGCGGTGAGGCCGACGCGCACGAAATTCTCGGCATTGGCGACGTCAGCCGGAACAGAATCGATCATGGCAGTTCTGCTGTACCCGTTCGGTCCTCGTCCTATGCGGCGTCCTGTGTGGTGCTACGCACTCAACGCGGCGACAGCCTCGTCGACGGTGCTGTAGAGCGGAATGATGTCCGCGATGCCGAGCAGCTTGAGGGGGCGACTGGTCGCGGGCCCCTCGGCCACGACGCACAGCGTCACCTTCGGGGTCACCTCGTCGTGCACGGCGACCAGGATGCCCATCCCGGCCGAGGCGAGGAAGTCGACCGCGGTGAAGTCCACCACCAGAGCGGCGGGCTCCTGGGATACGGCCTTGCGGATGGCGTCCTCGAGCTGCGGCGCGGTCAGCATGTCGACCACTCCGGCGACCGACACGACCACCACCCGGTCCAGCCAGCGTTCACTGGTCTGGCAGTTCGTCGCCTCGGCGGCGGTCGAGTGCTCGACCGCGGCTTCGCGCTGTTCCTCCACTGGTCCACCTCCCGCGTGAGCCGCTTCGAAAGAATACGGCGGCGCGCACGCAAACATAACGCTCGCAAGGCTGTGGGCTGAACCTGGCAAGTCCCTCGAGCGGCGGCCTGTCCGCCGCCGGGAGCGCCGGTGAAGGACGTCCGCCGACGCAACCGGGACCAGAGTAAACCAGATTTACGGGGCCATATCCCACGGCCCGCGCGGATGCCGCGCGCGACCCGGCCCGGATCGACCGACTCCTACCAGCTCGTGGCGTTGCCTAGGTGGGCTCAGCAATTGTGCGGTCAGAGGCCGGCGGGACTGCCACGCCTGCCGCGCAGGAGCACCGCGCCGAGCAGCACCACCGCGCCGACCACGGCCAGCGGGATCGTCCATGACCGCCTGCTGGACACCGCGGAGTCGCACAACGCCACGAAGTCGGTGTGCGGGACGAGCTGGTTGAGCACCGGCACGCCTCCCACGCCGCTGTTGTTGGCGGACTGAGCGGCCGACATGTCGGACACCGCCGCGTTGCCGCAGCCCACGCTCTTGCCGTCCGAGTCCGACACGGAGACCGGAACCAACAGCCCGATCACACCGGCGATCAGAAGGATCGCTCCGATGAGCATTGCCAATCGTCGTGCCGTCACGCACCGCTCCCTCGTCGAGGTTGTCCAGAACAGCGCGAGGCTACCCATGGCGACCGACGGCCAAACCGTGGCGAACCCGTTGCCGCCGAGCGGTCATCGGGCCCGGCGCGCACCCCGGCGGACACCGGTGAGCTGCAGCACCGGCCAGTCCTGGCGTCGTGCCGCCGCCATGAGACCCGGACGGGGGTTGACCGGCCGGGGGTGGCCGACCAGCCGCATCAAGGCCTGGTCCTCGTCCCCGTCGGCGTAGAACCAGCTGTCGCGCAGACTGATCCCGCCCGCGAGGCTGAACTGTTCGACAGCGATGGCCTTCTGCGGTCCCCAGATCACCGGCCGGACGATGTCACCTGTCAACCTGCCCTGGGCGTCGACCTCGAAGTGGTTGCACACCACGTGGTCGATGCCCAGGAAACGGGCCACCGGCTCGGCGTGGATGGTCAGCGCCGAGGAACTCATGACGACCGTGTGGCCGCGTTCCTGGTGCGCCCGGACCACCTCGCGCATGTGCGGGTACACCCAGGCCGCCACCCTCGCGACGAACAATCTCTCACCGAGGTCGTCGAGTTCGGCCAGCGATTCGCCGCGCAGGTATCCCGCCGCCCGGACGACGAGCCGCTCGAACTGCATCCGGCCGAGCCGGTACCGCACCGCCGCCTCCATGACGCCCAGCACCTCGCCGACCCCGGCCTGCCTTCGCCGGATGCGGTCACCGGCGTGCGCGGTCGCGGTGAAGCCGTCCACCAGGGTGCCGTCGAGGTCGAAGAACGCCCCCACGCCGGGGCCGCCCGGACCGCCGCCGATCTCGGTCACCGATTCGGCGGGTGACAGCGCCCGGCCCGCCGCAACCCGCTTCGGATTCTCTGAAGAATTCACGTCCGGCCCAGTACACCACCCCGCGGTGACACGGGCGGCCGAGACTCATGACGGTCGCGGCCCCCTGCGCACCTCGGACGGGGTACCGTCGACTAAACTAGAACACGTTTCAGTTCGCTGACCGGTCCACCCTAGGAGCGCCGAATGCACACCGCCCTCTGCGACGAACTCGGAATCGACCTCCCGATCTTCGCCTTTACACATTGCCGGGACGTCGTCGTCGCGGTCAGCAAGTCCGGCGGCTTCGGCGTGCTGGGCGCCGTGGGGTTCACGCCCGCACAGCTCGAGATCGAACTGAAGTGGATCGACGAGCACATCGGCGACCATCCGTACGGCGTCGACATCGTCATTCCCAACAAGTACGAGGGCATGGACGCCACCGACCTGTCCCCCGAGGTGCTGAAGAAGACGCTCAACGACCTCGTGCCCGACGAGCACGTGGAGTTCGCCCGCAAGATCCTGGCCGATCACGGCGTGCCGGTCGACCACAGCGACGACGACGCCATGCAGCTGCTCGGCTGGACCGAGGCGACCGCCACGCCGCAGGTGGAGGTGGCGCTGCAGCACCCGAAGTGCACACTGATCGCCAATGCGCTCGGCACCCCGCCCGCCGACATGATCAAGCACATCCACGACGAGGGCCGCAAGGTCGCGGCGCTGTGCGGATCGCCGTCGCAGGCGCGCAAGCACGCCGACGCCGGGGTGGACATCATCATCGCCCAGGGCGGTGAGGCCGGCGGCCACTGCGGTGAGGTCGGTTCGATCGTGCTGTGGCCACAGGTCGTCAAGGAGGTCGCGCCGGTACCCGTGCTGGCAGCAGGCGGGATCGGCAGCGGCCAGCAGATCGCCGCCGCGCTGGCACTGGGTGCGCAGGGCGCCTGGACCGGCTCGCAGTGGGTGATGGTCGAGGAGTCCGAGCACACGCCCGTGCAGCACGCCGCCTACGCCAAGGCGTCCAGCCGTGACACCGTGCGCAGCCGGTCGTTCACCGGCAAGCCGGCACGGATGCTGAAGAACGACTGGACCGAGGCGTGGGAGAACCCCGACAATCCGAAGCCGCTCGGGATGCCGTTGCAGTACATGGTGTCCGGCATGGCGGTGGCCGCGACGCACAAGTACCCGAACGAGAGCGTCGACGTCGCGTTCAACCCGATCGGTCAGGTGGTCGGCCAGTTCACCAAGGTCGAGAAGACCGCGACGGTCATCGAGCGCTGGGTGCAGGAGTACATCGAGGCCACCAGCACCCTCAATCAGCTCAACGAGGCCGCCGGGGTCTGACTCCCCGACGCGACACGCGTCGCCGCTGCGCGGTGGCCGGCACCGGCGGGGTTAGCCTGACGGATGGCCGAAATGTCATCGCGGGCACGCACGTCCCGCCGCGCCACCGGCGCGCTGCTCTGCCTGGCCGTCGCCGCAGGCACGCCGTGGACGGCCGCCCCGGCGAGCGCCCAGCCGGAGTCCGAATTCACCACCGACGAGCGGGGTTTCGTCGGCACCGCGGCATACTGCCAGGGTGCTGCGGTGGCCGTGGCGTACGGCAGGACCGCGGAGTCACTGGTCGCGATCTGCGGGGGCTCTGGCGGCCAGCTCCAATTCCGAGGCGTGCGACTCGAGGATGACGCGGCGCTGATGCTGGCCGCCGAACCGACCACCAACGGTGGCTACGTCGCGTTCAACGACGGCGTCACCTACACCGTCACACCCGCCGCACTCACCGTGGCGTCGGGTGCGGACACCGTGATCCGGCAGCCGATGGTCGACTACCGCGGCGCCGGCGAGGCCGATTAGCAGCAGCCTGCCCGTTCATCGATCTCGATCGACATCCGGTCTGGTGTGGCGCCCCGTCGTTATGTAGGTTTACATACATAGCGGCGGAAGGAGCCGGTGTGACGAGTCCTCGCGAACGCATGGTGGCCTCCGCGGCGCTGCTGATCCGGGAGCGGGGCGCGCACCCGACGGCCATCGCCGACGTGCTCGCCCACAGCGGCGCGCCCCGCGGCTCGGCCTACCATTACTTCCCCGGCGGGCGGAATCAACTGCTCTGCGAGGCGGTCGACCACGCCGGTCAGTACATGGCGGACCGGATGTCCCGCGCCACCAGCGCGGTGCAGATGCTCGACGCCCTGATCGCCGGATACCGCAGACAACTCGTCGACAGCGACTACCGCGCCGGATGTCCGGTCGTCGCGGTCACCGTCGAGGCGGGCGACCCCGAGCAGCCGGGTCCGCAGCGGGCGGTCATCGAGCGCGCCGCGGCGGCGTTCACCCGCTGGGCCGACCTCATCAGGGCTCGGCTGGAACAGGACGGCGTGCCTGCGGCGCAGTCGGAGGAACTGGCGATGCTGGTCCTCACCGCCTTTGAAGGCGCCATCGTCGTCGCCCGCGCCGGCCGCGACGTCACACCGCTGGACATGGTGCACCGCCGGCTGCGGGCACTGCTGGAGACCGCGACAGGAGACCACCGTGACGACGACTGAATGGCAACCGACCGCCTGCATCCTCTGCGAATGCAACTGCGGCATCGTGGTGCACACCGAAGACCGCACACTGGCCAAGATCCGGGGCGACAAAGACCACCCCGCATCACAGGGCTACACCTGCAACAAGGCGCTGCGCCTTGACCACTACCAGAACAACGCCGGCCGGCTGACGTCGCCGATGCGACGGCGCGCCGACGGCAGCTACGAGGAGATCGACTGGGACACCGCGATCTCGGAGATCGCGGACGGTTTCCGGCGAGTCCGGGACGCCTACGGCGGCGAGAAGATCTTCTACTACGGCGGCGGTGGGCAGGGCAACCACCTCGGCGGCGCCTACAGCGGCGCGTTCCTCAAGGCCCTCGGGTCGCGTTACCGCTCGAACGCACTGGCACAGGAAAAGACCGGCGAACACTGGGTCGACGCGCAGCTCTACGGCGGGCACACCCGCGGGGAGTTCGAGCACGCCGAGGTGGCGGTGTTCGTCGGGAAGAATCCGTGGATGTCGCAGAGCTTCCCACGGGCGCGTGTGGTGCTCAACGAGATCGCCAAGGATCCCGGCCGCGCCATGATCGTCATCGATCCCGTGGTCACCGACACCGCGAAGATGGCCGAGTTCCACCTACGCGTCCGGCCCGGCACCGACGCCTGGTGCCTTGCTGCGATGGCCGCCGTGCTGGTGCAGGAGAATCTCTGCGACCAAGCATTTCTCGCCGAGCACGTCGCCGGAGCGGATCCGGTGATCGCGGTGCTGCGCGATGTTCCGGTGACGGAGTACGCCGCCCGCTGCGGTGTCGCCGAAGAATTGTTGCGCGAGGCGGTGCGGCGCATCGCCGCAGCCGACAGCGTCTCGGTGTTCGAGGACCTCGGCATCCAGCAGGCGCCCAACAGCACGCTGTGCTCCTACCTCAACAAGATGCTCTGGATACTCACCGGCAACTTCGCCAAGCGCGGTGCCCAGCATCTTCACTCGTCGTTCGCGCCGCTGTTCGCCGCAGGCGGTGTCGGCCGCACGCCGGTCACCGGTGCGCCGGTGATCGCCGGGCTGGTACCCAGCAACGTCGTGCCGCAGGAGATCCTGACCGATCATCCGGACCGCTTCCGCGCGATGGTCGTCGAGAGCAGCAACCCGGCCCACTCGGTGGCCGACTCCGCTTCCTGCCGTGCTGCTTTCGAGGCACTCGAATTGCTCGTGGTGATCGACGTGGCGATGACGGAGACGGCCCGGCTGGCGCACTACGTGCTGCCCGCCGCCACCCAGTTCGAGAAGCCGGAAGCCACCTTTTTCAATCTCGAGTTCCCGCACAACACCTTTCACCTCCGTCATCCACTCTTCCCGCCGCTGCCCGGCACGCTGCCCGAACCGGAGATCTGGGCGCGCCTGGTACGCGCGCTGGACATCGTCGGCGAAGACGACCTGCGACCGCTGCGGCGCGCAGCCGAACAGGGGCTCGAACCCTATAGCGAGGCGTTCCTGGCGGCCGTCGGCGCCAACCCGGCGTTGAGCCGGGTGCTGCCGTTCGTGCTCTACGAGACGCTCGGGCCGACGCTGCCCGACGGCCTCGCCGGCGCCGCCGCCCTGTGGGGACTGGCACAGAAGACGGCGATGGCCTACCCGGAGGCGGTCCGGCGCGCCGGTCACGCCGACGGCAATGCGCTGTTCCGTGCGATCCTGTCCGGCCGATCGGGTGTCACCTTCACGGTGCACGAGTACCCCGACGATTTCGCCCTGATCGGTCACCCTGATCACCGGATCGCCCTCCAGATCCCGGAACTGCTCGACGAGATCCGGGGTCTGCGTCCCGACCGGAGCCCGCTGACGTCGGTCGACTTCCCGGTCGTGCTGTCCGCCGGGGAGCGCCGCGCCTACACCGCCAACGACATCCTGCGCGACCCCGCGTGGCGCAAACGCGACGCCGACGGGGCGCTGCGCATCAGCCCGCAGGACGCCGAGGCGTTCGGCCTCGCCGACGGCGGACGGGCGAGGATCACCACGGCGGCAGGCACCGCCGAGGCCGGTGTCGAGGTGACCGACATGATGCTGCCGGGGCACGTGTCGCTGCCGAACGGCTACGGCGTCGACTACCGCGACGAGGGTGGCGTCCGGGTCCCCGGCGTCGCGCCCAACGCCCTGACCTCCACCGACTGGCGCGACGCGTTCGCAGGCACGCCATGGCACAAGCACGTCCCGGCCCGGATCGAGCCGGTAGCCGAAGCGGTCGCCGCGGCCGAGTAGGCGTCTTGAGGGTCAGGGCAGCGGCGGCGGCACGGGTGCTGGAGCGGGCGGCGGCGGGGCCGGCGCCGGCGGTTGCGGACCGGCGGGCAGGTTCGGCGGTGGTACCGCGTTGGGATCGAGCGGGCGCTGGGTCAGCAGGAGCAGTGCGTCACGGCCGCTGACCTCCTGCGTCTGCATGGCATGCCACAGGTCCTGGAGGTAGGACAACCCGCGCCCCGGCGCCGGGCCGGCGGGGACGTCGGACGTGCCCGGCGGCAGGTTCTCGGGACTCGGCAGGTGCGGTACGCCCGCGGCGGGCGGGGCCCCGGCCGCCGCCACCGGCTGTGCCTCGACGCCCGGCGGCGGTGGCCCGGGCGGCGCCGGCGGACCCGGTTCGGCCGTCGCCGGCGCCGACATCAGGATGGCGAACGCCGCACCGGCCGCGGCGAGCACTGCCCCACGCTCGAAAAGACCCATACCGACCGCCCTTTCCCTGCGTCCCGGTGTTATCCCATTGTCTTCCTTCCCCGTGATTTTGTTACCAAAGTGGCCGATGTTCTCCGACGGACCGCGGGAGCACCCGTACGCGGTGGGTGCCCGCCGGATTCCCGGAACCACGGGCGACCGCCGCATGCGTGGTGTAGCAATGGATTACCGGCCTGCAGACGATGTCGTTTCCGAGGGAGCCGCCCGTGACCATCAGCGTTCCCGTCCCCGGCCTGCCCCCCGGGTTCGACTTCACCGATCCCGACCTCAACCGCGATCGACTCCCGGAGCAGGAGCTGGCGGCGTTGCGGCGCACCGCGCCCATCTGGTGGAACGCGCAGCCCGACGGGATCGGCGGATTCGACGACGGCGGTTACTGGGTGGTGACCAAACACCGGGACGTCAAGGAGATCTCCAAACGCAGCGACGTGTTCTCCAGTCTCGAGAACACGGCGCTGCCCCGGTATCCGGCGGGGTCGACCGGCGAGCAGCGCGAGACCGGCAAATTCGTGCTGCTGAACATGGACGCACCGCACCACACCCATCTGCGCAAGATCATCTCGCGTGGCTTCACCCCGCGCGCCGTCGAACGACTCCGCGAGGACCTCGCCCAGCGGGCTCAGAACATCGCCAAGAACGCCACCGCCCAAGGCACGGGCGACTTCGTCGAGCAGGTGTCCTGCGAGCTTCCGCTGCAGGCCATCGCGGGTCTTCTCGGCGTACCGCTGGACGACCGCAAGAAGCTGTTCGACTGGTCCAACCAGATGGTCAGTGACTACGATCCCGAGTTCGCCCACCACGACAATCGCAATGCCGCGGTCGAACTCATCATGTATGCCATGCAACTGGCCGCCATGCGCGCGGAACAACCCGGCGAGGACATCGTCACCAAGCTCATCGAGGCCGACGTCGACGGGCACAAGCTCACCGATGACGAGTTCGGGTTCTTCGTGGTGCTGCTGGCGGTCGCGGGCAACGAGACCACCCGCAACTCGATCACCCACGGCATGATCGCGTTCACCGAGTTCCCCGAACAGTGGGAGCGCTACAAGAAGGAGCGCCCCGCCACCGCGGTGGACGAGATCGTCCGGTGGGCCACGCCCGTGACGTCGTTCCAGCGCACCGCCCTGGTGGACTACGAGCTGTCCGGCGTCCGGATCCAGAAGGGCCAGCGGGTCGTGATGTCCTACCGGTCGGCGAATTTCGACGAAGAGGTGTTCGACGACCCCTTCTCCTTCGACATCTTCCGCGATCCCAATCCGCACGTCGGGTTCGGTGGCACGGGCGCGCACTACTGCATCGGCGCCAACCTGGCCAGGATGACCATCGACCTGATGTTCAACGCGATCGCCGACCACCTGCCCGACCTCCGGCCGGTCTCACCGCCGGAACGGCTGCGGTCCGGATGGCTCAACGGCATCAAGCACTGGCAGGTGGACTACACCGGGGGCAACGCCGGCGTCCGCTGACGAGCCGGCGCGGCCGCGGGGTAGTCGATGATCGACCGCCAGTACTCCTCGGGGATCTCGGTGTTCGACCGCAGCACCATCGCCAGGCCGGTGGCCATCGCGATGCCGAGCAGTCCGAGCCACAGGCCCGCGAGACCGATGACCACCCACAGCGCCGTCGTGACCGCAGGCCACGGCGACACCAGCGTGAGTGCGGGCGCGAAGAAGAAGCCGGCGCCGATGTACCACGCGGAACCCGCGCGGTCGCAGGCCAGCACGAAGCGCAGCCACCGCGGGATGGGTCGGCGGGCGTCGGTGGGCTGGGGCGTCAGATCTCGCATCGGTGCTCCTCGGCTCGACGGGGACACTGTCAACGGTGCCGCTTCGGGGTAAGCGGGGCAATTACCTCCGAGGTAGTCGCGGCCGACCGGTTCTGCGGCGACACTGTGGTGATGACGAGCGCGCACACCTCGACACCGCCGTTCGGGACGCTGCTGCGAAGCTGGCGTGAGAGGCGCCGGCTGAGCCAGCTGGATCTGGCCATTCACGCCGACGTGTCGGCACGGCACGTCAGCTTCGTCGAGACGGGCCGTTCGGCGCCCAGCCGGGCGATGGTGCTGAGACTGGCCGACGCCCTCGACGTCCCGCGCCGCGAGCAGAACCAGCTGCTGACCGCGGCCGGCCTGGCGCCGGTGTACACCGAGCGCGCGCTCGACGACCCCGACATGTCGGCGGTCCGCGCAGGCATCACCCGGGTGCTTGACGCCTATGACCCCTTCCCGTGCGTGGTGGTCGACCGCGGGTGGAACATCCTCCAGGCCAACGCGGGCGCCGGTGTACTGCTCGACGGGGTGGCGCCACACCTGCTCGCCGAACCGAACGCATTGCGGATCGCCCTGCACCCCGACGGGCTGGCGCCCAGGATCCGCAACCTGGGTCAGTGGCGGCACCACCTGGTGTCCCGGCTGCGCCGGGAGGTGGCCGCAGGCGGCTCCGCCGGCCTGGCCGCGCTGCTCACCGAAATCGAGTCCTACGGCGCGGATTCGGCGCAGGCAACCGATCTCGGCGGCGTCGCGGTGCCGTTCGAGCTGACCACGCCGAAGGGCCTGCCGCTGACTTTTCTGAGCATGGTCACCACCTTCGGCACCGCCCTGGACCTCACCGCCGCCGAACTGAGCATCGAGGCGTTCCTGCCCGCCGACGAGCAGACGGCCGCCGCTTTGCGCTGACCGAGGGGTTTGTGCGGCGACTGTGCCGGGAAAGCGCCCGTGCGAACGGGACGACGTGGATAAGGTGACGACGTGGACAGCCGGATCATCGCAGTTGCTGGAGCAGTACTGGTCGCCGGAGTCGGCGCGTGCTCGACGCCGCCGGCGGCGGTGGGCACACACACCGCGCGGGTGAGCATCAACGGCAAGAACATCAATCCCCCGCCGGCCATCCGGTGCATCCAGCAGGGCTGGAACTGGCTCGTCGAGACCCCCGGCAAGGAATCCGGTTTCCGAGCCGCGATCTCGACCGGTGACAAGGTCACCGCGCAGTCGGTGGAGATCCGCGGCCTCGAAGGTTTCACCGGCGCGTTCTGGGAAGGCACGAACGGCGACGGCAAGGCGACCGTCGACAACGGCCGCATCAAGATCACCGGCACCGCACAGGGCGAGTTCGAGGGCAACTCGGACGAGGCGACCGCGACGTTCGACATCGAGACGAAATGCTAACTGGTCTGACCACTTGACCTCTGGCCAATAGCCGTGTCAGGCTGACAGCATGCCGCTGCAGCCTGTTCACCGCCGATCCGTCCCCGAGGACGTGTTCGACCAGATCATGTCGGGTGTGCTCACCGGCGAGATGGCGCCAGGAGACGCCCTGCCGAGCGAACGGCGGCTCGCCGAGGTACTCGGCGTGTCCCGGCCGGCCATCCGCGAAGCGCTCAAACGCCTCGCCGCGACCGGCCTCGTCGAAGTGCGGCAGGGCGACACCACCACTGTGCGCGACTACCGCAGACACGCCGGCCTGGACCTGCTCCCCCGGCTCCTGCTGCATGGCGGCGACCTCGACGTCGCCGTGGTGCGCAGCATCATCGAGACCCGTCTGCACAACGGCCCGAAGGTGGCCGAACTGGCCGCCCGGCGCCGGCCCGACGACCTTCCGGACCGGCTCGACCAGGCGGTCCGGACGCTGGACGCCGAGCAGGACCCGGTCGACCGGCAGCGCCACGCGCTGAGCTTCTGGGACCTGGTGGTCGACGGCGCGGACTCGATCGTCTTCCGGCTGATGTACAACACGCTGCGCGCCACGTACGAACCGGCACTGCCCGCGCTCGCCACCCTGATGGCCGAAGAAGTCGGCCGTCCCGACGCCTATCGCGCCGTCGCCGACGCCGTCCGCCTGCGCGACCCGGCCGCCGCCGAGGAGGCGGCGCAACGGCTCCTCGAACCGGCTTCCACCGCCCTGCTGACCGCCCTCGACGCCCTGGAGGAGACACGATGAGCACCGCCACCGACCGCCGCCCGCGCAAGGGCTTCACCCTGTCCGACGCCGGGCAGGAGTTCATCCGACATCCCTCGCCGTGGATGATCTCGGCGCTGCTGCTGAGCGCCGCCGTCGCCCGCGTCGTGGCCGGCGACTGGCAGGTCACCGACGCGGTCGTGCCGGTGGTGATGCTCGCGCTCTTCCCGTTTCTGGAGTGGGTGATCCACGTCTGCGTGCTGCACTGGCGGCCAAGGCGCGTCGGCCGGCTCGTCGTCGATCCGCTGCTGGCGCGCAAACACCGTGAGCACCATGTCGATCCACGCGACATCCCGGCCGTCTTCATCCCCTGGCCTGCGCTGCTGTGGGTGCTGCCGGTCGCCGTCGCCGTCGCCCTGCTGGCCTTCCCGCGGCTCGCGATGGGGCTGACGTTCCTGGTCTGCCTCGCGGTGCTGGGCATCTGCTACGAGTGGTGCCACTACCTCATCCACAGCGATTACAAGCCGAGAAGCGCCGCCTACCGGGCGGTCTGGCGCAACCACCGCCAGCACCACTTCAAGAACGAGCACTACTGGTTCACGGTCACCAGCACCGGCACCGCTGATCGCCTACTGGGAACGTACCCCGATCCGGCGGGCGTGCCGGCGTCGCCGACGGCGAAGAACCTGCACGCACAGCTTCCCGCGTGAGCGGGATCGTCAGGACTGCACGATGATCGGGTCGCCCACGCGAACCATGTCGAAGTACCATGCCGCGTTGTCCGGGCTGAGGTTGATGCAGCCGTGACTTACGTTGCTGTAGCCCTGCGATCCGACCGACCACGGAGCGGAGTGCACGTACACCCCGCCCCAGGTGACCCGGACGCCGTACTCACCCTTGATCAGGTAGCCCTCGGGATCGTCGAGCGGGATGCCGATCGTGCGTGAGTCGAACGTGACGTTGCGCTGCTTCTCCAGAGCTGTGAACGAACCGACGGGCGTTGCGAATCCGTACTTGCCCATCGACGCCGGCATCTCCCGCAGCACCTCGTCGTCCATGCTCACGGTGAACGTGTGCGCGTTGATGTCGGCCACTGCGACCACCTCGGCCGCCGTCTCGAAGCTCGTCGGCGCACCACCGACGGACAGCGAGATGGTGGAGTGTGCCGGCCAGAAGCCCTCCGGCTCCCAGGACACCACGCTGTTGCTCCGCCAGACGAATTCGCCCGCAGGTGTGCCGGGAGAGTCGAAGGTGATGGCGCGCTCCGCGGCGCGGCGGTCGGTGACCGGGGCGCTGAAGGACACGACCACCGGATGCGCCACGCCGACGACGGCGCCGGCAGCGGGTTCCACCTTCGCCACCCGCAACGAGGTGTCGACCGCCGCCGAAGCGACGGACACCGACCCCGCCAGGGCGGTGACCGCGATGCCGGCAATCACTGCGAATCGTCGGACCGCTCTGCGCACCGTCATGCGGCCAGTGTAGTTCGTCACGGTCGCACCGGCCGAGAAGCGCTGGCCCGCACGTGGGTACACGCCCGCGGCGCCGACGTCAGATTCATCCACGTCTCCTTCATCGGACGGCGCCGGCGAATCGTTTCACCCGGACCGCAACCGTGGCGGCGCAGACGTGCGTCCGAGCGCCATCACGCCGTACCCGAGTGCCAGGAAAACGGCGGCGAGCAGCGCGATGTTGGCGGCCACGGTGGGCAGCCCCACGCTCTGCGGGTCCAGGAAGTAATAGGGCGCGCGACGGCCTGCGTGGTTGAGCACCGCGAGGGCGACCACCACGTAGACCGCGGGATAGCCCAGCCAGAGCAGTGGCTGCCACCACCGGATGCCCGACCGGCGTGCCAGCAGCCATTCGGCGAGGACCAGCACCGGCACCACCACGTGCAACAGGAAGTTCGCCGGCGTGTAGCCCATGCTGTGATCGGTCAGCACGAGATTCCAGACCAGCCCTGCGACCACCACGTACACCACGACGGCACCGCGCAATCCGGCGCGCGCGTCGGCACGCGGGGACACCAGGGTGCAGAGGTAGAAGCCGGCGGCCAGCAGATTGGCCTGGTAGGTGAACGTGATCAACCGCCACAGCACACCCGAGCGCGACGACAGTTCGACGATGACCACCGCGGCCACCACCGCCGCCACGATGACCACCCGCAGGGCCAGCCGCAGCGCCTGCGCACTCCGTGTCCCGGTGTCCTTCACCCCAGCCAGGTTAGCGGCAGCCCGGCGCCACCCGGCGCCGCCCGGATACGGCCTCGATTACGGCGCCCGCCGGCGGACGTCGTGGCAGGGTGTCGGGATGACAGCGGTGGACGAGGCACAGGAGCGACCCGCCGGACGGACGCTCTTCGGGCATCCCGTCGGCCTGGCCAACCTGTTCGGGGTGGAACTGTGGGAGCGGTTCTCCTACTACGGGATGGTCACCATCCTGGGCTACTACCTGTACTACGAGGTGACCAAGGGCGGGTTGGGGCTGCCGCAGGCCACCGCGACCGGCATCGTCGGGGCCTACGGCGGGCTGGTGTATCTGTCCACTGTGCTCGGCGGCTGGGTCGCCGACCGGCTGCTGGGCATGGAGCGCACCGTGTTCTACGGCGGTGTGGTGGTGATGCTGGGGCACATCGCGCTGGCGCTGCTGCCCGGTCTCGCCGGGGTCGGGACCGGTCTGGTCCTGGTCGCACTCGGGTCGGGTGCGCTCAAGGCCAACGCCTCGTCGCTGCTCGGCACGCTGTACGCGAAGGGCGATCCGCGCGCCGACGGCGGGTTCACCCTCTTCTATCTGGGCATCAACCTCGGCGCGTTCATCGGCCCGCTCATCACCGGCCTCCTGCAGAACAGCCTCGGTTTCCACTACGGCTTCGGAGCCGCGGCGATCGGGATGGCCCTCGGGTTGATCCAGTACGTCGTCTTCCGCCGCAACCTGGGCACGCACGGACGTGACGTTCCGAACCCATTGCCACGCAGTAAGATCGGCGTCTTCGTCGGATTGTTCGTCGCGGCGGCGGCCGTCGTCGCGGTCGCCCTCGGCACCGGACTGGTGACGCTGGCGAATCTGTCCCAGGTCACCACGGTGGTGATCGTGGCTGCATCCATCCTGTACTTCGTGGTGATGCTGACCAGTAAGAAGGTCGAGCCCATCGAGAAGACCCGGGTCCGGGCCTTCATTCCGCTGTTCATCGCCAATGCGGTGTTCTGGTCGCTGTTCCAGCAGATCTTCACCGTGCTCGCGGTGTACTCCGACGAACGCATGAACTGGTCGATCTTCGGGTGGACCGCACCGTCGAGTTGGATCGGCTCCATCGAGCCGGTGTGGATCATCCTGCTCTCACCGGTGTTCGCGGTGATGTGGACCCGGTTGGGCACCCGCGCGCCGACCACCCCGCGCAAGTTCGCCTACGGCGTGATGGGGATGGGCCTGGCGTTCCTGTGTTTCCTGCCGATGGCAGGCACCACGGGCCGGACGGTCCCGGCGCTGTTCGTGGCCGGAGTCCTCGCCGTGTTCGCCGTGTCGGAGTTGCTGCTCTCGCCGATCGGCCTGTCGGTCACCACAAAGCTTGCGCCTGAGGCGTTCCGGGCGCAGATGATGGCGCTGTACTTCTTCTCCGTCGGGCTCGGCACCGCGATGTCCGGCGTGCTCGCGGGATACTACGATCCGGCACGCGAGTTCGCGTACTTCGGGATCCTGGGTGTCGTGGCGATCGCGATCGGAGCCGTCGTGTTCGCGGTCTCAGGACCGATCAGCCGACTGATGGAAGGTGTGCACTAGCGGTCAGCCGGCCAGGATCCGTTGCAGCGCAGCCGGTTCGATGTTGCCGCCCGACACGATCACGACCGTCCGGCCCGGCGGTGTCACGCGGCGGCGATACGCGGCCAGGCCCACCGCCCCGCTCGGCTCGGCCACCAGGTGTGCCCGGAACGTCAGTTCCCGCACGGCGTCGGCGATCTCGTCCTCGGTGACGGTGTACACGTCGTCGAGCACCTGCTGCAGGTGGGCGAAGGTGAGTTCGGAGGGCTGAGAGCGCAACCCGTCGGCGATCGTGCGGTTGCGTCGCTCGATGGGCCAGTCGACACGGTGGCCGAGTCGCAGCGCCTCGGCCGTGTCGGCGGCCAGTTCCGGTTCCACGCCGAACACCTTGGCGTGCGGGCAGAGTGCCTTGATCGCGGTGCCGATGCCCGACGCCAGTCCGCCGCCGCTGACCGGGACGAGCACGTTGTCGACGTCGGGCAGGTCCTCGGCGATCTCCAGCCCGATGGTGCCCTGGCCGGCGATGATGTCCGGGTGGTCGAACGGCGGCACCAGCACGCCGCCGGTGCGCTCGACCAGTTCGGCGGCGACCGCTTCGCGCCGGCCCGGCCCGCACAGCACCACCTCGGCACCGTGGCCGCGGGTCGCCTCGACCTTCACCGCCGGTGTCTCCTCCGGCATGACGATGTGCGCAGGGCAACCGAATCGGGCCGCGGCGAACGCGACCGCCTGGGCGTGGTTGCCGCTCGAGTAGGCCACCACACCACGGGCCCGCACGTCGGGATCGAGGCGGCCGATGGCGTGGAAGGCGCCGCGGACCTTGAACGCCCCCACGGACTGCAGGCTCTCGGGTTTGAGCCACAGTGGGCGGTCCGGATCGCCGGCCCAGCCGGCCGCCACCAGCGGGGTACGCAGGACGGCGTCACGGATCCGGTCGGCCGCGGCGCGGATGTCGTCGATGGTGACCAGTTGCACCCGCCCAGTGTGCCCTGTGACCCGGGTCAGGCGGTGCGGCGGGCGCTGAAGCCAGTCGGACCACGCGGTTAGGGTGAGCACGTGTCGACCGATCCTTCGCCACCGAGCTTCTCGTTGCCGATCGTCCCGCGCTACGCGGAGGTGGACCAGCAGGGCGTGGTGTTCAACGGTCACTACCTCACCTGGTTCGACGAAGCCTGTACCGGCTTCCTCGACCACCTCGACGCGACGGACTCCGCGTTGTTCGGGACGGGTCACGACCTACAGGTCGTGCACAGCGAGATCGACTACCTCGCGCCGGTCCGGTGGCGCGACCACGTCCGGGTCGCGGTGCGCTGTGATCGCATCGGGACGACGAGTTTCACGCTGGCCTTCACGGTGTTGCACAGCCGCCCGGGTCTGGCCGAGCAGCCCGCCGTGCAGGGCCGCACGGTCTATGTCGTGGTGGCGAAGGAGGATTGGGCCAAGCGGCCGGTGCCCGACGAACTGCGTGTCGCGCTGACGGGATCGGGCGCAGGCGCGCCGTCGTAGCGGTACCGTCGTCGAATGGGTGATGCCGGTTCGGATGACGGGCCACGGCGCGAGTTGCCGCCGGGGATGGTCGAACAACTCGAACTCGCCTACGCGGGCATGGTGTCCTTCGGTCAGCGGCCGGTGCTCACCGAGACCGGTCAACTCGACTCGTGGCAACCCGACGTGGCCATCGTCGGGGCGCCCTTCGACATCGGCACCACCAACCGGCCCGGTGCCCGGTTCGGCCCGCGCGCCATCCGCTCCACCGCCTACGAACCCGGCACCTACCATCTGGATCTCGGGCTGGAGATCTTCGACTGGCTCGAGGTGGTGGACTTCGGGGACGCGTACTGTCCGCACGGCCAGACCGAGGTGTCGCACAACAACATTCGGGAACGGGTGCACGCCGTCGCGTCCCGCGGGATCGTACCGGTGGTGCTCGGCGGCGACCATTCGATCACCTGGCCGGCGGCCACCGCGGTGGCCGACGTGCACGGCTACGGCAACGTCGGCATCGTGCACTTCGACGCCCACGCCGACACCGCCGACGACATCGAGGGCAACCTCGCGAGTCACGGCACGCCGATGCGCCGCCTGATCGAGTCCGGCGCGGTGCCGGGCACGCACTTCGTCCAGGTGGGCCTACGCGGCTACTGGCCGCCGCAGGACACCTTCGAGTGGATGCTCGAGCAGGGCATGACGTGGCACACCATGCAGGAGATCTGGGAACGGGGGTTCAAGGACGTCATGCGCACGGCGGTCGGCGAGGCACTGGCCAAGGCCGACAAGCTGTACGTGTCGGTCGACATCGACGTCCTGGACCCGGCACACGCGCCCGGCACAGGGACTCCTGAACCGGGCGGCATCACCAGTGCCGACCTGCTGCGGATGGTGCGGCAGCTCTGCCGCGAGCACGACGTGGCGGGTGTCGACGTGGTCGAGGTCGCGCCCGCCCACGACCATGCCGAACTCACCGTCAACGCGGCCCATCGGGTGGTCTTCGAGGCACTCGCCGGAATGGCGGCCCGCCGCCGTGACGCCGCCGGCGCGACGCCGGGCCCGCCGTCGAGGTGAACCGGTGGTGACCGTGCGTCCGGCGGTCGAATCCGACCTCGCCGCCATCGCCGGGATCTACGCCCACCACGTCCGCACCGGCGTCGCGACGTTCGAGCTGAAACCACCCGACAGCGCCGAATGGCGCCGTCGGCTGGAGGCGGTGCGCTCCGCCGGCCTGCCCTTCCTGGTGGCCACAGTTTACGGCGAGGTCATCGGCTACGCCTATTGCGCTCCGTGGAAACCGCGTCCGGCCTACCGGCACACCGTCGAGGACTCCGTCTACCTCGCGCCGGACGCGACCGGCCGCGGCGCCGGCGGCCTACTGCTCGACCAGCTCCTCGCCGGATGTGCCGACGCGGGTGTCCGCCAGGTGATCGCCGTCATCGCCGACGCCGACGCAGCGGCTTCGCTTGCACTGCACCGGAAGCGGGGCTTCGTCGAAGCCGGCAGGTTGGCCGCGGTGGGCTACAAGCACGGCCGATGGCTCGACACCCTGCTGCTGCAGCGCAGTCTCGACTAGCCCTTGGTCAGCGTGAACTGGCAGACGTCGGTGTAGCCCTCGCGGAACAGGTCGGCGCACCCGGTGAGGTACTTCATGTAGCGCTCGTAAACCTCTTCGGACTGGATGGCGATCGCCTCGTCCTTGCGGGACTCGAGTGCGGCCGACCAGATGTCCAGTGTGCGGGCGTAGTGCAGCCGCAGCGGCTGCACCAGCTTGACGTCGAAGCCGGCCTTGCGGGCCCGCTCCTCGACGGCGCTGACCTGCGGCAGGTCCCCACCCGGGAAGATCTCGTCCATGATGAACTTGAAGAACCGCAGCTTGTTCATCGTGATCGGCAACCCGCGCTCGGCGAATTCCTCGTTGCTCGGCTTGACGATGGTGTGCAGCATCATCACGCCGTCGGCGGGCAGCGCCTCGTAGGCCATCTTGAAGAACTCGTCGTAGCGGTCGCGGCCGAAGTGCTCGAACGCGCCGATGGAGACGATCCGGTCCACCGGCTCGTGGAACTGCTCCCAGCCCTGCAGCAGCACGCGCCGGTTCCTGGGGGTGTCGAGACCGTCGAGCACCTTCTGCACGTGGGCCTGCTGGTTCTTGCTCAGCGTCAGCCCGACGACGTTCACGTCGTAGCGCTCGATGGCGCGTTTGATGGTGGTGCCCCAGCCGCAGCCGACGTCGAGCAGCGTCATGCCGGGCTCCAGCCCGAGCTTGCCCAGCGAGAGGTCGATCTTCGCGAGCTGCGCCTCTTCCAGCGTCATGTCGTCGCGCTCGAAGTAGGCGCAGCTGTAGGTCTGGGTCGGGTCGAGGAACAGCCGGTAGAACTCGTCGGACAGGTCGTAATGGTGCTGGACGTCCTCGAAGTGCGGCTTCAGGTCCTGAGTCTCACTCGGTGTTTCTGGCAAGGTCCAACCTCTGAACGTATTGGTCTTCGTGATGTTGTCCGGCGCTCCACTTGTCTCGAGAGCCGCCCCCGTTGACAGCGCAGTCTACGCACAGCACCCGCGGCGACCTGCATCGGTGAGTCGTCACACTATCGTGGAGACACGTCAGAGCAGACCGTTCGCAAGGTGAAGGGGGAACTGACCATGACCGATCCCGCATTCGACCGCGACGCCGCCGAAGCCGACGTCGCTGAGCAGCTGATCTCGGTCGAGGTGAGCGAGGACGATCCCGATCTGGCAGAAGCGCGGACGGCGATCTCCAGGGACCACGACGGCAGCGAGGCCGATCTGCTGGATCAGGCCATCGCGGTCCCCCTCACCGACGACGAACCGGACTTCGACCGCTGACCGGCATCCCGGGCGCAGGTCGCGCCGTCCGGTCGGCCCTGTATGCGGTCACCGCCCTGACGGCGGTCTGCGGACTGCCCGTCGCCGGGGCATCGGCGGACCCCACGTCGCCGCTTACCGCCCTGGTGGACACCGCGGCGCAGCGGCTGGCGGTCGCCGAGCCGGTGGCCGCGAACAAGTGGCACACCGGTGGGCCGATCACCGACCCCGCCCGCGCGCAGCAGGTGCTCGACCAGGTCGCCGCCGACGCCGCCGGCCGGGGCATCGACGCCGAGCGGGTCCGCCGCATCTTCACCGACCAGATCGACGCCACCGAGGCGATCGAGTACAGCCGCTTCGTCCAGTGGAAGCTCGACCCAGTCGCCGCGCCCGCGCACAGCCCCGACCTGGCGGCGTCGCGCGCCACGATCGACGGCTTCAACCGCACGATGGTCGCCGAACTGGCCACGCACTGGACGTTGCTGCGCTCCCCGGACTGCGCCGCCCGGCTCAACGAGGCCAGGTCCGGAGTCGGGGAAGCCCGCGCGCTCGACGTGATGTACCGGCAGGCGCTCGACGCCGCCACCCGGTCGTACTGCGACCGCTGACGGCCTGGAGGCCGCTCAGCTCAGCGAGCGGGTGCCCGTGACGTCGTACTCGGCCACCGACGCGGACAGGATCGCCGCGCCCTGCTCGTCGCTCGGGCCGCTGCCGCGGAACGCCTCGACCGCGCCCTGCGACTCCCAGCGTTCGTAGACGTTCACCCGGCCCTCGTCGACCAGGTCCGCCGAGATGACGAAATCCAGGCAGCCCGGCGCGCCGCGCGCCTGGCGGACCACCTCGACGCAACCGGCCAGGTAGGCGTCGCGCTGCGCGGGCTGCACCGCCAGCTGTCCTGCCACGATGACCATGGGTCCTCCTGTGTTGTCGTTGCATGTGCTGACCACGCCGCCGCGGCCGACTCATCGGTGCCAGGATGATCTCCGACAACGAGGTCGACACGGCGAGGAGCGGGCAGATGCCGTCAGCGGAGAAGTCGATATTCATCACCGGCGCCGGTAGCGGGATGGGCAGGGAAGGCGCGAAGCTCTTCCACGGCAGGGGCTGGCGGGTGGCCGCGGTGGACCGCAACGAGGCCGGTCTGGACTCGCTGCGCGACGACCTGGGCGGTGACCGGCTCTGGACCGCTCGGGTGGACGTCACCGACCGGTCGTCCCTGGACGCGGCGCTGGCCGAGTTCTGCGGCGGCAATACCGGCGGCGGGCTCGACATGATGTGGAACAACGCCGGGATCGGCGAGTCCGGGTGGTTCGAGGACGTGCCCTACGACGCCGCGATGCGGGTGGTCGACGTCAACTTCAAGGCCGTCCTCACCGGCGCCTACGGCGCACTGCCGTATCTGCGGAGACGACCGGGCAGCCTGATGTTCTCGACGTCCTCGTCGTCGGCCACCTACGGCATGCCCCAGATCGCCGTCTACTCGGCGACCAAGCACGCGGTCAAGGGCCTGACCGAAGCCCTCAGCGTCGAGTGGCAGCGCCACGGTGTCCGGGTCGCCGACGTCCTGCCCGGGCTCATCGACACCGCGATCCTCACCGAGACCCCCAACCACTCCGCCGACGGCCGGACATCGACTTCGACGGACATCACGGCTGCGGCGCCGAAGAAGGGCCTGTTCCGGCTGATGCCGGCGTCCAGCGTCGCCGACGCGGCATGGGCGGCCTACCGGCATCCGCGGCGGTTGCACTGGTACGTGCCCGACAGCATCCGTTGGATCGACCGCCTGAAGGGCCTCAGCCCGGAATGGGTGCGCGGCCGGATCGTCAAGGAACTGCCCACGATCACCGAACGCTGAGTGTCGCGTGACCCTGCAGGCCCGGCTGTCCGCGGTGTTCGGGCTGCGCGGGCCGGACTCGTGGCGCAGACATGCCAACCCGTGGAGCGTCTACACCAGGATCCCCATCACCGTCGCGCTCGCGCTCGCGGTGTGGAGCCGGGTGTGGCTCGGCTTGTGGGCGCTCGTCCCCATCGCCGCCGTGGTGGTGTGGACGGCGGTCAACCCGCGGGTGTTCCCGGCGCCACGGACGTTCGACAGCTGGGCGTCGCGGGCGGTACTCGGCGAAACATACTGGGGCGAGCGAAAAGTCGGGCCGGTGCCGCGCAGGCACCGGACGGCGCCGCTGGTGCTCGGTGCGCTCAGCGCCGCCGGGGTGCCGTTCCTGGTGTGGGGGCTGGTGGTGTACGACCCGTGGCTGACGGCCTTCGGCGTCGCCGTCCAGACCGCAGGCAAGCTGTGGTTCATGGACCGGATGGCGCTGCTGTGCGACGACATGGCAGACACCGACCCCGACCGATGACGTCGCTCAGTTCTGCCGGGGCAGCAGCTCGGCGGCGAACCGGTCGACGAACGACGCGAGGTCACCGCCGCCCGTGGGCCGGATCACGAACTTGCTCAGCCCGGCCGCCACGTAGTCGTCGAGCTGGCGGTGCAGCTGCGGCCAGTCCGCGGCGATGAGCTCGGCGGGGTCGACGTCGGGCCTGCGCCTGCGCACCACCGCCGCCACGTCGTCGGGGATCGCGCCGTCGCACACCGCCAGGCTGATGCCGAAGTGGTCGGATTCGACCTCACGGCCGGCTTCGGCAGCGGCCCGCTCGATCTGTTCGCGGGCTCCGCGCGCCTCGGACGCGGTCACGAAGCTGCCCAGCCAGCCGTCGGCGAGCCGGCCGATGCGCCGGAAGGCCGCCGGGGCCGAGCCGCCCAGCCAGATGTCGAGCGGCGGGTCCGGTCGGGGCGCCACCGCCAGTGCGCGCACCTTGTAGTGCTCGCCGTGGAAGGCGCCGTCTCCTTCGAGCGCAGCGCGCAGCAGCCGCAGCGCCTCGTCGAACACCTCGGCCCGCTTGCCCTCGGGCACGACGAACAGGTCGCGCTCGGCGGGAATGGCCGACGTGAGGCCGAACACCGGCAGCACCCGCTTCGGCGCCACGGCCGCCAGCGACGCCAACTGCTTGGCGACGAGCACCGGGTGACGGCCGGGAAGGATGGCCACCGACGTGCCGACCTTGAGCCGTGTGGTCCGCCCCAACGCGTAGGCCATCCCGACGAACGGGTCGACGGCCGGGGTGTAGACGAGTTCGGAGAACCACAGGGAGTCGATCCCGACGGCCTCCAGGTGGTCGACGACGCCGGCGAGCCGGTCGGGGCCGGTGTCGGCACCCAGCCCGACGCCGAAGCGGATCTTCACAGCCACCTCGCCGATGCTACGGAGACGGCACTGGGTCGTCTGGCACGCTGACCTCAGAACCGTTGACGAAGCGACTGGGGGAAGTCATGCACGCTGCCGTGACCGTGACGATGTCCGCACCTGCCGACCGGATCTGGGAACTGGTCGCCGATGTCCGCAACACCGGCCGCTTCTCCCCCGAGGTGATGGAGGCCGAGTGGCTCGACGGGGCCACCGGCCCGGCACTGGGGGCACGCTTCCGCGGGCACGTCAAGCGCAACGAGATCGGCCCGGTGTACTGGACCGTCTGCCGCGTCACCGCGTGTGAACCGGGCCGCGAGTTCGGTTTCGAGGTGCTCATCGGCGACCGGCCGGTCAACAACTGGCACTACCGGTTCGACCCGGTCGACGGCGGCACCGACGTCACCGAGTCGTTCCGGATGACCGAGGGACTGCTGGCGACGGTGTTCGGCATCTTCGGCGGCCAGCTCCGCACCCGGCGCAACAAGCGCGACATGCGCAAGACGCTGGAACGGATCAAGGCCGTCGTCGAAGAGCCCGCCGGCTGACGCGATTAGCGGATGCGCTCACGGGTACCTGTGACCCTGTGAGCGAGCAGAACGACACCCCCGCAGACATCGACCGCAGGCCGTCCGGGGTCAGCGACGACACGATCGAAGCGGTCGGGTCGGTTTCTGAGGCTTTGGAATGGGTCGAACGGGCGCGCGGACATCTCTATGAGTTCCACCAGTTGATGGGGCGCGCGGACCTGCTGCTCGGCGAGGCGTGCGACAAGCTGCGCGACGCCGGGCACGACGAGGTGGCCGACCGGCTGGGCACCGACATGGTGGGCCGCAACGTGCTCTACGGCAGGTGGACGTTCCAGATCGTCGAGGACTTCGACGACAACTACTGGTCGGTGTTGCGAGACCACGAGCGCCGGGTCCGCGACGAACTCCAGCAGGGCATGCGGCACGTCTTCGAGGCCAGGATGAAGGAGGAGCGGCGCACCCACGGCAGATCCGGTCACGAGGGCCGTCCGCAGGACTAGGCTCGGTGCGGCACTCCTTCATCGAGCGGCGGACGATGTGAAACTGGGCGAAGCGCGGGTACCGGAGCGGGTGAACGGCGCGGCGCCACCGGACATCCCGCTGGCCGACGTCGACCTCGGCTCATGGGATTTCTGGTCCTACGACGACGATATTCGTGACGGCGCCTTCGCTACGCTGCGCCGCGAAGCACCGATCTCGTTCCATCCGTCCTTCATCCTGCAGAACGCCGACCCGATCGCCGGTCACTGGGCGTTCACCCGCCACGACGACGTGTTCCACGCGAGCAGGCACCCCGAGATCTTCAGTTCTGCGCGGGGCATCACCGTCGGCGACCAGTCGCCGGAACTCGCCGAGTACTTCGGTTCGATGATCGCGATGGACGACCCGCGTCATACCCGGCTGCGCAACATCGTGCGCAGCGCGTTCACCCCGCGGGTGCTCACCCTGATCGAGGACGCGGTGCGCGACCGTGCGCGCCGGCTGGTCGAAGAAATGGTCGCGGCCCATCCCGATGGCGAGGCCGATCTGGTCACCGCGTTCGCCGGTCCCCTGCCGCTGCAGATCATCTGCGACATGATGGGCATCCCGGAGACCGATCACCAGCGGGTCTTCCACTGGACCAACGTGATTCTCGGGTTCGGTGACCCCGACATCACCAATGACTTCGACGAGTTCGTCCGCGTGGCGATGGACATCGGCGCCTACGCCACCGCACTGGCCGACGACCGGCGCGGTCATCCTGGAGACGACCTGACCACCAGCCTGGTGCAGGCCGAGGTCGACGGCGAGCGGCTGACGTCGAGTGAGATCGCGTCGTTCTTCATCCTGTTGGTCGTCGCGGGCAACGAGACCACCCGCAACGCCATCAGTCACGGCGTTCTGGCGCTGAGCCGGTATCCCGAACAGCGCCGGATTTGGTGGGACGACTACGAATCGGTGGCGCCGACGGCGGTCGAGGAGGTGGTGCGGTGGGCATCGCCGGTGGCCTACATGCGGCGGACACTCACCCAGGACGTGGAGATGCGCGGTGTGCGCATGGCCGCCGGGGACAAGGTCACGCTCTGGTACGGCTCGGCCAACCGCGACGAGTCAAAGTTCGCCGACCCGTTCCTGTTCGACGTGCGCCGCCATCCCAACCCGCACGTCGGCTTCGGCGGTGGCGGCGCCCACTTCTGTCTTGGCGCCAATCTCGCGCGGCGTGAGATCACCGTCGCGTTCGAGGAGTTGCACCGTCAGGTCCCCGACCTCATCGCCATAGCCGAACCGGACCGCCTGCACTCGGCATTCATCCACGGCATCAAGCGGTTACCGGTGTCCTGGACGCCCAGCCGCTGACAGAGTTCGGCGAGTTCGGTCTGCGTCGGCCCGTCCGGGACGTCGGGGCGCCAGCCTGCGGCGAAGATCTCCCTGGCGCGCGGCTCCACCCGCGTCAGCGTCGCGGGCAGCGCGCGCATCGACTGATACGGCACGACCACGTCGCGCAGCCGCGGGTCGGCGTCGGCGGCGGCGGCGATCAGATCCGACGGCAGCGGGCTACCCAGATCGACGTCGCCGCTCCTCCAGCGGCGCACCCGGGCGGCGTCGCAGTGCCGGTGGTCCTCGAACCACGGCCTGATGTGCTCGGTGCACCAGCTATCGAAGTCGACTGTGGCGGAATCGATGTCATCACCGTGCCGGTCGATCGAGGCGGCCAGGCGCCGAGCCTGCAGCATCGCCAGGGCGACACCGCGCCCGGCCAGCGGCGTGGTGGTGCACACCGCGTCGCCCACCGAGACGAGGCCGGGCAGGACCGGACGGCCGGCGTCGTCGAGCTGGCCGCGATAGGCGTTGTACAGCCGGCCGCCCGCCAGTGCCGGTGAAATGGGTTGTGCACGTTCTTCGTCGATCCACTCTGCGAGTAGAGGGATGGCGCGCACCCCGCGTTCGAACACGGCGTCGTGGCGGAGCAGCCGCAGCCGCCGGTCGCCACCGTCGTGGGTGACGGTCACCGAGAACGTGCGGTCGTCGTGGACGAAGGCGATGGCGAAATGGGTCGGGAAGCTCAGCGACAGCCCGATCGGCGAGTTCGTCGGGCCGGGCGGGGCCCCGTCGCGCAGCCGGTACTGCCGGGTGACGTAGACGGCGCCGCAGTCCTCCCCCTCGGCGGGTGGGCGGATGCCTTCGGTGACGCGACTCGTCCGACCCGACGCGTCGATCACCACGTCGGCGGGCATTGGGCGACCGTCCACGACGGCCCCGGCGGCGCGGCCCGCGGGGCGCCACACGGTGTCGACGTGCCCGGTGCGCACCGTCACGGCCGGCTCGGCGACGGCGTGGCGGCGCAGTGCCCGCTCGAAGGTCGAGCGTCGGCATCGCAGTGCGGCCGGACGGCCGTCGGCGTCTCCGGGCACCGAGGCGCCGGCCGTCAGGAGGGTGGTGAGCACGTCCGGTGACTCGGCCGAGAGCGCCTCGACGACCTGGGGCCGGAAGGTGTGCGCGTGGTCGAACTGCATCACTCCGCGGCGGCGCCACGGTCCCGAGGCCGGCGGCCCGGGATCACGGTCGACGACCGTCACCTCATGGCCCCTTCGGGCCAGCGCCAGGGCGGTGAACAGACCGGTGGGCCCGGCCCCGATCACGAGGGCGTGCATGGCGCCTCCTATTGAGGTAACGTCTGGTGTAATGAATACACATAGAGTCACCTGAAATGGACGGTGCTGTCAAGCGCGGCTATCGCTCGGAGGTCCGCGCTGCCCAGGCCCGGGACACCCGCCGCGCCGTGATCGCCGCCGCTGAACGGCTCTTCGTCGAGCGTGGCTACGGGGCCACCCCCGTCGACGCCGTCGCCGCGGCGGCCGGGGTCAGCCGCAAGACCGTGTTCACCGCCGTCGGAGGCAAGCTCGACCTGCTCAGGACGGCGATCGAGTGGGCGGTCGCCGGGGACGACCTGCCAGTGGCCGTCGCCGACCGCGCCGGTCTGCGCGATGTGTTGAACCAGGCCGATCCCGTTGCGCTGCTGCGCGGGTGCGCGCGGGCGAGCGCACAGATCAACGGCCGGGTGGCCGCGCTGAGCCTGGTGCTCGACGGCGCGGCAGGGGTCGACCAGGAGGCGCGGGCACTCGTCGACGAGGGCCGCGCACATCGCCTGCAGGAGGCACGGACCATCGTCGAACGGCTGCGGACGCTCGGCGCGCTGACGGGACGCCTGGAACCCGACGAAGCGGTCGACGTCGTGTGGCTGGCGATCGATCCCGCCCTGTTCGACCGGCTGGTACGGCTTCGCGGCTGGGCGCCCGACCGGTTCGAGAGTTGGCTGGCCGACAGTCTTGTGGCAGCCCTGCTCGACCGTTGACGGTTTGCCGCACGGCGTCGCGGGCACCCCAGATCCGGAACGAACAGGACGGAGGACCATGCACGCCGAGAGTTTTCGCACACTGACAGAGTCGAAGGGCCCGTTCGCGTCGGTCTACTACGACGACTCGCACGACACCGAGGACGCAGCCGCACAGCGTGAGCTGAAGTGGCGCGCGATCCACGGTGAGCTCGAACAGCAGGGCGCGTCGCCCGACGTGATCGATGTGCTGCAGCGCGCCATCCTCGACACGCCGCCCGCCGTGGGCCGCAGCGGCAGAGGTCTGGTGGCCAGCGCCGACGGGGTGCTGCTCAACGAGCACCTGATCCGCCCGGTCGAGACACCGGCGGTGAGGGTGTCGACGCTGCCCTACGTGGTGCCCGTGGTGGAGCACGGGGCGCTGCACCCGACCTACGTCATCGTCGCGGTCGACCACGCAGGCGCCGACATCGCCGTGCACCGCGATCGGAAGGTGCAGTCGGACTCCGTCGACGGCGGTGGGTACCCGATCCACAAGGCGTCCGGCGCCGAGACGCCCGGATACGGGGACCCGCAGCGACGGAGCATGGAGGCCGGGCGCAAGAACCTGCGCGCGGTGGCCGAGCGGCTGGCCACTCTCGTCGACGAGCTGTCCCCCGACGTGGTCTTCGTGGTCGGTGAGGTGCAGTCCCGCTCCGACCTCACGCCGACCCTCGAGCAGCGGGTCGCCGACCGGATCGTCGAACTCGAGATCGGCGCCCGGCACAGCGGCTTCGACGATGCCGAGCTGCACCGTGCCATCGACCAGGAGTTCCTCAAGCGCCGCGTCGAGGTCATCGACCATGCGGCGCAGCAGTTCTCACAGGCCACCGGACAGCAGTCCGGCCTGGCCGTCGAAGGACTTGCGGGGGTGTGCGCCGCGCTGCGGGCCGGTGCGGTGGAGACCTTGATCATCGGCGATCTCGGCGACGTCACCGTCGTCGCCGGAGAGGAACTGCTCACCGTCGCACCGAACGAGAACGTGTTGTCCGAATTGGGCACCGCGCCGACCCAGACGCTGCGCGCGGACGAGGCACTGCCGATGGCGGCTATCAGCACCGGAGCGGCGCTGATCCGCACCGACGAACGGATCACACCGGACGACGGCGTCGGCGCGGTACTGCGCTACCCGCTGCCCTGATCCGTCAGTGCGGCGATCGGGCTCCGGCCGATCTGCGCGAGCAGGTCGGCCGGATTCTCGAAAACGGCACTGGCGCCGGAGTTCTCGAGTTCCTCCCTGGAAACCCCACCACTGAGCAGGCCGATCGCGGTCACCCCCGCACGTTCGCACGCCACGATGTCCCACACCGAGTCGCCCACGAACACCGCACGGTCGGCGTGGACGCCTGCCCGCTCGAGCGCCACCGCCACGATGTCGGGCTTGGGCTTCGCGGTCTCGACGTCCTCCGAGGACGTCACCGCGGACACCACATCCTCGCTGTCGAGGACGTCGCGCAGGATCTCCAGTTCGTCCTCGGGCGCCGACGTCGCCAGCACGACCTGCAGCCCGAGCGCTTCCACCTGGTCGAGCAGGTCGCGGGTGCCGGGCAGCATCCGCAGTAGCCCGGTGGTCTCCTTGTAGTACTTGGAATGCAATTCCTTCGCGCGCTTGCGCGTGTCGTCGTCCTCATCGCCGGCCAGGGACTCGAGCAGTGTCGACCCGTCCATGCCGATGCACCGGTGGATCCGCCACGCCTCCACCTCCACCCCGGCTTCGGTGAAGGCGCGAATCCACGCGTGGACGTGCAGGTAGTTGGAATCGATCAGCGTGCCGTCGATGTCGAAGAGCACCGCAGGCGCGTTGCCTCCCGCCGTCACCGGGGACGGTGTTCCGCGGGAGCGCGGCCCTGGTCGGGCTGCGCGAACCGGTCCCCGTGGGTGGGCCCGTCATGGTGCGGGCCCGCGGTCGTCGGATCCGCCTGGTTCCAGGTGTCGGGCTGCTTCTCGCCGGCCGGGGCGTCGGGCTGCATGTCCTCGGCCTTGGGGGTGTGCGGGTCGAGCGCGTCGGCGTGTTCGCGGCGGGCGTCGAGCTCCTCGCGTGACGTCGTCACAGCATCGCGGTGCGACGAGGCGACGTCGCGCAGACGGGCGGCTTCCGCGGCCTTGGCCTCGGCTTCGGCGGCGGCCGCACGGGCCTTCGCCTCGGCCTCGTCGGCGACGATGGCGCGCTTCTCCACGCGCTGGCTCTTCTCCGCGACCTCCTCGCGGATCTGTTCCGCCTGCAGATGCCGCCGTTTGTGACTTTGCTTGCGGGCCAGGACCGCGAGCAGCGCGATGATCGCCACGGCGACCACCACGGCGACGACGATCCAGATGACGGTGTTGGTGGCCACCACGGGCTCCTTCGTTCGGTGCGGGCGTGGTCACCAGTTTTGACGATCCCGCTATTTCGCCGGAATGCCCTCCGCGGGGGCTGACTAAACCGGCGCGGCCGTCAGGAGACGATCAGAGAGCCCGTCATGTTCGGGTGGTAGGTGCAGAAGAACTCGTAGGTTCCCGGCTCGGTCGGCGCGGTCAAGGTCGCCTTCTGGTTGCCGTCGACATGCACGTCGAACAGGGCCGGCGTGCGGGAGGTCACCGAGTGCTCGGCCCGGTCGGTGTTCGCCACGGAGATCAGCGCACCGGGCGGGACGGTGATCGGGTCGCCGAACTCCATGCTGCTGATGGTGATCGTCGGCGCGGTGCCTGCGCTGGCCTCGCTGGTCGCCGTCGCACTCGCCGTTCCCGGGTCGCGTTCCGCGGTGGAGGTGTTGCTAGGGCTCTCGGACTGCCCGCACGCCGCGGTCAGTGCAATCAGGCACCCGATCAGCAGGATCTTGATGGTCTTCATCTTCATGGTCCGCCCCTCACTCGTGGGCACTGATTGTCCTCGTCGTGGAGGGAGCCCGGGCGGATTCGGCCGATCAGCCCCGTGCGCCGAGCGCGTCGAGCATCCCCGCCGCGGCCCGCGGCCAGGTGAACTGCTCGGCGCGTCGCCGGGCGTTGGTGCGGCGCAACGGTTCCGGTGTGTCGATCACCGAGGAGACCGCGGCGGCGATGGCATCCGGGTCGTTGTCGGCGGTGGCGCCACTGTCGGAGGTGAGGATTTCGGCGAGTGCGGAGGTGCGCGACACCACGGCGGGGGTTCCGCACGCCAGCGCCTCGAGTGCGGCGAGCCCGAACGTCTCGTGCGGTCCGGGCGCCAGCGCGACGTCGGCGGAGGCCAGGATCGCGGCGACGGTGTCGCGGCAGCCGATGTAGCCGGTGAAGGCGACCGGTAGCCGCGCGGCCTGGCGTTCGAGCCGCGCCCGCATCGGTCCCTCCCCCACGACGACCAGCCTGGCGTCCACGCCGGAACTCCGCAGCGACGCGACAGTGTCGATGCTGCGGTGGGCGTGCTTCTCCACCGACAGGCGCCCGCAGTGCACCAGCAGAGTCTGCTGCGGATCCGCCCACTGCCGGCGGACCTGCAGCGATCTGCGGCTCGGGTGGAACTGGTCGAGATCGACGCCAAGGGGAACCGTGACGACATTGCGGGCGTCGATGCGGTCGAACTCTTTGCGCGCGAACGCCGTCGTGCACACCACCGCGTCGTAGCTCGCGGCCGTCCGGCGGTTGGCGATGTTCGCGACGGCGCGGGCCATCGGGCCGGGCAACAGCTGGCCGACGAGCCGGTCGAGCCGTTCGTGGGAGATCATCACGCTGGCGACGTTGTTGCGCCTGCCCCACCCGCCGAGCGAGCGCAGTGTGAGCCGGTCGGACACCTCGATCGCATCGGGCTCCAGTTCGCGAAGCAGGGCGGTGACAGGACCGGGGAGCACCGCCCGATAGCCGCCGGTGAACGGGATCAGCCGCGCGGGCAGCGATATCCGGGTGACGCCCGACGGCAGCGTGTGCTGTTCGGGATGGCGTCCGGGCACGACGAGATACACCTCGTGGCCCGCGGCGCTGTACTCCGCGCCGAGCCTGTCTATCGCGGTGCGCAGCCCGCCCGACCGCGGACCGTAGAAGTTCGCCACCTGCACAACCCGCATGGCACCGATGGAAACCGCAGCGCATGTGCGGTCAACAACGGCGCCGCAACCGGTGTCTTAACGACCCGTGAACCTCGGCACTCGGCGCCAGGGGCGCAGGCTCAATCCACGTAGCGGGTGAACCAGTCCTGCACCCTGCTCCAGGCATCCGCTGCGGCCGCGGGGTTGTAGCGGTCACCGGTGTCGTTGAAGAAAGCGTGGTTGGCATCGGGTTCGGTGACGAGCTCGAACACCAGCCCGGCCTTCTCGAGGGCGGCGCGGGCAACCGGTTCCGTCGCGTTGACCCGCTGATCCTGCGCGGCGTAAAGGCCCAGCACCGCAACGTCTTTGGAGCCTGCGAAATCGGGTTTGTCCGGCGTCGGCCCGTAGAACGGCACCGCCGCGGCGAGTCGGGGTTCGCCCGCGGCCAGCAGCCGCCACACCATGCCACCGCCCAAGCAGAAGCCGACGGCGGCCAGCTTCTCACCCGGCACCCGGCGGGCGAGCTCGTCGAGTCCGGATCTGAGGTCGGCGACGGCCTCGGCCGGCGGCAGCTTGCTCAACGCGGCCGTCGCCTCGGCGGGATCGGCGAACTTTCCGGTGCCGCCCTGCCCGGACAGCAGGTCGATCGCCAGCGCAGAGTAGCCGATGCCGGCGAAGCGTCCCGCCACCGAGCGGATGTAGTCGTTGAGGCCCTTGTTCTCGTGGATCACCAGCACGGCGCCGCGGGCAGCGGGCGCCTCGGCCCACGCCGCCTGCAACTCGCCGCGCGGCCCCGCCCAGGTCACCGGCGTGGTGGGTACGGCGGTGTCGGCTCCCGGAGGTGGCGCACTGGCGGTCACCGCTCCGCTCGAGGTGACCGGGGCCTCGGCCGTCGGCTCCTTGTTCTCGCTGCACGCGGCGATCAGCGAGGTCGCCGCGGCGGTGCTCAGGCCGAGCAATCCGAGCCTGCGCACGGCTTCACGCCTGGACAGCAGGCCGTCGACGTGGTCGGTGGCGATTTCCTCGGCGATGTAGCGCTGCAGTGGAGTCACCCTGGCGAGTATGCGCCTGTGATGCCGGCGGCGGCAGTGAGACCCGCCGCGCGCATACTCGGCTCATGAGCGCCTGGACGCCCGATCCCGATGCGCTGCGCGGCCGCGTCGCCGTGGTCGCCGGTGCGACCCGCGGTGCAGGGCGCGGGATCGCCGCGGCGCTGGGCGAGGCCGGCGCCACGGTGATCTGCACCGGTCGCAGCAGCAGGTCGGGATCTGCTGGTCCCGGCGGCATCCGGTCGGACTACGACCGCCCCGAGACCATCGAGCAGACTGCGGAACTGGTCACCCGACTCGGCGGCACCGGTGTCGCCGTCCAGGTCGACCACCTCGACATCGCGCAGGTGCGCACCCTCGCCGACCGTATCGCCGGCGACTACGGAACCATCCACATCCTGGTCAACGACATCTGGGGCGCGGAACTGCTGAAGGGCCCGCCGCCGAGCTGGAACCGGCCGGTGTGGGAGCACTACCTCGACGCGGGACTGCGGATCCTGCGCCTCGGTCTCGACACCCATCTCATCACCTCGCACTGCCTGTTACCGCTGCTGGTCCGGGCACCGGGCGGGCTGCTCGTCGAGATCACCGACGGCACAAGCGAACACAACGCCGACCGATACCGTCTCTCGGTGTTCTACGACCTGGTCAAGACGGCGGTCAGCCGGCTGGCATTCTCCCACGGCCACGAGTTGTCGCCGTTCGGCGCCACCGCCGTCGCCGTCACACCCGGCTGGCTGCGGTCGGAGATGATGCTCGACAACTACGGCGTGACCGAGGACGACTGGCGGAACGCGCTGGAACCCGACCGCCCCGCCGGTCGACCGACCGCACCGCCGGGCTTCGCGGACTCCGAGTCGCCTCGCTTCGTCGGGCGCGCCGTGGCCGCCGTCGCCGCGGACGAGAACCGGGCGCGGTGGAATCAGCGCTCCGTCAGTGCGGCCGGGCTGGCGCGCGTCTACGGGTTCACCGACCTCGACGGCCGCCGGCCCGACCCGTGGGACAACGCATAACCGCAGCTCCAGGCCGCTTCAGCCAGATCAGTAGACAAATATCCGAATCTGTTCACTCATTTCGTTGACACTGCGATGCCGCGGGCGGTTCTATGTCGAGGTGACCTACGACACGATCATCCGCAACGGCCGCTGGTTCGACGGCACCGGCGCCGCCTCCGCGGTGAGGAACATCGGCATACGGGACGGCCACGTCGTCGCGATCTGGCCGGACCCGCTCGACGATGCGGGCTGCCCGCAGGTCATCGACGCCACCGACCGCTGGGTGCTGCCGGGCATGCTGGACATCCACACCCACTACGACGTGGAGGTGCTCGACGGTCCGGCCCTGTCCGAGTCACTGCGGCACGGCGTGACCACCGTGATGCTCGGGTCTTGCTCGCTGTCGACCGTCCACGTCGACGGCGAGGCGGCGGGCGACCTGTTCGGCAGGGTGGAGGCGATCCCCCGCGATCACGTGATCGCGGCGGTCAACCGGCACAAGACCTGGTCGTCGTGCGAGGAATACGTGTCGGCCCTGGAGTCGCGGCCGCTCGGCCCCAATGTCGCTGCGTTCCTCGGCCACTCCGACATGCGCACCGCGGTGATGGGGCTCGACCGCGCCACCCGCAGCGACGAACGTCCCAGCCGGGCCGAGCAGGCCGAGATGGAGCGGATGCTCAAGGCGGCGCTCGACGCGGGGTTCGTCGGAATGTCCTCGATGCAACTGCTCTTCGACAAGATCGACGGTGACACCTGCCGCTCGCGCACCCTGCCGTCCACCTATGCCAAGCCACGCGAACTGCGCAGGCTCAAGTCGTTGCTGCGCCGAACCGGGCGGATCCTGCAGTCCGGCCCCGACATCCAGAATCCGCTCAACCTGGTGTCGCAGCTGGCCCAGTCGCTGGGCGTCTTCCGCAATCCACTCAAGACCAGCCTGCTGTCGGCCGCCGACGTGAAGTCCAACCCGTATGCCATCGTGGCGCTCGGGCCGATGGCGCGCGCCGTCAACGCCCTCGGCGGCGACTTCCGCTGGCAGCACCTGCCCGTGCCGTTCGAGGTGTACGCCGACGGCATCGACCTGGTGGTGTTCGAAGAGTTCGGATCGGGTGCGGCCGCACTGCATCTGCGCGACGAGGTGGAGCGCAACGAGCTGATGCGCGACGAGTCCTACCGCAGGCAGTTCCGCAAGGACTACGAGAACAAGATGGGCATGCGGGTGTGGCAGCGCGACTTCTTCGACGCCGAGATCGTCGGCTGCCCGGACGCCTCGCTCGTCGGCAAGTCCTTCGGTGACGTAGGGCTCGAACGGGGTCTGCACCCGGTCGACGCGTTCCTCGACCTGGTCCTCGCCCACGGCACTGCCCTGCGCTGGCGCACCACCATCTCCAACCACCGGCCCGACGTGCTCAAGAAGCTCGCGCGCGATCCCGGCATCCAGATGGGCTTCTCGGATGCCGGCGCACACCTGCGGAACATGGCCTTCTACAACATGGGCCTGCGGTTCCTGCGCCACGTCCGCGCGGCAGAACAGGCCGGGCGGCCCTTCATGACGGTCGAGGCCGCGGTGCACCGGCTGACCGGCGAGCTCGCCGACTGGTACCGGCTCGACGCCGGGCACCTGCGCATCGGTGACCGGGCCGACGTCGTCGTTCTCGACCCGGCGCGGCTCGACGACACCCTCGACGCCTACGCCGAGCATCCGGTCGACCACTACGGCGGCCTGTCGCGCATGGTGAACCGCAACGACGACACCGTCACCGCCGTCCTGGTGGGCGGCAACACGGTGTTCCGCGACGGAGCGCCGACCGACCTCGTCGGCACCCGACGGACGGGTCGCTTCCTGCGCGCCGCCCACCGGGCTCCGGCACCCACCCCGACCGAGAAGGAGTTGTCCAGTGCCCGTTGACGAAACGGTGCTCGGAATGTGGAAGGCGCTGTCGGCGCGCGACTGGGAGCTGCTCAAGACCCACCTGGCCGACGACTGCATCTATGCGGACATGCCGGTCGGCCCGGCACTGGCGGCACGGGGCCCCGACGACATCGTCAAGCGACTGAAGGTCGGCCTCGAGCCGCTGGCGAGCTATGAGAACCACGACGGCACGCTGGTCAGCAACGGCGCCGACGTGATGTACGAGCATTCCGAGACCTGGGGATGGCACAGCGGGGAGACCGCGGTGCTGCGCTTCGTGACGGTGCACCGCGTCGAGAACGGCAAGATCACGGTCTGGAAGGACTACTGGGACATGTCCGGGCTGACCGCCACCGCGCCGCCGACCTGGATGGAGGAGCTGATGAGCGCCGACACGTCATGGGTGTTCGACGCCACCGGGCTCATCTAGAACCTAGACGCTCCACGCCATCCGGAACTTGTCGCACCGTTCCTCCGGTGACAGGTCCCCGAAGTTCTCCTGCTCGTAGCGCCGGACCGCCAGCACGGAGTCGACCACCTCGTCGCCGAGGATGCCGCGCAGCAGGGCGGACCGGTCCAGCCTGTCCAGCGCGGTGCCCTGCTCGGCGGTCAGCAGCACGGTGCCGTCGCTGTCGCGCTGTTCCGCGCTGAGCGTCGCGGGGTCGGCGGTGGTCTCCGGCGGCAGCGCCAGTTCACGCTCGATGCCGTCGAGTGCCAGGCCGAGGATGGCCGCCGACGCCAGGTAGGGGTTGGCCGACGGGTCGATCACCTTGACCTCGACGTTGCCGCCGTGCGGGTTGCCCGGTCCGCCGGTGAGGAAACGCACTGCGGCTTCCCGGTTCTCGGCGCCCCAGCAGACATAGGCGCCGGACCAGTGGCCGGGTTGCACACGCAGGCCGGACACCACCGAGCCGCACAGCGTCGCCTGCGCCTCGGGCAGACCCGCGACGAGCCCTGCGACCGCGGACTCCCCTGCCGGTGTCATTCCGTGTGCGCCTGCCCCGCCGGAAAACACCGGGATCTGGTCCTTCAGCAACGAGAAATGCTGATGCGCACCGGATCCGACGCTGTCTGCGAACGGCACCGGCGACAGGCTGACCCGCAGCCCGTACCGGCGGGCGACCCGGCCGACGATGATCCGCATCAGTACGAGGTGGTCGGCCGCGGCGACGGGCGACTGTGGGGCGAGCGAGATCTCGAACTGATTCGGTCCGTACTCGGCGTGGAACTGTTCGATGGCCACCCCGGAACCGGTGGCGGCCTCGGTGACGTCGCGGACGAACCCCTCGTACTCGAGCACGCCCGCCAACCCGTACTGCGCCCAGGAGTGCGTCGGCAGCCGGGAGCCGTCGGGCCCGACCAGCAGGAACTCGAGCTCGTGTCCGACCGCCGCGGTGAGCCCGGCGTCGGCCAGTCGCTGCTCGACGCGGCTCAGCGCACCCCTGCAGCAGTAGGGGTCCGGTGAGCCGTGCTGATCGAAGAACGCCCCTGGCGCCCAGGCCAATCCATCGCCGAGGATGCGCAGTGCGCCGAGGTCGATACGGATCCGCTGGTCGCCCACCGGGCCGATGGCGTCGCTGACCGCGATGCCGACCTGATCAATGGTGAAGGCGTGCCAGACCGGGCTGGCGCCGAGCCCCGGATCGGCGAATGCGCCCATCCGGCGCAGCGGCACCGTCTTGGCGTGCGTCAGGCCGGCGGGATTGACGACGGTTCCGATCAGGGTGGCCACCCCGTCGGACTCGAGCTGGGCGATGGCCGCTGCGGCCAGCGGTTTGGCTGCCATGCCCGTCATTGTGCATGGCGCGGGCTCACAGCCGCGGCGGGAACCGCGCCGCGGTCAGAACTGGGGAGCGTCCTCTACAGGGTGATCTTGCAGGACTGGCCGATGTCGAGGGTGCGCAGCACCCGGCCCATACCCAGCCACATGGCGCACGAGATCGCGAGATCGGTGATCAGGTCGCCGTCGAAGTGCTCGCCGGCGCGCTGCCAGAAGTCCTCGTCGTCCCGCAGGCCGGTGTGGTCGGTGACGAACCGGTGGGCGAACTCGGCGGCGATCCGTTCGGCGGGGCTGTAGCCGGGCCACGTCCGCCACTCCGACGCGTGGGTGTAGAGATCCTCGTCGACGCCTGCGGCGGCGCCGTCGGAGTCGCGGGTGTTCAGGCAGACGACGCACTCGTTCGAGTCGGCGATCACGATCCGCGCGAGTTCCCGCACGCGCAGCGGCAACCGGCCTTTCGCGTAGACCGCCTGGGTGAAATTCGCCATCGCCGAGCCGAGGTCGGGTGACCGGACGGCGAAGGCGGTGACGTCATCGTCGGCGAAGTCTCCGATTCGGCTCATGGACGGATCGTACGGCGGATCGGCCGGAATTGGAACACGTTCTAGTTTGTCGGCGCCGCGGGCGCGGCGGCGGTGAGTTCGCCGCGCTCGTCACCCCAGTCGCGCTGCACCAGCATGCGGTGGGCGATGCGCTCCAGCGCGGCCTCGACCTGCAGCCGGTCGGGCCGGCCCTCGAACGTCGGGGACTGCGCCAGCTTGTCGACGATGAGGCTGACCAGGGCGGCGGAGGCCGCGTCGACCTGTCGTGCACCGCGCTGCGTCAGCCACAACCGATTGCCCGTCCGCAGGGCATATCCCGTCTCGACGAGCCGGCCGAAGATCGGTTCGATCACCTCGCACGGGATGCGCAGCCGGTCGGCGATCGTGGTCAGATCGGCGATGCCGAAGGCCTGGTTGTGCCGGTAGATCTGCAGCAGTGCCCACAGCCGGGCGACGTCCAGTTCACAGCCCGGGCAACCGGCGACGTTGCGCAGCCGGATGTCCGGTGAGTTGCGCATGAGCCTGCCGATGGTGGTCTCCAGCAGCTTCTCGGGCGTCTCGGTGCTCGGCATGCCGAAGCCCTCGCCGAGATCGACCGCGACGCCGGTCTCCATCTCGCGCAGTGGCACCTCCTTGAGCAGCAGGGCGACGAAGAACCCGACAAGTGCCACCGGTGCTGCGCACAGGAAGACCAGCCCGAGTGAGTCGGCGTAGGCGGTGACGATCGGGGCCGCCTGCTGCGCCGTCAGCTCGTGCAGCGCCTGCGGCGACTCCGCGGCAGCCGGCGGTGCTCCGCTGGCGATGACGGCCGCGCCGATGCGGTCGTCGAGGAAGTTGGCGAACAGCGAGCCGAAGATCGCCGCGCCGAACGAGCTGCCGATGGTCCGGAAGAAGGTGACCCCCGAGGTGGAGACGCCGAGATCGGTGAAGGCCGACGTGTTCTGCACGGTCAGCACGAGCACCTGCATGCACAGCCCGATGCCGGTGCCGAGCACGAGCAGGTACAGGGACTGCAGCAGCAGCGGGGTGGTGGCGTCCATCCGGGACAGCAGCACGAAGGCCACCGCCATCACGGCGGTGCCGACGACGGGGAAGATCTTGTACCGGCCGGTGCGGCTCACGAGGATGCCGCTACCGGTCGACGTGATGAGCAGACCGGCCACCATCGGCAACGTCCGCAGGCCCGACTCAGTGGCCGACACCCCGTCGACGAACTGCATGAAGGTCGGCAGGAACGTCAGCGCGCCGAGCATCGCGAATCCCACGATGAACGACAGCACACAGCAGACCGTGAAGACCGGGCTGGCGAACAGCCGCATCGGCAGGATCGGCTCGGCGGCCCGCCACTCGGCCCACACGAAGGCGGCCAGCGCCACGGCCGAGCCGACGAACAATCCGATGATCACCGGCGAGCCCCAGGCGTACTCCCCGCCGCCCCAGCTGGTGGCCAGTGTCAGGCCGGAGGAGCCGAGGCCCACGAGGACGATGCCGGCGTAGTCGATCGCCGGCCGTGCGCCGCGGGCCAGGGCCGGGATGGCGGTGGCGGCGACGATCAGCACGACGATGGCGACCGGCACGTTGATCCAGAAGGCCCACCGCCAGGTCAGGTGGTCGGTGAAGAAGCCGCCGAGCAGCGGTCCCACCACCGTCGTCACGCCGAACACGGCGCCGAGGGCGCCCTGGTAGCGGCCGCGGTCACGCAGCGGGATGACCTCGCCGATCAGCGCGGTCGCGGTGACCATTATCGCGCCGCCGCCGATGCCCTGCAGCGCACGGGAGGCGACGAGCATCGTCATCGACTCCGAGAGCCCGCACAGCACCGAGCCGGCCAGGAAGAACAGGATCGCGACCTGGAACACCAGTTTGCGCCCGAACAGATCGCCGAGCTTGCCGACGATCGCGGTGGCGATCGTCGACGCCAGCAGATAGCTCGTCACCACCCAGGACTGGTGGCCGGCGCCGCCGAGGTCCGCCACGACGGTGGGCAGAGCGGTGGCGACGATGGTCTGGTCAAGGGCTGCCAGCAGCATCCCGAGCAGCACGGCGACGAACACCAGGTTCCGGCGCCGGGCGCCGAGCATCGCGCTGCGGTCCTCGGGATCGGTGGCCGTTGCCTCCGGAGTCGTGGTCGCCATGCCTGCCTTTCTCGCCGCCTGACCGTACATCGTTAGCTAGGCTAGAAAAGTTACGGCCGACGCAGAACGGCCGCAGGACGGGGCTTCTCGATCCTGCGGCCGGCTACCCGGACAACCCGGTGCGAATATGCGCGGGCGGCGCGCTACTCCTCCGTGCTGCCCGGCGGGCGGGATACGCACTGCGCCGCGTAGAGCTGCTCCCCGAGCTTGTCCATCAGCTGCAGCTGGGTCTCGAGGTAGTCGATGTGCTTCTCCTCGTCGGCCAGGATGTACTCGAAGAGGTTGGCGGTGGTGTGGTCTTCCTTCTCCCGGCACAGCGTGATCCCCGGCTTGAGCCGTGCCATCACCTCGTACTCGATCGCGAGATCGGCCTCGAATTGTTCGCGCAGCGTCTGTCCGACGCGCAGGGAGAAAAGCCGCTGGTAATTCGGCAACCCGTCGAGAATGAGAATTCGATCCGTGATGGACTCGGCGTGCCGCATTTCTTCGAACGATTCCGCCCGAGTGTGTGAGGCCAATTCCGTGAAGCCCCAATTATCCTGCATCTTGGAATGCAGAAAATACTGATTGATCGCTGTCAATTCACTCGTCAACTGCTCGTTGAGCAATTTGAGGACTTCGGCATCGCCTTGCATGTTCGCTCCTAAACACCTCGGGGCTGACCAACGTGTCGCCATCTGCGCCGCCTCTCCAATCTAATGCAGAAGTGGCCGGATGGGCACCTCATTACGCCTGTCAGAGGCGTGTTTTCGGACCGAACGGCGATTTTCGTAAGACAGCCTCACCTTCCAAGTGGGGGCACTCTGGACTGCCTGTCCTAAGTAAGGTTAGACTGCGCTAACGCATCGACCGGGAGCTCGGACAGGTGGAAAACAATGGGTGAGTACGACCTCCACTCGCTCATTCTCGCGTGCGATTTCCGCGTGGACGACGTCGATCGAATGTGGCGTTGGCTCCAGAAACACGAATCCGGTCTCGACGCGATCGGCGCGCATCACGTCGTTCTCTACCGGTCGATCTGGGAGCCGGGGCGTGTGCTGGTCACGATCGGCCTGCGCAACCCCATGTCGATACGTGAGATATTGCGTTCACCGACCATTTTCGAATGGTTCGACATCTCCGGTGTCGAGGACATCCCGCCGATCTTCGGCGGCGAGGTGGTCGAGAAGATCGACCTCTGCGGGCCGACCTCGGAGGAACACGTCGGCCGCACCGTCGTCGGCGTCATGTCGTCCGTCGACGACGTGGCAGCCCTGATGGCCAAGATCCACGACGGCATCGACCGGTTCAAGCGTGGCGGTGTCCGCAAGATCTGGGTGTACCGGGCGCTCGACGACGGGCAGGAAGTGATGATCCTGCAGGAGATCCAGGACGAGGCCAGCGCGCGGAACTGGATAGAGCATCCCGACGCCGCGGCCGAGTGGATGTCGCACGCCGGCCTCGGCGCCTACCCCACCCAGTTCGTCGGGCGCTTCGCGCACCTGATGAGCATCGACGGCGGAACGAACGGGTGAGCTGATGTTCGTCTGCCTGTGCCACGGCGTCACCAGTCATGTGGTGGACGAGGTGGTGGCCGCGGGCGCGAGTACGACGAAGCAGATCGCCGAAGCCTGCGGCGCGGGCAGCGAGTGCGGCCGGTGTCGGCGCACCCTGCGCGCCATCATCGCCGCTCACCAGGTCAACGACTCCGCGACCCCGGCAGGGCGCTGACTACTCCCCCTGGTCGCGTCGATCGGCGAAGGCCGCCAGCGCCTCGGAGTTGGCGGCGGAGCCCAGCAGTTCGGCGAACTGGGCGTACTCCCTCGCGATCGCGTCGCGGATCGCGTCCCGCGTGGGCTCCACCATGGTGTGCTTGACCGCCATCAGGCTCGGCAGCGGGCGCGACGCGAGCAACCCGGCGTGTCTGTGGGCCTCGGCGAGCAGGTCCTCGGGCTCACAGACCCGCCACGCCACGCCCATCCGCTGCGCCTCGGTGGCGTCGATCCATTCCGACGACAACAGGATCCACGCCGCGTTCTGCCGGCCGATCAACTGCGGCAGCAGGTAGGACGAGGCCGCCTCCGGCGCCACACCCAGGCTGGTGAACGGACACTTCAACCGCGCGGCGCTCGACATGAACACCAGATCGGCGTAGCCGAGGATGGTGGTGCCGATGCCGACGGCCAGCCCGTTGACCGCGCACACCAGCGGCTTGCGCAGGTCGAGCAGCGCCTCCATCAGACCGGGGAAGCCGTACTCGCCCGGCTGGTAGTCGGGATCGGTGACCCGGGCTGCCATGTCGTTGAGGTCGTTGCCTGCGCTGAACGCCCGGCCCGCCCCGGTCAGCACCACCACCGACACCTGCGGATCCGCGTCCGCCTCGCGCAACGCGATCGTGGTCGCGTCGTACAAAGCCTCGTTGAACGCGTTGAGCGATGCCGGACGGTCGAGGGTGATCGTGCGGACCGCGCCCTCGTCACTGATCTGCAGTGTCACGGCCAGCAGCGTACGCAACGGCGCGGCGCGTGGGTGCGCTCAGGTGGTCGGTGCGAACGGCGGGCGGAACACATAGCGGCTGCTGGGCACGGTGTCGACGTCGCGATCGGCGCCGAACCGCCCGGTGCTGGCGAGCATGCGCCGCATCCGGTCGCCGAGATCGGCGTCGTCCGCGGCGCCGAAGAACGCGTGCAGGTCGGACACCGCCTCGAGCGGGAACGTCTCCTCGACCAGCGCGGAGAGCTCCGGCGCCGCCGGCGTGAGGGCCCGTACGACGGTGTTCTGCACGTAGCCCGACGTGGCCTGGGTGGCCAGCGCCACCGGGGTGTGGTCGACGTGCCAGCGCTCCAGCCAGCTCGCCTCGTCGAGTTCGGCCGGGCGGCGCAGCAGCGCCACGTTGACCAGCCCCGCGGCCCGCTCGCCCGGAGCCGGCGTCGGCGGCGCCAACGGCACCGATTCGGTGACCAGATAGGCCGCCGCCTCGGCGCACTCCCGCGCCAGCCGCTCGACGACCGCGCCGACCTGGCCGCCGTAGTACTGCTGGGTCCACACGCTGACGACCGCCATCACCGGAGGGTCCAGCGTGGTCAACGTCATGAGCGAGTCCCGCACCACCGAGTCGCGGACATTCACCGCGAGACCGGGCACACCCGTCGCCAGGAGCTCCGCCGCGACCTCGCCGCGCAACCGCTCACACCAGGCGTCGTCGACCTCGTCGGACCGCAGCGTGATCATGACCTTCTCCACGGGGTGAACCTACATATCGTTTCCGAACCGGTGTCGCGGCCTGCCGCGCGATGTACGGCCTCCGGGTGAGAATGGGCGGGTGCAACTTCGGCCCCTGACGCTCGAGCGGGCGGCGCCCAGGTGGCCGCTCGACCTCGGGGCGGTGCTGCGCAGTCTGGCCGGTGTGCTGTTCGTGGCCGCGGTCGCGCTGCGATTCGGCGCCGTCGGCGCGGCGACCGCGGCGGCCGGTGCGGCCGCAATAGCCGGCGGCACCGCCCTCCAGGACGAACCGCGCGGCCCCGGTCCGCGGGTCGTGCTCGTCTCCCTCGCGATGGGCGTCGCGGTCGGCCTTGGCGGGTGGGCGTCCGGGATGCCGGTGGTGTTCGTCGCTCTCGTCGCCGTGTGGTGCTGGCTCGCCGGGCTGATGTGGACGTTCAGCGCGAACACCGGGCTGCTCGCCACGGCGACAGCGGTGCTGCTGGTCGTCGCGCCGCCGACCCCGCCGGTGGACGCGGCGGTGGCGGCCGGGCTGGCCGTCGGGGGCGGGCTCGTGCAGGCCGTACTGATCGCCGTCCGGCCGCGACGGCGGTGGCGGACACAGCGGGCGGCGTCGCAGCGGGCGTACCGCTCGCTCGGTGAGAACTCCCGCGCGCTCGCCGACGATGCAGGCGCCTGCGTCGACCCCGCGCCGCTGCGCCACCTGCGCGACGCCTTCACGCTGTCGGACTACCAGGCGCGCCGCCGCCCCTTGGCGTACCGGCAGTGGTACGGGCTGCCCGAGCGCATCGCCGCGGCGGTCACCGCGGCGGCGAAGGTCACCGACCCCGGCGTCCGCAGTCGCCTGCTCGCCGCGGCCGCGGACACTCTCGAGGCGATCGCCGTGCGCGACCGTGACGACGCCGTGCACGCCCTGGCGGCGGTTCTCGCCGCCGCGGACACGGCCGTCGGGCCCGACAGAGCCGCGGCGCAGCGCCTCGTGTCGTCACTGCGCGAGGCCGTCGCCGCGCAGTTCAGTGAGATCGCCTCCACGACATCAGATCTGCGCCGGCTGACTCGTGCCGACGTCGCGGGGGCGGCGCGCACCCGGATCAGGGCGGTGCAGGGTCAACTCGACCGGACCTCGTCGATCCTGCGGCACGCGATCCGGCTGGCCGCCGCCGCAGCGGCCGGGACGGCGTTCGCGCGCTGGGCGGAGCTCCCGCACGGGCACTGGGTGGCGCTCGCCGTGCTGTTGGTGCTCCGGCCGGAGACGGCGCACACCTACACGCGCTGCGCGGGCCGCATCGCCGGGGTCCTCGCCGGTATCGGCGTCGCGTCGGTAGTCACGGTGATGTGGCACCCGACGGGTCTGGTGGCCGCAGCGCTGGCCGTGCTCTGCCTCGGACTCACCTACGCGATGTCGGCGTACGGGTACATCGCCGTGAGCGCCGGGCTGGCTGCGGCGCTGGTGTTCCTGGTCGACGTCTCGGCCGTCGCCGGCACGGCGGCGCTGACCGACCGGTTGACCGCCGCCGTGATCGGTGGTGCGCTCGCCGTGCTCGGCCACGTGCTGCTGCCCGACGACGGGCTGGTCCGGCTGCGGCAGCGAGCCGGCGAGCTGCTGCGGGCCGAGGTCGACTACGCCGCCGCGGTGATCCGGGCCTTCGTGCACGACGTCGACCGGCCCGCGGACGCGGTGTCGGCCGCCTGGCAGCGGGCCTTCCGGTCGCGCGCGGCGTTCGAGGCGGCGTGCGGCACCACCCGTGTCGCGGCGCGCGAACTGCGGCTGTGGCTGCGGACGTACCGGTCGGCGCTCAATGCCGTCACCGCCTCGTGCACCGCGCTGGAGAACAACCTGCCCGGCCAGTTGCCTGCGACGATGACCATCGAATTCGTCACGGTCGTCGACGATTACGTCGACGTGCTGCGCGGCGGGTTCCCGGACCCCACCGCGGCGTGGACGGTCGACGGCGAGGCGCTCGCCGCCGCGAACGCCAGGGTCCGCGAGGTCGCATCGACGTTGCCGTCCGATCTCGCGGCGGCCCGCGTGCTGGTCGCCGAGATCGCTGTGATCACCGCGCAGCTCGCCAGGTTGTCCGGCGGTGCCAATGCGCTGCCCTGACGGTCAGCCGCGCGCCCACCTCGGGAGGATGAACACGCCTTCGGCCTCCGCGGTGACACCGTCGGCGTCGGCGATGTGCCCGGTGGCGTAGGCCTTGATGCCGTCGATCCGCGACACGCTGCCCTCGGCGCGCAGCGGTCCGAGCGGTGTGGCGCGCCGGTACCGGACGCTGATGGTGCCGGTGAACCGCGGGCTCTCGGGATCGTTGGCGGCGACCTCGCCGAGGACGTGGTCGAGCACCATCGCCACGACGCCGCCGTGCACGTGTCCCGGCGGCCCTTCGTAGGCGGCCCCCAGGTGGAAGTCGGTGCGGACCGCGCCGGAGTCGTCCCGCTCGATCACCAGCGGCGGTGCGATGGGGTTGCGGACGCCGATCACCGGGTTGCCCCACGGCATCCGGTCGCCGTGCGAGGTGATCTGGACGCCGAACGCGCCGTCGACCTGGCGCGACCGCAGCAGCGCGGTGGCGGCGTCGATCTGGGCGCGTGCGGAGGCCACCGCTTCCGCGTCGACCTCGGTGCGGATGGTGGCGTCGACGAGGTCGCGGACCGAGTCGGCGAGCCCGCCGTAAGTGTCTCGCAGCTGCGCCACGTCGTCGGGCGTCAGGTGCTCGACGCGGGTGAAGCGCGGCATCCCAGAACTAGAACACGTTCTCATCGCCGGTGTCGAGTCACGCGCCGGGCGCCGGGCCGGTGAGGATCGCGCGCACCACCGGGGCGGCCCAGCCGATCAGCTCGTCGCGGCGCAGGTCGGCGACCGCGGGGTTGGCCAGCACATAGCGGGTGGTCGCCAGCCCGATGACGAACGCCCCCATCAGTCCGGCGCGTTGCGCCGGGTGGTCCGGCACGGCGGTCGCAAGCACCGGCGCGACCTGGGTGGCGAACACCCGGCGCATCGTCTCGGCGGCCGACTCACTGGTCATCGCGGCCCTGAGCAGGGCGACGAAGGTGGAGTCCTGCTCCCAGACCGCGAAGAACGCCGGCAGCAGCACCTCGGCGACGTCCTCGGGGCGGGTCCCGGTGAGGTCGGGCAGGTTCAGCGTGAAGTCGGCGGCGGCGGCGAACAACGCCTGCTTGGTGCCGAAATAGCGGATCACCAGTGCCGCGTCCACACCGACGTCGGCGGCGACGGCGCGCAGGGTGGTCCGCTCATACCCGTCGACCCCGAACCGCCGCCGCGCCGCGGCGAGGATGTCCGCCCGGGTCGCCGCTGCATTGCGTTGCCGTGTGGCTGCCATCGCACCAGCTTAAGTCATCGACTGTTGACTTGATCGCGGGGCGCGGCCTACGGTCTAAGTCATCGATTGTTGACATGAGGAGTGGTGGACATGAACGACCCAGCAGTGCTGATCGCCGGCGCGGGCCCGACCGGACTGACCGCCGCCATGGAACTGTCGCGACTCGGCGTCGACGTCCGCATCGTCGACAGGGCGGGCGCGCCGTCGGCCACCTCGCGGGCGCTCGGCATCCAGGCCAGGACCGTCGAACTGCTGCGGCCCCGCGGCGTGGGTGACGAACTGCTCCGGCTCGGCAACCGGGCGAACGCCACCGCGCTGTACGCGACGGGCGGCAAGCTCACCGAAATCGAATTACACCGGATGGCAAGCGATTTCAACTATGTGCTGCTGCTCGATCAGTCCGAGACGGAACGCGTGCTGACCGAACAGCTCGGCCGCCAGGGCGTCAAGGTCGAGCGGGGCGTCGAGGTGACGGCGCTGCAGCAGCACGACGACTCCGTCGCGGTGCACCTTCGCGCGGGCGACGGGCAGTCCGAGATCGTCCGGCCCCGCTATGTCATCGCCGCCGACGGCGCGCACAGCGTCATCCGCAAGGCGACCGGGGTGAGCTTCGAGGGCAGGCAGCTGTCCCACTCCTACGTGCTCGGTGACCTGTCACTCACCGGCGACGTGCCCGAGGATCAGCTGTCGATCTTCCTCGGCCGACGCGGGTTCCTCGCGGTGTTCCCGATGGGCGCCGGGCGGTTCCGATTCATGGCCACCGACCCCGACGGCCTCACCGGCGACGCCGGTGACCCGACACTGGCCGGCATCCAGCAGCTCTACGACCGGACGGCCGCCCTTCCGGCGCGGCTCGCCGGGCTGCGGTGGAGTTCCCGCTTCCGGATCAACAGCAGGCACGCCGCCCATCTGCGCGCGGGGCGGGTGTTCCTCGGCGGCGACGCCGCCCACGTGCACAGCCCGGCGGGCGGGCAGGGGATGAACGCCGGCATCCAGGACATGGTCAACCTCTCCTGGAAGCTGGCACTCGTGCTGGCCGGCCGGGCCCGGCCCGAACTGCTCGACACCTACGAGTCCGACCGGCTACCCGTCATCCGCGACCTCGTCACGATGACCGAGCGCGCCACCGCCGCGTTCAACTCGACCAGTCCGCTGGCGCACGCGGCGCTCACCCGCCTGGCGCCTCTGGTGCTCGCGCGGATCCGGTTGCAGCGCAAGGCCGCCGACCGGCTCGGGCAGCTGAGCGCCGGCTACCGCGGGGCGCCGCTCAGTGCCGACGGCGGCCGGATCGGGAAGCTGCGCGCGGGCGACCGGATCCCGGACGCCGCGGTGGTCACCGTCGACGGTGAGCACCGGCGCCTGCACGACCTGCTCGACCTGTCCGGCCCGACCCTGTTGGTCTTCGGCGACGACGAACCCCTGCGCACCGGCCTATCGACCGCCGTGACGGTGCGGCGGTTGGCCTCGGCCCCCGCGCTCACCGCCGATCCCGCCGCCTGGTTGCTGGCCCGCCCGGACGGCTACCTCGCCGCGGCAGGCACCGCGGCCGACGCCGACCGGCTGCGCCGGTGGGTGAAGCGCTGGTTGACCCCCGACACACCCTGACCGCTGATCAGAGCGCCACGCGCGCTGCGGCAGAAGCAAATCCCAGCCAGGTGTGCCGGTTGCCCGCCCAGCACCAGCCGACCTTGGGGGCATCGCGGTGAGCGGGGCCGTCACGGCCGGTGCCGTTGCTGATCCACAGCGCCGGGGTGCGCGCGTCGAGCCGTCCGTCCGGCTTGCGACGGCGCGAGCCGACGGTCATGAAGCAGCGGCCACGCTGCAGCGCCTCGGGCTGCTGGATCAGCCAGTGCAGTCCCTCGGCCAGGGTCAACGGTGTGCGACCGGCCGCCTCGATCGCCGGAAGCGCCTCGTCCGGACTCCAGTTCGCCATCTCGTCGCCACGGTCGACACCGCTGATCGCGTATACCGGTCCGCCCGGCGGTGCCACGGTGGGCAGCGGCGCGAACTCGTCGACGTCGGCCATGTCGGAGACCACGAACCCCACCTTGTCGTGCCTGCGGAGCAGCGGAGCCAGCGCCGAGGGCGGCAGCCGCACGGGGTCGACCGCCAGCAGGACGGCGTCGCCGCCTGCGCGGTCGGCCGCCTCGTGCAGGACGTCCGCGGACAGGCCGGCCAGTTCGTGTGCCCCGACGGCGATCAGCCGTTCGGCCTGCACACGGGGTTGCGGAAGGGTGGCGGTGAGTGTCGGCATGGGGGCACAACGAAGCAAACCCGGCGGCGAGTTCCGGCGGAGCGTGATGCGCAGTGCCACAACCGATGCGGCAATCGCAACCGGTCACTGATGCCGGACGGTCAGTCGGCGACGAACGCGACCTCGGTGCTGTCGGCGAGCACGACGTACAGCCGGCGCCACGGCTCGGAGCCCTCGAGCCGCCACTTGTGGCCGGATCCGGCGGTGTCCTCGGCCAGCAGCACATCGCCCGCGCCCAGCGTGAACTCCTCGCCGTCGCGGGTGGAGAACACCAGGCTGCCCGCCAGCGTCACCACCAGTTGACGCACGGGCGCGGTGTGCCAGGCCAGCGCGGCGCCGGCCGCGGTCTCCTCGACCGTCACGTGGGTGGACGGCATCACTGCCGACACCAGGTCGTCGTTGCGGCCCGGGCGCATCTCCAGCCGCCCGATCTGGAACTGCGACGCGTTGTCGTCGCCCGTCCACAACCGCACACACCGGATCATCTGGTCACCGTAATGGTGTTCGTGCAGCTCCGCGCGTCCAACCGGCCGACCGTCATCGGGAACTCGCGCGCTGCGTAAACTGCGCGTGGTGATCAGTGACGACGACCTGCGCAGGTTGCACCGCTGCGTCGAACTCGCCCGGACCGCGCTCGACGCCGGTGACGAACCCTTCGGCTCACTGCTCGTCGACGAGGCAGGCGAGATCCGCTTCGAGGACCACAACCGCGTGAAGGACGGCGACGCCACCGCCCATCCCGAATTCGCCATCGCCCGCTGGGCCGTCGACCACCTGAGCCCGGCCGAGCGGGCGCGCGCGACGGTGTACACCTCGGGCGAACACTGCCCGATGTGCGCGGCCGGCCACGCCTGGGTCGGACTGGGCCGCATCGTCTATGCGACGTCGTCGGCCCAGCTGACGGGCTGGCTCGCCGAGTGGGGCGCCCCGTCACCCCCGGTGGCCACACTGCCGATCGCCGCCGTGGCGCCCGCCGTCGTCGTCGACGGGCCGGCGCCCGAACTCGCGGACACCATGCGGGCGCTCTACGAGGCGAAGTTCCGCCCGGCGGGAAGTCCCGCATGAGCGGGCCGGACTGGGTGCGCCACGCCATCTGGTGGCAGGTCTACCCACTGGGATTCGTCGGCGCCCATCCGGCCGACCCTGCGCCGGGACCCGACGAGCACCGGCTGCGGCGCATCGTCGACTGGCTCGACCACGCGATCGCCCTCGGCGCCTCCGGCCTGGCGCTGGGCCCGGTGTTCGCCTCGCGCACCCACGGCTACGACACCACCGACCACTACCGCATCGACCCGCGCCTCGGCGACGACGCCGACTTCGACCACCTCGTCGCCGAGGCACACCGGCGCGGGCTGCGGGTGCTGCTCGACGGCGTGTTCAACCACGTCGGCACCGACTTCGATCGCTACCGGCGGGCCGCCGACGGCGATGCCGACGCCCGGGCCTTCTTCCGAACGCGCGGCGGCGATTTCGGCACCTTCGAGGGCCACGGCGAACTGATCGCGCTGGACCACCGCAACCCTGAGGTGGTCGGCTACACCGTCGACGTGATGCGGCACTGGCTGGCGCGCGGCGCCGACGGCTGGCGACTCGACGCCGCCTACGCGATGCCCGACGACTTCTGGGCGCAGGTGCTGCCCGCGGTCCGGGAGTCGTTCCCCGAGGCGTGGTTCGTCGGTGAGGTGATTCACGGCGACTACGCCGCCCACGTGTCCGGCGCCGGGTTCGACTCGGTGACGCAGTACGAGCTCTGGAAGGCCGTCTGGAGCAGTCTCAACGACGGGAACTTCCACGAGCTGGATTGGGCGATGCAGCGCCACAACGACTTCCTGTCGTCGTTCGTCCCGCTCACGTTCGTCGGCAACCACGACGTCACGCGCATCGCCAGCAAGCTGGACGACCCGCGCCACGTCGAGCACGCGCTGGTGTTGCTGTTCACCACCGGCGGCACCCCCAGTGTCTACGCCGGCGACGAGCTGGCCTATCGGGGAGTCAAGGAGGAACGGTTCGGGGGCGACGACGCGATCCGTCCCGAATTCGGTTCTCCGCCGGCGCTGTCCGACGACGCCGCGGGCGACTCGTTCCGGCTGCACCAGCACCTCATCGGCCTGCGCCGGCGCCACCCGTGGCTGCACGAGGCGACGACCTCCGCGCTGGCGCTGACCAACACCCACTACGTCTACCAGAGCGCGCGCGACGGGGAGCGGCTGCTCGTGGCGCTCAACGTCGACCCGGCCAAGCCGCTTCGGGTGTCGTTGCCCGAGCTCGGATTCGGACGCGGCCGGGTGGTCGCCGGTTCCGGCGCCCCGCCGCAGGACGACATCGAGCACACCGAGGTCGGCCCGAACGGATGGGTGGTCATCGCACCGGGCTGATTGGTGGGCCGGGATGCGCTCAGGTCAACAGCTCGACGGTCGCCGGGTCCTCGCCGTCGTAGAACTTCTCCAGCACGCCGGCGAAGTCGGCGTCGTCGGCGGCGGCGCGGGCGAACAGCGTCATCGACGACCGCACCTTGAGCACGTCGGGAAAGCCGAAGACGTCCTCGGCCGACCGCCCCTCGAGCCGCTGCACCAGGCGCGTGCACTCCCGTAGCCGCGCGCCGAGCACCGGGTGCTCGAGGTAGGCCCTCGCCTCGGCGAGCGATGCGATACCGAACCGGTCGGCGGTGGCACTGCGCCCGAGTCCGCGCAGCTGCGGGAACACGAACCAGATCCAGTGCGTGCGCTTGCGGCCCGCCCGCAGTTCGGCCAGCACCGTGTCGTAGACGGGCTCCTGCGCGGTCACGAAGCGCTGCAGATCGAAGGGGTCGTCGGTGGTCATGTCAGCCACGGTGACACATGTCCGCCGCCGGGCCGGCGACAATTTGCCCACAGCCCCCGCATCGGGTGCCCGGGCCAGCTAGCCTTCTAGTCCCGATGACCTCTACCGCGGAGCCGGACTCCTCTCACCCCACCGTGCCGGCTCCCGCCCGGCGAAGCCTGCGGCGCCGCGTGCTGTCGCGCATCAGTATCCAGTCGAAACTGCTGGTGATGCTGCTGTTGACCAGTGTCCTTTCGGTGGCGGTGATCGGGTTCATCGGCTATCAGTCGGGACGCTCGTCGCTGCGGGAGTCGGTGTTCGACCGGCTCACCGAGATCCGCGGCTCCCAGTCCCGCCAACTCGAGGCGCAGTTCACCGACCTGCAGAACTCGCTGGTGATCTACACCCGCGGCGCCACCGCGATCCAGTCGATCGAAGCGTTCACCGCGGGCTTCGACCAGTTGGCCGATGCGCCGCTGAGCCCGCAGCAGTCCCAGTCGCTGACCGACTACTACAGGAACCAGTTCGCCGTCGCCAAGCGGGAGCAGACCGGCGAGGAACTCGACGTCGCGGGACTGCTGCCCACGTCCAACGCCGAGCGCTACCTGCAGGCGTACTACACCGCGCCCTTCGACGATTTCGAGAAGGCGATCAAGTTCGACGACGCCCGTGACGGCAGCGCGTGGTCGGCCGCCAACACGCGGTACAACGACTTCTTCCGCGAGATCGTCACCCGCTTCGGATTCGAGGACGCGCTCCTGCTCGACACCCGCGGCAACGTGGTCTACACCGCCTACAAGGGCGTCGACCTCGGTACCAACATCCTGACCGGGCCCTACCGGGAGGGGCAGCTGCGCGACGCCTATCAGAAGGCGATGGGCTCCAACGCCGTCGACTACGTCGGCATCACCGATTTCGGCGACTACCTCCCCGCCGACGAGCCGACGGCGTGGATGGTCTCCCCCGTCGGCCCCGGGGGCCGGGTCGAAGGTGTGCTGGCACTGCAGTTCCCGATCTCGAAGATCAACACGCTGATGACCGCCGACCGGCAGTGGGAGGCCGCAGGCATGGGCCGCACGGGCGAGACCTTCCTGGTCGGGCCCGACGACCTGATGCGGTCGGACTCCCGGCTGTTCATCGAGAATCCGGAGCAGTTCCGCGCCGACGTCATCGACGCAGGCACTCCGCCCGGGGTCGCCGACGACTCGCTGCGCCAGCGCGGCACCACTCTGGTGCAACCCGTCGCCAGCGACGCGACCCGGGAGGCCCAGCGCGGTCAGACCGGCACCGTCATCGAAGACGACTACCTCGGCCAGAAGTCGCTGCAGGCATACGCGCCGGTGGACCTGCAGGGCCTGAACTGGTCCATCATCGCCAAGATCGACACCTCCGAGGCGTTCGCGCCGGTGTCGGCGTTCACCCGCACCCTCGTGCTGAGCACCGCCGTCATCATCTTCGTGGTGTGCCTGGCCGCGATGCTGCTGGCCCGGTTGTTCGTGCGGCCCATCCGCCGCCTGGAAGCCGGTGCGCAGCAGATCAGTTCGGGTGACTACCACGTGACGCTGCCGGTGCGTACCCGCGACGAGTTCGGCGACCTGACGATCGCCTTCAACGACATGAGCCGCAATCTGGCGATCAAGGAGGAACTGCTCGCCGAGCAGCGCAGGGAGAACGACCGGCTGCTGCTGTCGCTGATGCCCGAACCCGTCGTCCAGCGCTACCGCGAGGGCGAGGAGACCATCGCCCAGGACCACCAGGACGTGACCGTGATCTTCGCCGACATCGTTGGCCTGGAGGAACTGTCGTCGGATCTGAACTCCGACGAGCTGCTGGTGATCGTGAACAAGCTGACCCGCCAATTCGACGCCGCGGCGGAGAATCTCGGTGTCGAGCAGGTGCGCACGCTGCACAACGGCTACCTGGCCAGCTGCGGTCTGTCGGTGCCCCGGCTCGACAACGTCCGGCGCACCGTCGATTTCGCCGTCGAGATGCAACGCACCGTCGACCGGTTCAATGCCGAGACCGGCCACGACCTCGAGCTGCGCGCCGGCATCGACACCGGCACCGTCAGCAGCGGACTGGTCGGGCGGGCCACCCTCGCCTACGACATGTGGGGGTCGGCGGTCGATCTGGCCTACCGGGTGCAGAGCGGGTCACCCAAGGCGGGCATCTATGTCACCTCCGCCGTGTACGACGTGATGCGCGACAGCCGGAACTTCAGCTCGGCGGGCGTGATCGCCGCCGACGGCGAGGAACAGCCGGTCTGGCGGCTGACGGAGCGGCAGCCGTGACCAGCATCCTGGCCGAGCCGTGGTTCTACTGGGCGCTGGGCATCGCGATCGGTTTCCCGGTCGCCCTGGTGCTGCTCACCGAGATCCACAACGCGCTGCGCCGCCGCAACAGCTTCCTCGCCGGACCCGTGTACGTGCTGCGCAATTATATTCTGCCGCTCGGCGCCCTGCTGATCCTGTTGGTCGGCGCCATGCAGATCTCCGGCGAGACCACCCCGGTGCGCATCGTCGCGACGGTGTTCGGCGTCGTGGTGCTGGTGCTCCTGCTGTCCGGGTTGAGCGCCACCCTGTTCCAGGGCGCGCCGGAAGGCACCTGGCGAAAACGGATTCCGTCGATCTTCCTCGACGTTGCGCGCTTCGCGCTGATCGCGATCGGCGCCGGCCTCATCCTGGCCTACATCTGGGGCGCCAACGTGGGTGGGCTGTTCACCGCGCTGGGCGTCTCGTCCATCGTGCTCGGGCTGGCGCTGCAGAACTCGGTCGGGCAGATCATCTCGGGGCTGCTGGTGCTGTTCGAGCAGCCGTTCCAGCTCGGCGACTGGATCCAGACGCCCTCGGCGAAGGGCCGGGTGATCGAGGTGAACTGGCGCGCCACCCACATCGACACCGGCGGCGGCACCCAGGTCATCCCGAACTCGGTACTCGCCGCGGCGTCGTTCACGAACTTCAGCAGACCGCCGGGGGCGCACTCGCTGTCCGTCACCACCGTCTTCTCCGTCGACGACCCGCCCGACGACGTGTGCGGCATGCTCAACCGGGTGGCGGTGGCGCTGCCGCAACTGCGGCCGGGCGCCACCCCGAAGAGCGTGCGGTCGGGCAGCCTGCAGTACACCACCGACATCCCGCTGCGTTCGCCCGCCGACGACTTCGCCGCCAGATCGCGCTTCCTGAGCTGGGTCTGGTACGCGGCGCGACGCGAGGGTCTTCACCTCGACGAGGCCGAGGACGAGTTCGGGACACCGGACCGGATGCAGCGCTCGGTGCGGATCATCGCGCCGACCCTGCGGCTGAACCAGAATGACCAGGAGGATCTGCTCACCCATGCCCGGCTGACCCGTTTCGGCACCGACGAGTACCTCCAGGTGGCCGGCCAGGTCCCCAAGCGGATGACGTTCATCGTCAACGGCAGGGTCAAGCTGGTGGCCACCGACGACGACGGCGGCGCGATCCCCATCCGTACCCTGGAGGCAGGCGAGTTCCTCGGGCAGACCACGCTCACCCGCGAGCCCGTGACCGCCGCCGCGTACGCACTCGAGGAGGTGACCGTGCTGCAGGTCGACCGTGAGCACATCGAAGAACTGGTGGCGCGAAAGCCGATGCTGCTGCAGGAGATCGGCCGCGCGATCGAGGAGCGGCGGGCTAGCCTGCGGCGCGCGCTTGCCGCCGCGGAGAAGTAGGCCCGCGGTGAAGCGGCACATTCCCAGGCCGGCCGAGCTCGCCCCGCTCATAGGCTTCCGCAAGCCGCAGCTCGACGCGACGAAGCGACGCCTCGACCGCGCGCTGACTATCGACGACCTGCGGCGGATCGCGAAGCGCCGCACGCCCCGGGCCGCCTTCGACTACACCGACGGCGCCGCGGAGGAGGAGCTGTCACTGGCCCGCGCGCGGCAGGCCTTCCGCGACGTCGAGTTCCACCCGTCGATCCTGCGCAACGTCGAGACCATCGACACGTCCGCCGACATCATGGGTGCGTCGTCGGCGCTGCCGTTCGGCATCGCGCCGACCGGTTTCACCCGGCTGATGCACACCGAGGGCGAGGTGGCGGGGGCCCACGTCGCCGCCCGCGCAGGCATCCCGTTCTCCCTCTCGACGCTGGGCACCAGCTCGATCGAGGACGTGAAAGCGGCGAATCCGAACGGCCGCAACTGGTTCCAGCTGTACATGTGGAAGGACCGGGAGAGGTCGATGGCCCTGGTGGAGCGGGCCGCCGCGGCCGGCTTCGACACCCTGCTGGTGACGGTGGATGTACCGGTGGCCGGCGCGCGGCTGCGTGACACCCGCAACGGCATGTCCATTCCGCCGACCCTCACGCTGCGCACCGTGCTCGACGCGATACCGCGGCCGCGCTGGTGGTTCAACCTGCTGACCACCGAGCCGCTGTCGTTCGCGTCGCTGGACCGCTGGCCGGGGACGGTGGCGGAGTACCTCGACTCGATGTTCGACCCGACCGTCACGTTCGACGATCTCGCGTGGATCAAGCAGCAGTGGCCGAACAAGTTGGTGGTCAAGGGAATTCAGACGCTCGAGGACGCCAGGGCGGTCGTCGACCTCGGTGTCGACGGCGTGTTGCTGTCGAATCACGGCGGGCGTCAGCTCGATCGGGCGCCGGTGCCGTTCCATCTGCTGCCGGTGGTGGCGCGTGAACTCGGGGCGGATGCGGAGATCCTGGTCGACACGGGCATCATGTCCGGCGCCGACATCGTCGCGGCGTTCGCGCTCGGCGCCCGGTTCACCCTCGTCGGCCGGGCCTATCTGTACGGCCTGATGGCCGGCGGTGAGGCGGGAGTGCAGCGCGCCGTCGACATCCTCGCCGACCAGGTGGGCCGCACGATGCGGCTGCTCGGCGTGACGTCGATGCAGGAGCTGACGCCCCGGCACGTCACCCAGCTGCGCCGCATGCGGCCCGTCGCCATCGGCGGCGATGGTCTCGAGCCCGAAGCGTAATCGTTAGCCAACCGCGACAACGCATGCGGGTGTTGGTACCAGTGTGACTGGTGAGGCCCGTGTTTCACTTTTCGAGCACAGCAACGGCAATTGCTTGTGGCATGCAAAACGAAAGGTGGGTTGGTTGCCGTTATGAAGTTCGTCAGAAGGTTTCGCGGTACAGCAATGTGGATGCGCAGGCTGGCGGTGGTTGCCGCGTCAGCGGCCATGCTGCCGGGCCTGATCGGCTTCGCAGGTGGATCGGCGACCGCAGGCGCGTTCTCCCGGCCGGGTCTCCCGGTCGAGTACCTGGACGTGTTCTCCCCGTCGATGAACCGCAACATCAAGGTCCAGTTCCAAGGCGGTGGTCCGCACGCGGTGTACCTGCTCGACGGCCTGCGCGCGCAGGACGATTTCAACGGCTGGGACATCAACACCCCGGCGTTCGAGTGGTACCACCAGTCCGGCCTGTCGGTGGTGATGCCCGTGGGCGGCCAGTCCAGCTTCTACACCGACTGGTACCAGCCGTCGCGGGGCAACGGGCAGGACTACACCTACAAGTGGGAGACGTTCCTGACCCAGGAACTGCCGGCCTACCTGCAGGCCAACAAGGGCGTGGATCCCAACGGCAACGCCGTGGTGGGTCTGTCGATGGCGGGCAGCACCGCGCTGACCTATTCCATCTACCACCCGCAGAAGTTCATCTACGCCGGCGCGCTGTCGGGTTTCCTCAACCCGTCCGAGGGCTGGTGGCCGATGCTGATCGGTCTGGCGATGAACGACGCGGGCGGCTACAACGCCGAGAGCATGTGGGGACCGTCCAGCGATCCGGCGTGGCGGCGCAACGACCCGATGATCAACATCAATCAACTGGTCGCCAACAACACCCGCCTCTGGATCTACTGCGGCACCGGCACCCCGTCGGACCTGGACACCGGGGCCAACGGCGGGAACCTGATGGCCGCGCAGTTCCTCGAGGGGTTCACGCTGCGCACCAACGTCACGTTCCGTGACAACTACATCGCAGCAGGCGGGCAGAACGGCGTGTTCAACTTCCCGTCGAACGGCACGCACAGCTGGGGCTACTGGGGTCAGCAGCTTCAGCAGATGAAGCCCGACATCCAGCGGGTGCTCGGCGCCCAGGGTGCCGTCTAGATCCACTCACACACCAGGGAGCCTGCCGTCACCCCCACGGCAGGCTCCCTGTCTGTGTGCCCCCGGGACTCCTGCGCCGTACGCGCAGAGTGAACGGGGAACAAAGGGACCGCCGCCAAGGTTGAGCGCAGCAGATTCAACTTTGGAGGATGGATGCCTGAATCAATCTCACTGCCCGTGCTGTTCGTCAGCGAACCGATCGTGCTGCCCGGAATGGTGGTGCCCGTCGAACTCGACGACGCGGCGCGCGCGGCGGTCGACGCCGCACAGGCCAGCCAGAGCGGCAAGCTGCTGATCGCACCGCGATTGGAGGACCGCTACCCCACCTACGGGGTGATCGCATCGATCGTGCAGGTGGGTCGCGTCCCCGGGGGCGGCGCCGTGGCAGTCGTGCGCGGTGAGCGGCGCGCCCACATCGGTTCCGGCACCACCGGGCCGGGTGCCGCGCTGTGGGTGACGGTGCAGGACGCGCTGGAGCCCGAGAGCTCCGAGGAGACCAGGGCGCTGGCCGCGGAGTACAAGAAGCTGCTGCTGGCGATGCTGCAGCGCCGCGAGGCGTGGCAGATCGTCGACGTGGTCAACAAGATCACCGACCCGTCGGCGCTCGCCGACACCGCCGGCTACGCGTCCTACCTTTCCGACGTCCAGCGCCGCGAGCTGCTGGAGACCGAGGACGTCGCGCGCCGCCTCCGGCTGCTGGTCGAGTGGACCGGTGAGCACCTGGCCGAGGTCGAGGTCAACGACAAGATCGCCGAGGACGTCCGGTCCGGCATGGACAAGCAGCAGAAGGAGTTCCTGCTGCGCCAGCAGCTGAACGCGATCCGCAAGGAACTGGGCGAGGGCGAACCCGAGGGGTCCGACGACTACCGGGCGCGTGTCGAGGCCGCCGACCTGCCCGAGAAGGTCCGGGAAGCGGCGCTGCGCGAGGTCGGCAAGCTGGAACGGTCCAGCGACCAGAGCCCCGAGGGCGGCTGGATCCGGACCTGGCTGGACACCGTGCTGGACCTGCCGTGGAACGTCAGCACCGAGGACTCCACCTACCTGAAGTCGGCCCGGGAGATCCTCGACGCCGACCACCACGGGCTGGACGACGTCAAGGACCGCATCGTCGAGTACCTCGCGGTGCGGGCGCGCCGGGCACAGCGCAACATGTCGGTCGTCGGCGGCCGCGGCTCCGGTGCGGTGATGGTGCTGGCCGGCCCTCCCGGGGTCGGTAAGACCTCGCTGGGTGAATCCGTGGCACGGGCCCTGGGCCGCAAGTTCGTTCGCGTCGCCCTGGGCGGCGTGCGCGACGAGGCCGAGATCCGCGGCCACCGGCGCACCTACGTCGGCGCGTTGCCCGGCCGTATCGTGCGGGCGATCGGCGAGGCGGGTTCGATGAACCCCGTCGTGCTGCTCGACGAGATCGACAAGGTCGGCTCCGACTACCGTGGCGATCCCTCGTCGGCGCTGCTCGAGGTGCTGGACCCGGCGCAGAACCACACGTTCCGCGACCACTACCTGGACCTGGATCTGGACCTGTCCGACGTCGTGTTCCTGGCGACGGCCAACGTCATCGAGAACATCCCGTCGGCGCTGCTGGACCGGATGGAACTCGTGCAGATCGACGGCTACACCGAGGACGACAAGGTCGCGATCGCCCGTGACTACCTGCTGCCCCGGCAGGCCGAACGGGCCGCGCTGACGGCCGAGGAGGTCAGCGTCACCGACGCCGCGCTGCGCAAGATCGCCGCCGACTACACCCGCGAGCCGGGGGTTCGGCAGTTCGAGCGGCTGCTGGCCAAGGCGCTGCGCAAGGTGACCACCAAGCTCGACTCGGCCCCGGCTCCGATCGTCGTCGACGAACCGGATCTGGTGGAGTACCTGGGCCGTCCGCGGTTCACGCCGGAGTCGGCCGAACGCACGGCGGTGCCGGGCGTGGCGACCGGGCTGGCCGTCACGGGTCTCGGCGGCGACGTGCTCTACATCGAGGCCGGCGCCACAGAGAACGGCGCCGGTGAGTCGAGCTTGGTCCTGACCGGTCAGCTCGGCGACGTGATGAAGGAGTCCGCGCAAATCGCGCTGTCCTACGTGCGGGCACACGCCGAACAGTTGGGCGTCGACCCGAAGGCGCTGGACCGCAAGATCCACGTGCACGTCCCGGCGGGCGCCGTCCCCAAGGACGGGCCGTCGGCGGGTGTGACGATGGTGACCGCGCTGGTGTCGATGGCCACCGGCCGTCAGGTGCGCGCCGACGTCGGCATGACCGGTGAGGTCACACTCAACGGCCGGGTGCTGCCGATCGGCGGCGTCAAGCAGAAGCTGCTGGCCGCCCAGCGCGCCGGGCTGTCGACGGTGTTCATCCCGCAGCGCAACGAGCCCGACCTGGACGACGTCCCTGCTGAAGTCCTGGCGGTGCTCGAGGTGAAGCCGATGACCGACGTGGCCGACATCGTGGCCCAGGCGCTGGAACCGGCGGCCCAGACGGCGGCCGTCGCGGCCTGACAACCGAATACCGCGAGCAGACGCAAATGCTCCCCAATGGCCGGCGTGTCGGGGACATTTGCGTCTGCTCGCGCAGAGAGGGGTGACCAGCCACATGCCACGACGCGGAGAGCCGCTGCGCAAGCTCGGCTTCCTGACCATCGGCCGCTTCGACGCCACCGACCCGCGGCCCGGCATCGAGGAGACCCTCGAGGTGATCGAGCGGGCCGAGGCGCTCGGCTTCGACAGCGTGTGGCTGCGCTGCAGGCACCTGCAGCCCGGCATCTCCTCACCCGTGGCGATCATGGCGGCCGCCACCCAGCGCACCCGCCGCATCGAGCTCGGCACGGCGGTGATCCCGCTCGGGCTGGAGAACCCGTTCCGGCTCGCCGAGGACCTCGCCACCGTCGACCTGCTGTCGGGTGGCCGCATCAACCCGGGCGTCTCGGTCGGCGCCCCGATGCAGTACGACCACTACAAGACCGCGCTGTACCCGGAATCGCATGACGTGCAGGACTTCTCGAAGGAGCGCGTGCTGCGGCTGCTGCGGGCGCTACGCGGCGAACCGGTCAGCGACTTCGCAGGCACCGTCGGCATCGAACAGTTCACCGACCACATCCAGCCGCACTCCCCCGGCCTGGCCGACCGCGTCTGGTACGGCGGCGGGCTGTCCTCGGCGATCTGGGCGGCCGAACAGGGCATCAACTACCTCACCAGCTCGGTGGTGAGCACGCAGGACATCTCCGGGGGCACGTCCTGCGTTGACTTCGCCACCATCCAGGGCCAGCAGATCGACGCGTACCGGACACATCACCCTCATCCAGAACGGGCAAGGGTGTCACAGGGTCTGGTGGTGATCCCGACCGACTCCGCCACCGACGAGCAGGTGCGGCGTTACCGGGAGTACGCGGCGGGCCGCCTCGAACGGACGAGGGCTCCGCAGGGGCCGCGCGGCATGCTGTTCTCCCCCGACCTCGTCGGCACCTCCGACGAACTCGCCGACCGCCTGTTCGCACACGCCGGGTTCCAGCGCGCCGACGAAGTGGCGTTCGCACTGCCCTTCACCTTCCGGCCCGACGACTACGCCCAGATCATCGGCGACCTCGCCGAGCACCTCGGACCCCGGCTCGGGTGGTCGCCTGCCGACGCACGATGACGAGCCGCGTTACCGTCATGGCGTGGCCTACGACACCGAACTGGCCGACCGCATCCGGGAACTGCTCGCCGCCGAGCCGGGCGTCGACGAGAAGCGGATGTTCGGCGGCCTGGCATTCCTGATCAACGGCAACATGGCCGTGGCGGCCAGCGGCAGAGGCGGCCTGATGGTGCGCGTCCCGCCGGAGGAGACCGAGCGGCTGCTGCAGCGTGACCACGTCGCACCGATGGTGATGGCAGGCCGCGAGACCCGCGGCTGGCTTCGGGTCGGCGACGACGGCATCAAGACCATGCGCCAACTCCAGTCGTGGGTGCGCCGCGGCGCGGGCTACGCCGCGAGCCTGCCACCCAAGTGAGGACGTTTCCCGACACGGCCGACGGGTAAGCCGGAACTGATGGGAGCGAAGCCAGATCAGCTGGTCCGGCGACTGCTGGACCGCGCGGGCACCACGTACGCCGAAGAGGCCGGTGTCCACCTGAAGGACACGCCGATGCCGCTGTTCCAGCTGCTGACACTGTGCATGCTGGCCAGCAAGCCGATCGACGCCACCATCGCCATGCGGGCGGGACACGAACTGTTCGCCGCGGGCATCCGGACACCCGACACGGTGCTGGAGGCCAAGCGACAGAAGATGATCGACGCATTCGCCCACGCGGGATACGCCCGCTACGACGAGAGCTCGGCCACCCGGCTCACCGACATGGCGACCGCGGTGCGCGACGGCTACTCCGGTGACCTGCGCAACCTCGCCGAATCGGCCGGCCACGACGTGGCAGCGGCGAAGAAGCTGCTGATGGAGTTCAAGGGCATCGGCGACACCGGCGCCGACATCTTCCTGCGCGAGGTGCAGGACACCTGGACCTGGGTGCGGCCCCACTTCGACGAGCGGGCCCGCGGCGCCGCAAAGGAACTCGGGCTGCCCACCGACGCCGCGCGGCTCGGCGAACTCTCAGCCGGCGGCAACGCCGCGCTGGCGGCCGCACTGGTGCGGGTGTCCCTCGACGACGCGCTGCGCGACGAGATCGCCGGTTAGATGATCCGGATCGGCACCTCGGGCTGGTCCTACGACCACTGGGCCGGCGTGCTCTACCCGCCGAAACTGCCGGTGGCCAAGCGGCTCGCACACTATGTCGCCGAATTCGACACCGTCGAACTGAACGCCAGCTTCTACCGGTGGCCGCGCGACGCCACGTTCGAGGGCTGGCGGCAACGGCTTCCCGACGGATTCACGATGACCGTCAAGGCCCACCGCGGGCTCACCCACTACCGCAGGCTCGCGTCCCCGGAGCCGTGGGTCGAGCGGTTCGAGCGCTGCTGGACCGCGCTGGGTGACAAAAGCGAGGCGCTGCTGGTCCAGCTGCATCCCGGCCTCGCGCGTGACGACGACCGGCTCGGCCACTTCCTGACGCTGATGCCCGACCGCATCCCGGTGGCGATGGAGCTTCGCCACCCGTCCTGGAACGACGACGCGGTGTTCGCGCTGCTGGAACGCCACCGCGCCGCCTACGTCGTGATGAGCGGACCCGGCATGCCGTGTGTGCCGAGGGCGACGAGTGACCGGGTGTACGTGCGGCTGCACGGCCCCGAGGACGGCCCGCTCTATGCGGCGTCCTACTCGGACGACGCGCTGCGGCTGTGGGCGGACCGGATCGCCGGATGGGCGGGCGAGGGCAGGCGGGTGGTCGTCTACTTCAACAACGACCTGGGCGGCCACGCCGTACGCAACGCCCGCAGGCTGCGGGAGCTGCTGCGTGAACGGCACCCCGACGTGCCGCCGGAATCGGCTTCCGGCACGCTGAGGCACTGACATGCGTGCCACAACTCTGATCGCGACGGTCCTCGCGGCGCTCGCCATGGCGGGCTGCACGGCCGACACCGTCGTCACCACCGAAGAAACCGCTGCGAGCTCGGCGGCAGCGGCGCCACCACCGCCGGCCGGGCCGCCGCCCAGCAACGCACACCTGGTCAACGCCTTCTACTTCGGGGCGCCGGTGGACGGCCGCACCCGCTATTTCTTCACCACCCCGTCGGGGCGCTGGCAGTGCGCCATCGTGGCGCGGGAGAGGGCCGGCTGCCAGGCCGCTTCGGGGTCGCTGAGCATCACCGGCGCACCCGAGACGGTGCCCGACGCCACCGGCGAGCCGGCCGCGCCCACGGCCGTCGTGGTCGAACGCGAGGGCGACGCCCGGTTCGTCGCGCAGGAACAGCCCGAGTTCGGGCTGGACCCGGGCCCGGCGAACGTGCTGCCCTTCAACCGGATCCTCGCCGTCGGCGGTTTCCGGTGCAACGTGCAGGAGGCCGTCGGGATCTCGTGCCTCTCCGAGCGCAGCGGGCGCGGATTCAGCTTCTCCGACGAGGGTTTCGCGCCGCAGTACACCGACGTGCCCGCGGGTGCGCCGTAGCCTCCACTTCGCCATCGCGCCGCGGGTGTGACAAGAATGAAGGCGACACCGTGGAGGGGGTATCCGGGTGGGGCGTGAATCGTTCGGCGCTGTCGCCGGTACCCGCACGAGACGACGGCAGAAAGGCGAGCGGACGTGACCGTGGCCCCCGACGAGCTGACCGGAACCGAGCAGGCGGTGCTCCTGGTGCTGATGGCCGAGTGCCGCCCGGTGCCCAACCCGGAGCTGAAGAACCTCGGACCGGCGCTCGACCAGTCGAGCAGGAACCGGCTGCAGCGGCGTGGCCTGATCGAGGTGACCTCCGGCCGGCCGATGGTGCTCGAGCTCACCGACGACGGTTGGGCGACATGCCGATCGCTGTTCGGTGCCGCCGTGCCTGCCCGGCCCTCGGGCCAGGGCAGGGCGCTGTACACGCTGATGAGGGCGCTCGATCGGCATTTCGAGCGGACGGGTCTCTCGCTGGCCGAGGCGTTCGGGCCGGCGCAGGCCGATGACGTCGACACCCGGGTCCGCGACAGCTACCGGCAGCTGTCGCGTCGTCCCGGCGGCTGGGTGGGACTCGCGGCGCTGCGCAGGCAGCTGACCGAGGTGCCGCGTGACGAGCTCGACGCCGTACTGCTGCGGCTCGAACGGCAGCCCGGGGTGCGCCTGATACCCGAGGAGAACCGCAAAGCGCTGACCGACGACGACCGGGCCGCGGCGTTGCGCATCGGCAACGAGGACAACCATCTGATCGCGATCGAGTCCTGATGCAGACACAGCACCGGGAGGCGCTCGGCGCGCTGCGGCTCAACTCTGTGATGAGTCTCGACGACATCTGGCATTCCCAGAGCACCCACATCGGTGGTCTGCACGAGGACGCACTGGCGGACGTGATGACCGCCTTCGACGAGGTCGCTCGCTATCCCGACGCCACGCCGCTCGGCGTCGTCATCCGCGGACGGGCCGGATCGGGCAAGACCCATCTGCTGGGCCAGGTCCGCGAGCGGGTGCAGGCCGGCGGCGGCTTCTTCTTCATGGTGGAACTGCTCGACGCCACCACCTTCTGGCAGTCCGCGCGGGGCGGCATCCTGGAGAGCCTCGGCAGGCCGGGCCGCGTCGAGGAGACCCAGCTCAAGGACCTGCTGTGGCAGCTGTCCACGCCTGCGAAGATCGGTCGCGCCACCCGGCGCGACGTCGTCCGCGGTGAAGACCTCGACCCCGAGATGCTCGACGAGTTCGTGGTCGCCTGCACGAAGGCCCACGGCGACACCGTGCGGCAGTGCCGTCATGCGCTGCGGGCCCTGATCCTGCTCGGCGCCACCGATCCGTCGCTGCAGGACATGGGTGAGGCGTATCTGACGTCGACCGACGACTCCGGCGGAGACGACCGGGCGGCCTGGGGTCTGCGCCGGCCGGGCAAGACACCGCAGGAGACGGTGCGCGACATCGCACGTCTGGTGGCACTCGCGGGGCCGGCCGTGATCGGCATCGACCAGATCGACACGCTGCTCGCCCAGTCGGCGGGAAGCACCGATGCACCGGGCAGCGTCTCGGACAACCGGAATCTCGAACACGTCGCGCACGGCTTGATGTCCATCAAGGAGGCGATGCGGCGCACGGTCCCGGTGGTGGCGTGCCTGCCCAGTGTGTGGGAGCTCATCCGCGAACGCGCCACCGCCTCGGTGCCCGACCGGTTCCGGGAAACCCATGTGCTGGAACGGGTGCCGAGCGCGGCGATCGGCCGGTCGATTCTCGAACGCCGCTTCGCGACGGGATACGCGGTGTCACGCTTCGACCCGCCCTACGCGAGCTGGCCGATCCTGCCGTCCGCGTTCGACGACGCTCCGCAGTACACGCCGCGCCGGCTGTTGCAGCGGGCCGACGCGCACGTCCGCGCCTGCCTGCAGAGCGGCTCGCTGACCGAACTCGCCCACCTCAACGACGAGACCCCCGATCCCGCGCCTGCGGCCGCGGGAGATGAACCGCAGGCCGCGGACAGCCATGAGCTGGACCGCCGGTTCGCCGAATACCGCGGCGGGGCGGTGGTGGAGGCGGCACTGGACCCCGACGGCGAGGACACCACGATGCCGGGCCTGCTCGCGGCCGGCCTTGAGGCGTGGATCACCGAGCGAGGCGATGCGGGCCAGGCCTTCCGGCTCGATCCGCCGCCCGGACGGCACGTCGTGCTGCACGGGCGGCTACGGCAGAGCCTCGACGACGCGACCGACGACGAGCGGCACTGGGCCTTCCGCGCGATCGCGCACGGGAACGCCATCGCCGTTCAGAACCGGGTCCGCAAAGCCTGGGAGGCAACGGGGATCAGCTCGGACCCCGACCGCCGAAAACTCCTGCTGCTGCGCAATTCGCGGTGGCCCGGCGGAGCCAAGACGGCGGCGCTGATCGCTGAGGTCGAGGCGGCCGGCGCCCGCACGATCCCGATCGGCCGTGAGGATCTGCGCACCCTGGCCGCCCTGCGCGACCTTTTCGACGACAACCATCCCGACCTGCCCGAGTGGGTGCGCCGTCGCCGGCCCGCGCACGGGATCACGATCTTCCGCGAGGCGTTCGGTGACCTCGCCGGCGATCCGCCGCCACCGGTGCCCGAACCCGTTGCGGCACAGCCAACCACGGCCACCACCGGGCCAGGCACGCCGACCTATGCCGCGGTCGAGGAATCGGCGGGCGACGTGCCGCTGGGGGTCGACGCTGCCGGAGCGGCGCTGACGGTGAATCTGCTGGCACTGCGCAAGCACACCGCCATCTTCGCGGGCTCCGGTTCCGGCAAGACGGTGATGATCCGGCGGCTCATCGAGGAGTGCGCGCTGCGCGGGGTGTCGTCGATCGTCCTGGACGTCAACAACGACCTGTCCCGCCTCGGCGAGGCGTGGCCGACGCCGCCGCCCGGCTGGAACGCCGCGGACGACGAGCGCGCGGCGCAGTACCTCGACGGCACCGAGGTGGTCATCTGGACGCCGCGCAAGAACTCGGGCAGACCGCTGTCGTTCCAGCCGCTCCCCGACTTCGCTGGCGTTCTCGACGACGACGAGGAGTTCGACGACGCGGTGGAATCCGCGGTGGCCGCGCTCGAGGTCCGGGCCCTGATCGCGGGCAAGACCGCCAAGGCGAACCTGTCCCGGGCGGTGCTCAAGGAAGCGTTGCGGCACTACGCCCGTCGCGAACCCGACGCGACGCTGCCGGGGTTCATCGCGATGCTCGCTGACCTGCCGCAGGGTGTCACCGAACTGGCGAAGGGCCCCAAACTGGCTGCCGAGCTGGCCGAGAACCTGCACGCCGCGATGGTCAACGACCCGCTGTTCGGCGGGCGGGGAACGCCTGTCGATCCGGGCCTGCTGCTCACCCCGTCACCGGGCCGCCGGGCGCGGGTGTCGGTGATCAGCATGATCGGTTTGACCAGCGAGCAGCAGCGCGAAGGCTTCGTGAACCAGCTGCAGATGGCGTTGTTCTCCTGGATCAAGCGTCATCCCGCCGCCGACCGGCCGCTGGGCGGACTGCTCGTGATGGACGAGGCGCAGAACTTCGCGCCGTCGGACCGGCACACCGCATGCACCCGCAGCACGCTGGCGCTGGTCTCGCAGGCCCGCAAGTACGGCCTGGGACTGGTGTTCGCCACACAGGCGCCGAAGGGACTGCACCTCAACATCCCGGGCAACTCCGCGACGCAGTTCTACGGCCTGCTCAACGCGCCCGCGCAGATCGCGGTCGCCCGGGAGATGGCCCGCGCCAAGGGCGGTGAGGTGCCCGACATCAGCAAGCTGCGGGCAGGCAGTTTTTATGTCGCGCTGGAGGGCAACGCGTTCCACAAGATCCGTGCGCCGTGGTGCCTATCGCACCATCCGCAGAGTCCGCCCACCACCGAAGAGGTGCTCGACATCGCCCGCCGCGGGCTCACCGGGAGCTGATCACCGGCTCCGGCTGTGCCGCCACCTCGTCGACGTCCTCGCCGCGCAGCACGCTACGCATCCGTTCGGCGTCGAGCTGCCCCTCCCAGCGGGCCACCACCAGCGTGGCGACACAGTTGCCGAGCAGGTTGACCGACACCCGCATGGAGTCCATGATCCGGTCGGCGCCGAGCAGCAGTGCGACGGCGGCCACCGGGATGGCGCCGTGACCGATCGCGGCGACGGTGGCCGACAGTGCCAGGAACGACGAACCCGGCACACCCGCCATGCCCTTGGAGGTCAGCATCAACACCAGCACCGCCATCACCTGCTCGCCGATGCTGAGGTCGACCCCGAGGGCCTGCGCCAGGAACAGCACGCAGATGGACAGGTAGAGCGTTGCGCCGTCGAGATTGAACGAGTATCCGGTCGGGACGACGAGACCCGTTGTGGTGTGCGAACACCCGGCGTGGATCAGCTTGTCCATGATGCGGGGCAGCACGACCTCGGTGGACGCGGTGCCCAGCGCCAGGAACAGCTCGTCCTTGATGTAGGTGACGAAGCGCCACAGGTTGACCCCGGCGAGAAACCACGAGATCGCCGCCAGGATGCCGATGAACAGCGCCGCGCCGAGATAGCAGGCGGCGATCAGCTTGGCGTAGCTGCCCAGCGACGAGATGCCGTACTGGCCGATGATGTAGGCCATCGCACCGAACGCCGCGACCGGCGCGAGCCGCATGATCCAGCCGATGATGGTGAAGAAGATGGTCGACAGGTGCTCGATCAACTCGAACACCAGCTTGCCGGGGCGAGCGGAGCGACGGGATGGGTCATCGCCGTGCTCGCCGAACTTGGCCAGCGCCAGCCCGAACAGCACCGCGAAGAACAGCACCTGCAGCAGGTGGTTCTCCGCGAACGCCGACACCACGGAAGCCGGGATGATGTCGAGTAGGAACTCCACCGTGTGCGGCAGTTCGCCGTCGTTGGTCTTGGCCGCGACCGCGTCGGCGCCGGTGGCCAGGGTGTCGGCGTCGATGTCGAACCCGGCACCGGGTTTCACCAGGTTGCCGATCACCAGACCGAACAGCAGCGCGAAGGTGGTGACGACCTCGAAGTAGATGAGCGCCTTGACCCCGATGCGTCCCACCGATTTGAGGTCGCCGACGTGGGCGATGCCGATCACCACGGTGCAGAAGATGATCGGGGCGATCAGCATCTTGATCAGCTTGATGAACGCGTCGGCCACCGGTTTGAGGTCGGCGCCGAACGCCGGCCACAGCCAGCCGACCAGGATTCCCGCCACGATCGCGATCATCAGCTGGAGGAACAGCGAGGAGTACCAGGGCTTGCGCGGCGCGTCGGGGCCGGCGTGATTCTGCAGGGCGCTGTCCGTCATCGACCTTTCATAGCGACAGCGGGTTTCGGTGCGGTGAGGGTCGCGTAACGGCGGCGATAAGCGGCAGCGGGACCGGCCACCGCAGTGACCGGTCCCGCGAGTTCGTGCCCGCTAGGGCTGCTTCTGGCCCGGAATGCCCTCGTAGGCGATGTCGCCGGTCTTGAGGTTCTCGTTGATCAGGTCCGGGAGACCTTCGAGGAACTTCTCCCGCTCGGTCACCACGTGCTGGATCGCGACGTCCACGTTGTCCTTGGTGATCGCCGGCATGACGTACACCGGATTGGTGTTGACCTGCTCGCCCTTGACCAGCTTGTCGGCGACCGCGAGGCCCGCCGCCAGCTCGACGGTGCCGTTCTGCAGCGACGTGCCGATGAACTCGCCACTCTTCACGGCGTTCAGGCCGTCCTCGATGCCGTCGATGCCGACGATGGGCACGTCGCTGCGCCCCACCTCCTTGAGGGCCTGCAGGGCGCCCAGACCCATGTCGTCGTTCTGCGCGACCACACCGGTGATCTGGTTGCCGAAGCCGGAGATCCAGTTCTTCATCTTGTTGACGGCCTCGTCGCGCTTCCAGTTGGCGGTGTCGCGGGCCAGCACCTTGATGTCGGGGTACTTCTTCAGTGTCTGCTCGATGCCCTCGCTGCGGTCGAGTTCGCCGGACTGGCCGAGCGGCCCCTGCAGGATGACGATGTTGCCGCGCCCGCCGAGGCGGTCGGCCATCATCTGCATCTCCTGTGCCCCGGCCGCCACGTCGTCGGGTTGGACGTTGCCCGCGATGTCCTTGCTCTCCAGCGCGGCGTTGACCGGTACCAGCGGGATGCCCTTGGCCTTGGCCGAAGCGACCTGCGGTCCCAGCGAGTCCGCCTGCACGGGCACCACGATGATCGCGTCGACGCCCTGATTGATGTACGAGTCGATCTGACTGGCCTGGGTGGACACGTCGAGATTGGCCGAGTTCCAGACCAACTCGATGTTGTTGGCGTCGGCGTAGGTGTCCATGCCCTCCTTGCCCGCGGTGATGAAGGAGCTCATGTCGTACACCGACACGCCGATCCTCGTGGCGTCGCTGTTGGCTTCGGTGTCGCCGGCCCCGCAGGCGGTCAGCCCCAGGGCCAGCACTCCGGCCGCGCCGGCGGCGGTCCACTTCGTTCCCAGTCTCATGACGTCTCTCATTCTCGTTGTGGTGGAGGGAAAACTGCCTGTGTGGTGCGTGCGGGCCCGGTCACGTCCGTCTTCGGGTGGACCAGACGTCGACGGCCACCGCCGCGACGATCAGCACACCCTTGATGACGTCCTGCCAGTACGCGGGCACCACGAGGATGTCGAGCCCGTTGTTGAGCGTCTGGATGATGAACAGGCCCAGCACCGTTCCCCACACCGTGCCGCGGCCGCCCATCAGGCTCGCGCCACCGATCACCACCGCGGCGATCGCGTCGAGTTCGTAGCCCTGCCCCAGGTTCGGCGGCCCCGAGATGACCCGCGAGGCCAGCATCACCCCGGAGATGCCGGCCAGCAGACCCGACAACGCGTAGACGCTGAAGAGGACGTTCTTGGCGTTGATGCCGGCGATCTCGGCCGCCGACCTGTTGCCGCCGACCGCATACACCCGCATGCCGTAGGTGGTGCGCTTCATCACCACCGCCAGCACCACGATGCCCACGATCATGACGAGCACCGGGATCTGCAGGCCGAGGATCTTGGTGTTGGCGATGGAGCCGAACTCGGCGGGCAGTCCGTTGATGGGCGCACCTCCGCCGATTACATAGGCCAAGCCGGAGCCTGCCGTCAGCGTGCCCAGAGTGGCGATGAACGGCGGGACGTTGAGGCGGGACACCAGGATCCCGTTCAGCGAGCCGACCGCGAGGCCGACGATCATGGCCACCAGCACCGTCATCCACACCTGGCCGGGGTTGGCCTTCGCCGTCGCCGCTCCCGCCATCGCCGACACCGCGATCACACTGCCCACCGAGAGGTCGATCCCCCCGGTCAGCACCACCAGCGTCTGTCCGAGCGCGATGAGGGCGAACGGCGCCGCCGCGACGAGGATGGTCACCAGGTTATCGACGGTGCCGAATCGCGCACTGCGGTAACTGAAGTAGGCGATCACCAGCAGCATGATGATGACCATCGAGTACCGCAGTGCCAGACCGCTCAGCCACGCCCGGGAGAACAGTTTGACCGGTTCACCGGTGATCGGCGACGTCACCGTCGGCGGTCCTGCCTGCCCCGCGTTCTCCTCGGTGCCGGTGGGCGTGCTCACGTGTCTTCCTCCGTTGATCGAGCGGGCGTCCGGTGGCCGGGTCCGTCCAGCGCGGTCGCCATCCGGAACACCGACTCCTGCACGGAGGGGTGGTCCAGCGCCTCCCGGTCGAGCTCCCCGACCAGCGCGCCGCTGCGCATGACGAAGGCCCGGTGTGACAGCCCGATGATCTCGGGCATGTCCGACGACGCCATCACCACCGCCATCCCGGCGGCCGCGAATTCGGTGATGATGCGGTAGATCTCACTGCGCGCGCCGACGTCGACGCCGCGGGTGGGCTCGTCGAGCAGCAGGACGTTGACGTCGCCGGTCAGCCAGCGGGCCAGCACCACCTTCTGCTGGTTGCCGCCCGAGAGCGTCCCGACCTGTTGGTTCAGCCCGCGACTGCGCAGGCGTACCGAGGACATCACGTCGGAGACCGCCTTGGTGCGCGCCTTGCCGCGCAACCATCCCGCGACGCTGAACGACGACAACCGCGGCAGTGATCCGTTGTCCAGCACGCTCATCGAGAGCACCACGCCGGAGAGTTTGCGGTCCTCGGGGACCATCGCCATTCCCGCGGCGATCGCGGCGGCGGGGGCGTTGCGCTTCACCGGCCTGCCGCGGACCACGATGTCGCCTGCGGCGGTGTGCCGGGCGCCGAAGATGGCCTCGAGGAGTTCGGTGCGCCCGGCGCCCACCAGGCCCGCGAGTCCGACGATCTCGCCCGCCGACACGGAGAACGACACCGGTTCGGCCGCACCGTCGACCTGGAGATCGCGGACCTCGAGCACTGTCTCGCTACCGGGTTCGGTGCGGTCGGGGAAGAGCGCGTCGAGTTCGCGGCCGATCATCGCGGTGACGATGTCGTCGTCGGACACCTCGGCGATCGGGGCGTCGAGGATGAGGCCGCCGTCGCGCAACACCACGGCGCGGTCGGCGATGGCGCGGATCTCGGCCATCTTGTGCGTGGTGTAGACCATCGCCACGCCGTGTTCGCGCAGCCTGCGCACGATGGAGTAGAGGCCCTCCACCTCGCGTTCGGAGATCGCCGAGGTGGGCTCGTCGAGCATCACCACCTCGGCGCCGGTGCGGGCGGCCTTGACGATCTCCACGATCTGGCGCAGCCCGACCGGCAGGCTGCCCATCCGGGCCGTCGGGGAGATGGCGACGTCGAAGACGGCCAGCGTCTCGCGCGCTTCGGCGATCATCGCCCGCCGGTTCAGGAAGGGGCCACGGCGGATCTCCCGGCCGACGAACAGGTTCTCGTAGACGGTCATGTCCTCGATCGAGGCCAGTTCCTGCGGCACGATGGCCACTCCGTGCCGCACGGCGTCCCTCGGATTGCCCGCGGCGAGGTGGGTGCCGCGCACCGACACCGTCCCGGCGTCGGCGTGGTACTGGCCGCTGATGATCTTCATCAGGGTCGACTTGCCCGCACCGTTCTCTCCGGCCAGCGCGGTGACGGTGCCGGGCTGCAGCGTCAGCGTGACCCCGCGTAACACGGGCACACCGCCGAAGCTCTTCGTTATCCCGGCACACTCCAGCACCGCGCTGCTCACGATGGCATCTCCGTCGACGTCGGACCGGACCGCGGAGGCGGCGACCCGCAGACCGCCGTTACCGTCATGCCCGCCAACCCTTTCCGAACGAACCGCACCGGGCTCCTCCGATGTTGTGAGCGGGGACATCCGCCCGCTCGCTTGTGAGGTGGATCATGCTCTGGCCTATGCTCAGATGTCAACGGCTCTGCACATATGTGCACGAGGCGTCCGCGGCTGACGTGGGAGGGGCGGGATGGGGCCCGACGAACTGTTCGAGCGTGCACTGGTTGCACGCCGCTACTACCTGGAAGGCCGCACCAGGATCCAGATCGCCGAGGAGCTCGGGGTGTCCCGCTTCAAGGTGACCCGCATGCTGGACGAGGCGCTGCAATCGGGCATGGTCGAGATCAAGATCCACAACCCGGGATCCGTCGACGTCGACCTGTCCACCGCCGTGCAGCGCCGCTTCGGCCTCCAGCACGTGTACGCGGTGGCGACCGACGCGCGCAACACCGCCGACCGGGTACAAGCGGTCGCCAAGGCGATGGCGGAACTGCTGCAGTCGATCCTGCGCGACGGCGACGTGGTGGGGGTCGACTGCGGCCGCACGCTCGCCCACATCGCGCCGCACCTGACGACGCTGCCGCGGTGCGACGTCGTTCAACTCAGCGGCATGGCCGGCGCCATCACCGGCAACGGCCTCGATCTGGTGCGGCGGATCAGCGAGGTCAGCGGCGGGCAGTCCTGGCCGCTCTACGCCCCACTCGTCGTCCAGGACGGCCGCACCGCGGCGGCGCTGCGGAGTAACCAGCAGATCCGGGACACCGTGAGCCGGTACCCGGACGTGACCTGCGCCCTGGTGTCGGTCGGGGCGTGGAAGCCCGGGGCGTCGCAGACCCACCTGTCGCTGACGGACCGGGAAGTCGCGCGATTCAACGAGGCGCGGGTGTGCGCCGAGACCTGCGCGCTGCTGCTCGACGAGGACGGCCACCCGTGCCTGGTCTGGACGACCGCCGGATGGGCATCGGGGAATCGGCGCTGCGGGCGATACCGACCCGCATCGCGATCGTCACCGGTGCCGAGAAGGTCGCCGCCACCAGGGCGGTGCTGTGCTCCGGGCTCGTCACGGCGATCGTCACCGACAGCGACATCGCCGCCGCACTTTTGTGAATACCGCTCGAATGAAAGGATGCGAAATCAGATGACCTCTCCTGCAGTGGATCTCGACTTCCGGCTCGACGACAGGGTCGCGTTGGTCACCGGCGGGGCGTCGGGCATCGGTGCGGCGATCGCCGCCGCCCTCGCCGCGAAGGGCGCACGGATCGCGGTGGCGGACCTCGACGCAGCCGGCGCGCAGGCAGCGGCGCAGGCACTCGGAGCGGACAGCAGGGGCTTCGGCTGCGACGTCGCCGACGCCGGTTCGGTCGGCGCGGTCGTCGAGGACGTGATGGCGGGCTTCGGGCGGATCGACGTGCTGGTCAACAGCGCCGGCATCGTGATGCTCGGCCCCGCAGAGGAACTCGCGCTCGACGCGTGGGACAAGACGATCGACGTCAACCTCAAGGGCACCTTCCTGATGTGCCAGGCGGTCGGCACCCAGATGCTGGCGGCCGGTCGTGGCGTCATCGTCAACATGGCGTCACAAGCGGCCAGCGTGGCACTCGACCAGCACGTCGCCTACTGTGCATCCAAGTTCGGGGTGGTCGGTGTCTCGAAGGTGCTGGCGTCGGAATGGGCGGGCCGCGGCGTCCGGGTGAACACGATCTCACCGACGGTCGTGCTCACCGAACTCGGGCGCAAGGCCTGGGACGGCCCGCGAGGCGAGGCGATGAAGGAACTCATCCCCACCGGACGATTCGCCTACCCGGACGAGATCGCGGCGGCGGCGGTGTTTCTCGCCTCCGACGCGGCGGCGATGATCAACGGCGCCGACCTGGTGATCGACGGCGGCTACACGATCCGCTAGTCCGCTACAGCAGCGCCGCTGTGCCGTCCTCGCGCACGGTGACCTTGACGCCGGCGATGTCGCCCTCGACGGTGGCGGCCGCGTCGCCGGCGTCGGTGATCACCGCGAGTGTGCGGGCGTCGTCGGGCGTCCGCACGGCGAGGTAGGCCTTCTCGGGTGCGCCGTCGCGGTCGAACGGGGTGGTCCACGCCTCGACCGTGCCGGTGCCGGACCACTCGACCAGCGAGGTACGGGTGGGCTCCCTGTCAACTTCGGATTGCACGTCCTGCCAACGGAATTCGTGCGCGGGCGGCTCGGTGCCGTAGATGCCGAAGCTGTGTTTGGTGAGGTAGCCGCCGTTGGCGGTGATCAGGGCGCGCCTGCCGCGTCCGGCGGTCAGCTGCTCGGCCATGGTCGCGATGGAGTGCGTGACGTAGTTGTTCCACGGGCCACCGGCGAAGGTCAGCCCGCCGGTGATGGTCAACGGTCGCGCGGGGTCTGCCACCGGCAATCCGAGTTCGGCGGCGGCCACCTGCACGGCGGACGGGAAGCACGAGTAGACGTCGACGAGGTCGATCCGGTCGAGATCGGTGTCCGCCAGCTCCAGCACCCGCCGCCCCGCGACCCGGATCGCCGGTGACCGGTGGAACTCGGCGCGCTCGGAGATCGCATACGTGTCATGGGAGTCGGTGCCGGCGTACGGGAACACCCAGCGTTCCTCGGGCACCTGCAGCCGCCGCGCTTGCTCGACCGAGGTCAGTATCAGTGCCGCGCCCTGGTCGACCATGTTGTTCGAGTTCATCAGCTTGGTGTACGGCCAGCTGATCATCCGATTGGTCGGGCCTGGCCGCCAGATATCCTCTGCAGCAACGGGTTCGCGGCTCCACGCGTAGGGGTTGTCCCCGGCGACCGCGCTGAACTGCGCCCACAGTTCGCCGATGCGGCGGCGGTGTGACTCCGGGTCCTCCCCCGCCGCGATCCGCACCGCCTGCTCGAACATCGGATAGACGTGGGCGGGCCGCCCCAGCTCGATGCGCATCTCGGCGTCGCCGGCCATCGGCACGTCGTCGGCCCCGGGCGGCGTGGGCAGCGATTCGTCCTGACGCGTCCAGTCCGCCTTCTCGCCGCGGCGCTTCAACCGGGAACGAGTACGCCAGGTCTCGGCGCCCGCGATCAGCACCACACCGGCGTTGCCGTCCTGGATGTCCAGGCAGGCCTGATTGACCAGTGTCTGCGGGACGTTGCCGCCGATGCCCGAGTAGCGGGTGGCGGCGCCGTCGGCGCCGATACGTCCGGCGAGCAGCAGCCCGGGATCGATGTACCGCCAGGACAGCAGGTTCACCACGCGCACCGAGTCGACAGCCGCGAGCACCCGCGGGTCCGCGGCGGACCGGGCCGCGGCGGCCATCAGATCGACGGGTTCGACCGCGGGATTCTCGTCGCGCTGGTTGACCTGGCCGTATCCGATGAGCACCGGCGTGGTGGAGGCGACAGGCATGGGGACAGCATGCCGGATTGCCGCGTCGATCCGGCGTCAGGGTCGTCCGGCTGTGGTGAACAGCACGCCCTCGGCGATCAGCCGGTCCACCTCGGCGACGTCGAGCCCCAGCACCTTCTGGCAGATCTCGCGGGTGTGCTCGCCGGGCATGGGCGCAGGACGCAGGTCGGCGGGCGGGATGTGCCGGTACCGGGTGGGGCCGGTCTCGGTCGGCATCGACATCGCGAACAGCGGGTGGGTCATCTCGGAGAACAGCGCGCGGTGCCGGACCTGGGGGTCGGCCAGCACGTCGGCCGCCCGATACATCGGTGCGGCAGGCACTCCCGCCGCCTGCATCGTCTCGGCCACCTCGTTCTTGTCGCGCCGGAAGGTCCACGCCGAGATCGCCGCCGGCTCCGCCGAGCCGACGACACCGGCCACCGCGTCACGGTCGGCAGCGGTGCGCATCGAGACGACACACCATTCGTCGTCACCGGCACACGGATGGACGCCGTGCACGCCGTCGTCGTCGTCGACCGGCAGCCCGGCCGCCCGCGCGGCCTGTGCGACGTACGTGACGGCCAGTTGGTTCACCGCCGCCTCCGCCTGCGAGATGTGCACGTGTGCACCGGTTCCGGAGCGGTCGCGGTCGATGAGCGCGGCCAGCGCCGCGATGGCCGTGATCCTTGCCGCGACGTGATCGGGGAAGATGGTCGTCGCATCGAAAGGAGTCGCGTCGGCAGAGTCCGCGGTGCCGTCACTCCAGAGCCGGGTGATGCCGGTGCTCGCCCGCACCAGCGGCCCGTAGCCCATGCGCGCACTCCACGGGCCGGTCGCGCCGAACGCGCTGCTCTCGGCCAGCACGATGCGAGGATTCAGTGCGCGCAGCCGGTCGTAGGAGAACCCCAGCGCACCGAGGGTCCCCGGCTTGAAATTCGCGAACACCGCGTCGGCCCCGGCCACCAGGCCGGCGAACACGTCGGCGCCCGCGGGATGCCGCAGATCCAGACCCAGGCTGTACTCGTTGCGGTGGGTCAGGGCCCACGACCGGCTCATCGGCTGCCCCGGCGCGGTCTGACGCAGCCCGTCGGGGTACGCCGCGCTCTCCACCTTGATCACCTCGGCGCCCAGGTCCGCGAACAGCCGGCCGAGCTCACCACCGGCCACGATCACCCCGAGATCGAGGATGCGCATGCCGTCGAACGGCCGCAGCGGCCGGTCTCCTGCCGCTGCTGCTGCCGAACGGGTTGCACTCCAGCCGTATTCAGCGTCACCGAGAGTCGGCGCGGGGCGCCGGTAGCCGACATGCTCTCCGTCGACGACGAACGGACCGGCGGGCACGTCGAGCTGCCGGCCGGCCACCGGCTCGATGACCGACAGCGCGCCCACCGCGCGGAAGTGCTCACACCGCAGCGCCTCGGCGGGGGTGAGCACCGCCGCGATCGGCACGCCGCGGGCCTGGCCCTGCTCGACCAGTTCGGCGACGGACCGGGACGCGAACAGTTCGGCGATCGCCGCGTTGAGTGCCTCCGACGCGGCGTAGCGGGCGGCGATGGTCTCGAACGACGGATCGGCGAAACGTTCGGGTTCGCCGAGCCACCGCCACATCCCGCGCCACTGCCGCGCCGAGAGCAGGCAGATCCGCACGTGACCGTCGGCGCATCCGAAGATCGGGTAGATCTGCTGGTTGCGGGGCCGGCCTCGCCACAGTTCGGCGGAGGGCTTCCGGCCCACCGCGGCCTGACCTTCCGAACCGAAGGGTGGATCGAGGGCCTGCACCACCGCCTCGAACCTGGCGAAGTCGATGTGTTCGCCGTGCCCGCCGCGCAGCCGGTGGAAATGGGCGACCAGAGCCGCCCAGGCCGCCTGCACGGCCGCCGTTCCCGAGGCCAGGCCCACGGGCGGCAGCACCGGCTCACCGCTGGTCGGTCCGGACCGCGACAGCGCCGTGGACAGCGCATAGAGCACCGGATCGGTGGCCCGCCACGCCGCGCGCGGGCCCGTCGCGCCGAAGTCGCTGACCGACAGCACCACCAGATGCGGCCATCGCGCCGCGACCGTCGCCTGCGGCAGCCCGAATGCTTCCAGCCTGCTGCGGGGTCCGCTGTCCACCACGATGTCCGCGTCGGCGAGCAGATCCGCGAACCGGGTCCGGTCGGCGGGCGACTGCGGGTCCAGCACGACGCTGCGCTTGTTGGCGTTGTGCACGGCGAAGGCGATGCTCGACCCGGCTGTCGACGGCCGCGCCTCCCGGTCGGCGGAGCCGCCGGGCGGTTCGATCATCAGCACGTCGGCCCCGAGATCGGCGTACATCCGGCCGATCCCAGCGGAGTCCGCGTCGCCGGCGTCGAGCACCCGCAGCGAGGCCAGCAGTGTCCGCACCGCCACAGGCTAGTGCGTACGCGGATCCGCTTGAAGATCACGTGTTCGGGTAGACGGTCGGCACCCGAAGTTCACCCGCCGTGACCAGAATGAGCCAGATGACCAGCCAGATGACCGACGAGTCGCTGTCCCCCACTCTCACCGACGACGAACTGGACCTGATCAACGCCTACTGGCGGGCCGCCAACTACCTGTCCGTCGGCCAGATCTACCTGCTGGACAATCCGCTGCTGCGCGAGGACCTCGCCGCCGAACACATCAAGCCGCGGCTGCTCGGGCACTGGGGCACCACCCCGGGGCTCAACCTCGTCTACGCCCACCTGAACCGCATCATCCGGGAACGCGACGCCGACGTCATCTACATCACCGGCCCCGGTCACGGTGGACCCGGACTGGTGGCCAACGCCTATCTCGAGGGCACCTACAGCGAGGTCTACTCCGGCATCGAGGAAGGCGTCGACGGGCTGCGGAAATTGTTCCGCCAGTTCTCGTTTCCCGGCGGCATCCCCAGCCATGTGGCCGCCGAGACGCCGGGTTCGATCCACGAGGGCGGCGAGCTCGGCTACGCGCTCGTGCACGCCTACGGCGCCGCCTTCGACAACCCGGACCTGGTGGTGGCCTGTGTGATCGGCGACGGTGAGGCCGAGACCGGCCCGCTGGCCGCCAGCTGGCACTCCAACAAGTTCCTCGATCCGGTGACCGACGGCGCGGTGCTGCCCATCCTGCACCTCAACGGATACAAGATCGCGAACCCGACGGTGCTGTCGCGCATCCCGCAGGAGGAACTCGAAGCGCTGTTCTACGGCTACGGGTACCGGCCGATCACCGTCGCGGGCGACGACCCCGCCAACGTGCACCAGCAGCTGGCCACTGCGCTGGACGAGGCGTTCGACCAGATCGCGGCGATCCAGCGGGCCGCCCGCCTCGACGGCGAGGCCGGCAGGCCGTTGTGGCCGATGATCGTGTTGCGCACCCCCAAGGGCTGGACCGGGCCGGAGAAGGTGGACGGCAAGAAGGTGGAGGGCACCTGGCGGGCGCATCAGGTGCCGCTGTCGGAGACCCACTCCAATCCCGAGCACATGGCCCAGCTCGAGGAGTGGCTGCGCAGCTACCGGCCTGAGGAGTTGTTCGACGACGACGGCCACCTGCGGCCCGAGCTGCGGTCGCTGGCGCCGGCCGGTGACCGGCGGATGAGCGCGAATCCGCACGCCAACGGCGGAGTGCTGCGGCGTGACCTCGATCTGCCCGACTTCGCCGACTACGCGGTGGACGTGCCCGCCCCCGCGGCGGAGTCCGCTGAAGCGACGAAGGTGCTCGGCACCTTCCTGCGCGACGTCATCGTTCGCAACCCGGACCGGTTCCGGCTGATGGGACCCGACGAGACCGCGTCGAACCGGTTGTCGCCGGTGTTCGAGGCCACCGACAAGGCGTGGGTCGCAGAGCTCGACCCTGATGACGAGAACTTGGCGCCGTCGGGCCGGGTGATGGAGGTGCTCTCCGAGCACCTCTGCCAGGGCTGGCTGGAGGGCTATCTGCTGACCGGGCGGCACGGACTGTTCAACTGCTACGAGGCGTTCGTGCACATCGTCGACTCGATGCTGAACCAGCACGCGAAATGGCTGTCGAGCAGCGCCGGGATCGAGTGGCGGCGGCCGATCTCGTCGCTGAACTACCTGCTGACGTCGCATGTGTGGCGCCAGGACCACAACGGCGCGTCGCACCAGGACCCGGGATTCATCGACCACGTCGCGAACAAGCGGCCCGAGGTGGTGCGGGTGTACCTGCCGCCGGACGCCAACACGCTGCTCTCGGTGGCCGACCACTGCCTGCGCAGCAAGCACTACATCAACGTGATCGTCGCGGGTAAGCAGCCGGCGCTGAACTACCTGACGATGGACGAGGCGATCGCGCACTGCACCCGCGGCGCCGGCATCTGGGAGTGGGCGGGCAGTGGTACCGGTGAGCCCGACGTCGTGCTGGCGTGCGCAGGCGACATCCCGACGCTGGAGACCGTCGCCGCCGCGGACATCCTGCGTAAACGGTTGCCGGAGCTGAAGGTCCGCGTGGTCAACGTCGTCGACATCATGCGGCTGCAACCCGAGTCGGAGCACCCGCACGGCCTGTCGGACCGCGAGTTCAACTCGCTGTTCACCGAGGACAAGCCGATCATCTTCGCCTATCACGGCTACCCCTGGCTGATTCACAGGCTGACCTACCGGCACGCCAACCACGCCCAGTTGCATGTGCGCGGCTTCAAGGAGCGCGGCACCACCACGACGCCGTTCGACATGGTGATGCTGAACGACCTCGACCGCTTTCACCTGGTGATGGACGTGATCGACCGGGTGGAGGGGCTGGGCACCCGGGCGGCCGAACTGCGCCAGGAGATGGCCGACGCCCGGTTGGCTGCGCGGCGCTACACCCGCGAGCACGGCGAGGACGATCCGGCCATCTCCGGGTGGACCTGGGAACCGAGCGACGGTTCGGCCGACTAGGGCATCCGCCCGGCGCCGGTAGAATCACCGCAAATGACCGACCTTGCCGCGGCGCCGGCCGACGCCGACCTGACTGCGCCGCGCGGGCTCCACGTCTACGTGGACATCGCCGTGGTGGTGGCGGTCCTGGTGGTCACCAATCTCGTCGCGCACTTCACGACGCCCTGGGCCAGCATCGCGACGGTGCCCGCGGCCGCGGTCGGGCTGATGCTGCTCGTGCGCGCCCGTGGCCTCGGCTGGACCGAACTGGGCCTCGGCCGTGAGCACTGGCGTTCCGGCGCCGGCTACGCGGCCGCCGCGGTGGGCCTCGTGGTCACGGTGATCGCCATCGGCGCGCTGCTGCCGTGGACGCGGCCGATGTTCATGAACAACAACTACGCGACGATCTCCGGTGCGCTGATCGCCTCGATGGTGGTGATCCCGCTGCAGACGGTCATTCCTGAAGAGCTGGCGTTCCGCGGCGTGCTGCACGGTGCGCTGACCCGGGCGTGGGGGTTCCGCGGCGTCGCCGCCGCCGGGTCGCTGCTGTTCGGACTGTGGCACATCGCCACGTCGTTCGGCCTGACCAGCGAGAACGTCGGCTTCACCAGACTGTTCGGCGCCGGGATGTGGGGCACCGTTGCCGGGGTGGTGCTGGCCGTCGTGGCGACCGGTATCGCCGGGTTCGTCTTCACCTGGCTGCGCCGTCGCAGCGGCAGCCTGCTCGCGCCGATCGCGCTGCACTGGTCGCTCAACGGGCTGGGCGCGCTCGCCGCGGCGCTGGTGTGGCACCTGTCCATGTAGTCGAGACGTCCCAGGCGGGGCGCAATTGAATCTGCGTCCTGGCGGTCGTCACTCGCACGGTCGGGCCTGCGCGCAGAGTCGACGCGGTCATAGGCCCGAGCATGCCGAACGGGCGCCGCAGTCGATCGCTCGACGTGTGCGACGCCCGTTCGGGTCAGCTCTTGGTCAGGACGGCGGGCGCATCTCCGGTGCCGTGTTCGGATCCACCGGCACCGCGACTCCCACGCCCGGCCGCGGCGGCGGGGCGTTCGGGTCCGGCGGGGGCGCATTGGGATCGGCCGGAGGCGGCGGTGCGTCGGCAGGCGGGGGCGGCGGCGGCGACCACGGCCGGATCGAGTTGGCCAGTGCCACCGCGGCGCCCTTGTCGACGGGATTGTTCGCCGAGCCGAGCCAGACCACGAACCAGCGTTCCGGGGTGCGCTGCCCGCGCGGGGTGCCCGCGGGAGTCGGCTGGCCTACGACCCCGGCCCAGATCTGTCCGGTGGGCTTGGCGGCGTCGGTGAACTTCACCTCGTAGTACGACGCGACACCGGGCATACCCGCCGCGTCGAGCTGGACGGTCTCCTGACCGAGCCGGGTGCCCGGGAAGGGCATGAAGAACTCGCCCATGTCGGACGCGAGACGCTGTGCGGCCTTGGTGTTGTCGGCCTCGGCGCCCGCGAAGAGCTTGAGGTCCAACCGGCCGAGCAGCACGCTGGTGTCGCTCGGCGGCTCGGCGCCCTCGGGCGCGATCCGGTTGAGCAGCGCCTGGCCGTAGGACAGCTGCGTGGCGTCCGAGACCTTCCAGCCGGCGGGCACCACGTAGCTGAAACCACCCGCGGCGTTGTCGACCCGGCCGGCCTCGGCCGCGGGCGGGGCGTTGGGATCCGCGGGCGGCGGCGCCGGGGCGTTGGGGTCCGCCGGCGGAGGCGGCGGGGCATTGGGGTCCGCGGGCGGCGGCCCAGGCGCGTTCGGATCGGCCGGCGGAGGAGGCGGCGCGTTCGGATCGGCGGGAGGAGGCGGCGGCGCGTTGGGCGGGGGCGGCGGTTGCCCGATGAACGTGTTGCCCTGAGGCGGTGGGGGTGGCGGCGGCGTGGGCTCAGGCTGCGCGTTGGCGATCGGCAGGGTGAGCGCCGCCACGGCGATACTCGTCGAGGCCGCGAGCGCCAGCGTCGTCGAGAGACCCTTACGTCGTCGTGCGGAAGTCGCGTCCGGCTGCACCATGGAGAAGAAACTACCGTGTTACCGCCGTGACGCAAGTGTGAGTTGATTAAAAAGTGCTCTAATGAGCGGTTGCTGTGATCGAACCGACGCAGCTCAACGCACTCTTGGGAGATTGCTGACATGGCAGCTCCCCGGGGCGCCACGCCGGTCCCGGTGGCCGCCCGGGCCCATCGCTCGACGGGCGGTCTGCTCAATGAATCGCATCGCTGACCACCACCGTTACCGACATGTGCCGCGTCGCTCGCGCGTCGGATTTCCCGGGCTAGCTACTGTCCAGTAACATCGGCGCTTGATCGGCGCGCCACCGCGCGCGGGTCATCCGCGACGAGGAGGTCAACCGATGGACGTGCTGGTCACCGGAGGCGACACCGATCTGGGACGCGCGATCGCGGCCGGCTTCCGCACCGAGGGCCACACCGTGGTCATCTCCGGGGCGCGCCGCGACGATTTGGAGGTCGCCGCCAAGGAGCTCGACGTCGACTCGATCCTGTTCGACAACACCGACCCGGCCAGCATCGAGGACGCGCGCGGACTGTTCCCGCACCACCTCGACGCCCTGGTCAATGTCCCCGCACCGGGCTGGCAGCCCGGCGACCCCCGGACGTTCTCCCTCGCCGACACGGCGGCGGCGTGGCGTGCGGCGCTCGACGCCACCGTGCTGTCGGCCGTGCTCACCACCCAGATCGTCGGTGACCACCTGCGCTCGGGCGGCTCGATCGTCAACGTCGTGCCGGAGAGTGCGCGCCCAGGCAGTGCCGACGCCGCGGTCAAGGCCGCTCTGAGCGAGTGGACCGCCGGTCAGGCGGGCTACTTCGGCACCCGCGGCATCACCGTCAACGCCGTGGCCTCGGGCCGCAGCGCAGACGCCGGTTACGACGGCCTCAGCACCACCCCGCCGTCGGTCGCCGAGGAGTTCGCCCGGCTGGCGCTGTTCCTCAGCACGCCTGCGGCACGCCACATCACCGGGCAGACACTGCATGTCAGCCGGGGTGCGCTGGCGAACTTCGGCTAGGGGGTTAGGGTCGACGGAGTGACGATTCGACTCGGACTCCAGATCCCCAACTTCTCCTACGGCAGCGGCGTCGCCGAGATCTTCCCCACCGTCATCGCGCAGGCCCAGGAAGCCGAGGCCGCCGGCTTCGACTCGGTCTTCGTGATGGACCACTTCTATCAGCTGCCCGGCCTGGGCACCCCCGACCAGCCGATGCTCGAGGCGTACACCGCCCTCGGCGGCCTGGCCACGGCGACCGAGCGCGTCCAGCTCGGCACGCTGGTCACCGGCAACACCTACCGGAATCCGACGCTGCTGGCCAAGGCCATCACCACGCTCGACGTGATCAGCCAGGGCCGCGCGGTGCTCGGCATCGGCACCGGCTGGTTCGAGCTCGAGCACGACCAGCTCGGCTACGAGTTCGGCACCTTCACCGACCGGTTCAACAAGCTCGGCGAGGCGCTGCAGATCATCCTGCCGATGCTCGCCGGCGAGCGGCCGACGTTCAACGGCAAGTACTACCGCACCCAGGACGCGATGGCCGAGCCGCGCCTGCGCGACCACATCCCGCTGATGATCGGCGGCAGTGGCGAGAAGAAGACCATTCCGTTGGCGGCCAAGCACTTCGACCACCTCAACATCATCGCGGGCTTCGACGAGCTGCCCCGCAAGGTCCAGGTCGTCAACGAGGCCTGCGAGAAGATCGACCGCGACCCGGCGACGCTCGAGACCAGCATGCTGGTGATGGCCCTGATCGACGACAACGTCACCGCCGACATGATTCCCGACGACTTCAAGGACCGGGTGGCCTTCGGTGGCGCCGAGCAGATCGCCGAGCAGGTCAAGACCAAGGTGCTCGACGCGGGGGTCGACGGCGTCATCCTGAGCCCGGTCACGAACATCGACGGGTACCACCCCGGGCGCATAACGGATGTCGCCGCCGCGTTGAAGCCGATGCTGGCTGGGTAAACAGTCGGTGCGGTGCGCTATCTCACCGCGCCCGCGGGATGCCCGCCCACTAGCCTAGTGGTTGTACTGAACGAGAAGACGTTCGTCGAGGAGTTGCAGATGAGCCACCCCGGAGCCACCGTGTCCGACCGGCACAAGGTCGTCATCGTCGGATCGGGGTTCGGTGGATTGACCGCCGCCAAGACCCTGAAGCGTGCCGACGTCGACATCAAGCTGATCGCGCGCACCACCCACCACCTGTTCCAGCCGCTGCTGTACCAGGTGGCGACCGGGATCATCTCCGAGGGCGAGATCGCGCCCGCGACCCGGGTGGTGCTGCGCAAGCAGCGGAACGCGCAGGTGCTGCTCGGCGACGTCACCCACGTCGACCTCGAGAACAAGCTCGTGCACTCGGAGCTTCTCGGCCACGACTACGCGACGCCTTACGACAGCCTGATCATCGCTGCGGGCGCGGGCCAGTCTTACTTCGGCAACGACCACTTCGCCGAGTGGGCGCCGGGCATGAAGTCGATCGACGACGCCTTGGAGCTGCGCGGGCGGATCCTCGGCGCCTTCGAACAGGCCGAGCGGTCCAGCGACCCCGAACGCCGCGCGAAGCTGCTGACGTTCGTGGTGGTCGGCGCAGGCCCCACCGGTGTCGAGATGGCCGGTCAGATCGCCGAACTGGCCGACCACACCCTCAAGGGCACGTTCCGCCACATCGACTCCACCAGGGCCCGGGTGATCCTGCTCGACGCCGCGCCCGCGGTGCTGCCGCCGATGGGCGAGAAGCTGGGCAACAAGGCCAAGGCCCGGCTGGAAAAGATGGGCGTCGAGATCCAGCTCAACGCGATGGTCACCGACGTCGACCGCAACGGCATCACCGTCAAGGATCCCGACGGCAGCGTGCGGCGCATCGAATCGGCGTGCAAGGTGTGGTCTGCCGGTGTCTCGGCGAGCCCGCTCGGCAAGGACCTCGCTGCGCAGTCGGGTGTCGAGCTCGACCGGGCCGGCCGGGTCAAGGTGCAGCCCGACCTGTCGCTGCCCGGCCACCCGAACGTCTTCGTGGTGGGCGACATGGCGGCCGTCGAAGGCGTGCCCGGCATGGCCCAGGGCGCGATCCAGGGCGGCAAGTACGCCGCGCGGCTGATCAAGAACGAGGTCAAGGGCGCCAATCCGGCGTTCCGCGAACCGTTCGAGTACTTCGACAAGGGCTCCATGGCCACGGTCTCGCGGTTCAACGCCGTGGCGAAGATCGGCCCGCTGGAGTTCGGCGGCTTCATCGCATGGTTGGCGTGGTTGGTGCTGCACCTGGTCTACCTGGTCGGCTTCAAGACCAAGATCGTCACGCTGCTGTCGTGGACGGTGACGTTCCTCGGCCGCAACCGCGGACAGCTGACCATCACCGAACAGCAGGCCTACGCCCGCACGCGCATCGAGGAACTCGAGGAGATAGCGGCGGCGGTGACCGAGACCGAACGGGAGAGGGAGCAGGCGGCTAGTTAGTCAGCCGCTCCCCCTGCCAGGTGGTGAGCCAACCGCCGGCGGCCAGGGCGAGCTCGGTGCCGTTGGCCGCCGGTGCACGGTCCGGGTAGCTCAGTTCGCTCACGCATGCGCGCGGCGCGCCGAGGACGTCGTCGGCGACGGTGTCGTCGCCCAGTTCGATGCGGTGCCGCAACATCGGTGCGCCGTCGAGGTCGGCGTGCATGGACCCGGACCAGAAGCCTTGGCGTTCACCGGTTCTGCCGATCTGGATCCGCTCGCGAAGGCGGATGCGCCCGGCTCCGGTCAACCGCAGCCGGGTGAGCGTGACGTGCCGGGACGCACCGGCCACGACGGTCGGCTGCGGGTCGACGTCCAGCTCGCCCGCCGACTCGATGTCCCAGTGGGCCGTCGATTCCGGCGTGCCGGATCCGGGCAGCACCAGGGTCGCCGCGGCGGTGCGCACCTGCAGCCGGGCGCCGGGTTCGACGACGATGCGCACGGAGATCAGGTCGCCGCCCAGCGGCGTGGCGGCCGCGGACACCAGGTGCACGGTGTCGGGACCGGTGCGCCGGGCGGCCAGTCCCCCGCTGCACTCCAGTCGCGGCGGACGTCCCGGGCAGGCGATGATCGCGACGTCGGACCTCATGGTGCAGGCGCGGACACCGGCGCGCGCAGTTGTTCGGTGACCCAGGCCAGCACGGGGCCCGCGGTCGGGTCCTCGGTCAGCGAGATGAGCGCCGTGGGACGGTCGCCGCGGACCTTGGCCGCATCGCGGCGCATCACGTCGAGGTCCGCGCCGACCAGCGGCGCCAGGTCGGTCTTGTTGACCACCAGCAGATCGGAGAACGTGACGCCGGGTCCGCCCTTGCGCGGCACCTTGTCCCCACCGGCCACGTCGATGACGAAGATCTGCGCGTCGACCAGTCCGGAGGAGAAGGTGGCGGTCAGGTTGTCACCGCCGGACTCCACGAGGATGAGGTCGAGGCGGGCGTCCGGACGATGGTGCGCGGCGATCAGGTCGTCGATGGCGTCGAGGTTGGCGGTGATGTCGTCGCGGATCGCGGTGTGCGGGCATCCGCCGGTCTGCACCGCGGCGATCCGCTCGTCGGGGAGCACGGCGTTGCGGCGCAGGAAGTCGGCGTCCTCGGTGGTGTAGATGTCGTTGGTGAGCACGGCCAGTGACAGCTCGTCGCGCAGCTGTCGGCACAGCGCGGCCACCAGTGCGGTCTTGCCGGAGCCGACGGGTCCGCCGACACCGATCCGCAGCGGCTCCCCCGGCGTTCGTTCGCGTCGCGGGCGGTCGCGGTGGTCGTGCGGTTGGCCGTCCAGGAAATGCGGTGGCATACAGGGCCTATCGGTAGTGGAGTTACGAGGAGAACAACGGTCGTTCGCGCTGGGCGTGCCGTTCGGCGAGCACGTCGAGCATCGGATCGGACAGGTCGGCGAGTTCCTTGGCGGCCGCCGCCGCGGTCTGGCCGCACAGTGCCGACAGCGCGAAGGTCACGGCGGCGACGTCACCGGGATCCAGCGCCAGCAGTCGCTGCGCGGCGGTCGCCGATCCGGTCATCGTCGTGTACACCACCGACACCGCGGTGTGCTCGGCGCTCAGACCGCTCGCCGCGCCCACCCCGCCGGCTGCCACGGCGAGGTGCGGCCTGACCCCGAGCGGCTGCCAGTCGGCGTCCGGCCACACCCGGCGCGCCAGCCTCAGCAGCCCGCGGCCCTGGGCCCGCGATGCCGCCCGCGCCGCGGGTGACGGTGTGCGGGCGTCGGTTTCGCGGTCGGCCTGGACCACCGAGCAGGTGCCGGTGTGGACGGCGGCCGCCAGGGACGCGGTCACCAGGCCATGGGTCCTGATGCGCCGCACCAGATAAGCGCGCAGCGTTGCCAGGTCGAACACCAGCCCGGCGGTGACAGCCTCCTCGACGCCGCCGGAGTGCACGTGCCCTCCGGTGGGTAGCCGCGAGTCCGCCAGCGTCAGCAGGGTGGTCAGGGCAGTCATGCGCTAGAAGAGGAAGTAGCGCTGGGCCATCGGCAGTTCGGCGGCAGGCTGCTCCTGCCAGACGTCGCCGTCGATACGCACCGTGAAGGTGTCGGGGTCGACCTCGATGCGGGGCATGGCGTCGTTGTGCGGCATGTCCGTCTTGCCGACACCGCGCACATCGCCCACCGCGACGAGGCGCCGGCTGACCGCCAGCCGGTCGGCTAGTCTGTCCTCGATCGCCTGAGGCGCCACGAAGTGCACCGAGGTGGCGGCAGCGGCACGTGCGTCGGCGCCGAACATCGGGCGCGGCAGCACGGGCTGCGGTGTGGGGATCGACGCGTTCGCGTCGCCCATCGCCGCCCACGCGATCATCCCGCCCTTGATCACCGCATGCGGCCGGACACCGAAGAAGGCGGGTTCCCACAGCACCAGGTCGGCGAGCTTGCCGACCTCGACCGAGCCGATCTCGTGGTCCAGCCCATGGGCGACGGCCGGGCAGATCGTATACTTCGCCACGTAGCGGCGCACCCGGTTGTTGTCCGCCGCAACGTCTCCCGCCAGGGCACCACGGCGGCGCTTCATCACGTGCGCGGTCTGCCAGGTGCGCAGCACCACCTCACCGATGCGGCCCATCGCCTGGGCGTCGCTGCCGATCATCGAGATCGCACCCAGGTCGTGCAGCAGGTCCTCGGCGGCGATCGTCGACGGCCGGATGCGGCTTTCGGCGAAGGCGAGATCCTCAGGGACGCTGGGGTTGAGGTGATGGCACACCATCAGCATGTCCAGGTGCTCGTCGAGGGTGTTCACGGTGTGCGGCCGGGTCGGATTGGTCGAACTCGGCAGCACGTACGGTTCGGCCGCAACCGTGATGATGTCCGGTGCGTGCCCGCCACCAGCGCCCTCGGTGTGATACGCGTGGATGGACCGGCCCGCGATCGCGCCGACGGTGTCCTCGACGAACCCCGCCTCGTTCAGGGTGTCGGAATGCAGCGCCACCTGCACCCCGGACGCGTCGGCCACCCGCAGGCAGGCGTCGATGGCCGCGGGGGTCGAGCCCCAGTCCTCGTGCAGCTTGAAACCCGATGCACCGCCTCGCAACTGCTCCCACATCGATTCCGCGCTGACGGTGTTGCCCTTGCCGAGCAGCGCGATGTTCATCGGCCAGGAGTCCAGCGCCTCGAGCATGCGGGCCAGGTGCCAGGCGCCGGGGGTGACCGTGGTGGCCTTGCTGCCCTCCGCCGGGCCGGTGCCGCCGCCGATCAGTGTGGTGATGCCGCCGGCCAGCGCCTCGCCCATGATCTGCGGGCAGATGAAGTGCACGTGGCAGTCGATCCCGCCCGCGGTGAGGATGCGGCCGTTGCCTGCGATGATCTCGGTCGACGGCCCGACCACCAGGTCGCGGTGCACGCCGTCCATGATGTCGGGGTTGCCAGCCTTGCCGATCGCGACGATGCGGCCGTCGCGGATGCCGATGTCTGCCTTGATGATTCCCCAGTGGTCGATGATCACCGCGCCGGTGATCACCGTGTCGGGGGCACCGTCGGCGCGGGTCGCGCGGCCCTGGCCCATCGACTCCCGCAGCACCTTGCCGCCGCCGAACACCGCCTCGTCACCGGCCAGTCCCGGTCCGCCGCTGCGGTCCTCGGTGATCTCGACGAACAGGTCGGTGTCGGCCAACCGGATCCGGTCGCCGGTGGTCGGCCCGAACAGCGCGGCATACCGGGACCGCGACAGGCCGCTCATCGGTGCGCCCCGCTCTTCGCGCGAGCGCTCATCGGTCGTCCAGCCGGCCGGGCGGGGTCAGGCTGAGCCCGTGCACCTCGCGGGTCCCCCGCAACGGCACCGCCGACACCGTCTGCGCCACACCGGGTTCGAACCGCACCGCGGTACCTGCGGGGATGTCGAGCCGATGGCCGCGGGCGGCCTGCCGGTCGAAGTCGAGTGCGGCATTGGCCTGCGGCAGGTGCACGTGACTGCCCACCTGCACGGGCCGGTCGCCGGTGTTCACGACATCGAGGGACACCCGCTCGGCGCCCTCGTTGATCTCGATGTCGCCCTCGCCGTGCAGGATCTCTCCCGGGATCATGGTCACGGGATCGGATGGTGAACGGTGACCAGCTTCGTCCCGTCCGGGAAGGTGGCCTCCACCTGAACGTCCTCGAGCATTTCGGGCACTCCCTCCATCACGTCTTCCCGGGACAACACGTCGCGTCCGCTGACCATCAGTTCCGCGACGGTGCGTCCGTCACGCGCACCCTCGAGCAGGTGGTCGGTGAGGACGGCGACGGCCTCGGGGTGGTTCAGTCGCAGCCCGCGGGCCTGCCGGCGCCGCGCCAGTTCGGCGGCATAGGAGATGAGCAGCCGCTCCTGCTCATGCGGGGTCAATCGCATAGTGCGCGATCCTGCCACGACGCGGCGCGCTCAGCAGCGCTCGACGGCGGCGGGGTCAGGCGTCGGGCAGGTTCTGCAGGCGCACCTGACCGCGGGCGACCATCCGGTCGGTCTCATCGGTGATCGTGATCAGCCACAGCTGCTGGCGGCGGCCGCGGTGGATCGGGGTGGACACCGCGGTCACCGTGCCCGACCGCAGGGCGCGCAGGAAGTCGGTGTTGTTGTTGACGCCGACCACGGTTCCGCCGCCGTTCTCGGAGAGCCACACATGGGCGGAGAGGCTCGCCAGGCTCTCGATCACCGCGCAGTAGACCCCGCCGTGCACGATTCCCCAGGGCTGCAGCAGTTTGTCGGTGATGGTCAGCTGCGCGCGGCCGCCGTCGGGCGTCATCTCCAGGTAGGTCACGCCCAGTTCGGTGTCGAAACCCTCGCCGAGACCGTCGGGCAACTCGGTACTCACCCATGGATGTCTACACGTCGACCGCGCAAAGATTCGGGCGGGTCCCGCACTGTTGCGCGGGACCCGCCCTCGAGGGGACCGGGGGTCTCTGCAGCCCTCAGGACTCCGGCGCGGTCCGTTTGCCTCGTGCCTAGAGAATAGGCAAGGCTGCCCTAATTAAGCAAGCCCTTCCCTCGACCGGTCCGTCCGGCGCCACGGACCGGGAGGCCGAATCCGACCAGCGCGTCCAGCACGGCCTGGCCGCGGCGCATGCTCGTCAGCTCGCTCGAGCCGGCCAGCATGGGCACCTGGGTGGCGGCACTGACCACGGCGGCGCCGACCATGTGCCACATCGCCGCCTCCGTCATGGCCCCGCCGCTGATCTGCACCAGCCGGGTGAACAGCGGCGCGAGGGTGCGGTGGCTGCGGTGGGCGATCCAGGTCGTCAACGCGGCCTCGTTCGGCAGGGCGACGATGCCGTCCCCCGCGCCACGGCCCATCCGGCCGCGGCTGGCGCCGAAGTAGGGGTCGTCGGGCAGCGCCCGCAGCGTCGGGTCGACCACGCCCACCCAGTCGATCGCGCCCTCGGAGTCCACGTGCACCCAGAGGTTCTCCAGTCCGGTGTCCCACGCCCGGCCCTCGAGCACCACCAGCGGCACCACCCGGCCGATGACCACATGGGCCAGCGTCGCCGCCAACTGCTGGGCTACCGCTGCCCGATTCCCCGTCTCGGAGGCCGCGATGTCGAACATCACCTGCAGCCGCTCGGTGGTGAGCGCCTCGGCCAGGGGCCACCACCGGCGCCGGGAGAGGTCGCCCATCACGGCGACGCCGTAGACGCGGGGGCACTCGGGGTAGAGCTCGCGCAGCCGGCGGGATGACTCGTGCAACGGCATCGTCCGCCTGATGGCCATGCCTGCGATCAGCGGATCGTCGATCAGTACCGTCACTGCACCTCCCGGGCGTCGTCGTCTCGGGTTAGGTTAGCCTTACTATAGTGACTAGGCAACATCGGCCGTCGCCTGTGAGCCGTATCACAGGGCGGCGGGGCGAGGCCGTTGACCACGGACGGAATGCGACGCACAGAAGAGAAGGTTCATCTTCGGCGATGGATACGACGCACGGTAGTACGTCCGTAGTACCCTTGATCTACTGCTCAGGAGAGTGAACGGAACATGGCCAAGTTGACGCGTCTAGGGGAGCTCGAGCGTGAGGTGATGGATCACCTCTGGTCCGCTCCGGAGCCCCAAACAGTTCGGCAGGTGCACGAGGCACTGTCGGCGCGGCGTGATCTGGCGTACACCACGATCATGACCGTGCTCCAACGGCTCGCGAAGAAGAACCTCGTGGTGCAGCACCGCGACGACCGGGCGCACCGCTACGCCCCCACACACGGCCGCGACGAGCTGGTCGCGGGCCTGATGGTCGACGCGCTCGACCAGGTCACCGACTCCGGCAGCCGCGAGGCTGCACTGGTGCACTTCGTCGAGCGGGTGGGCGCCGGCGAGGCCGCCGCGCTGCGGCGTGCGCTCGCCGAATTGGAGACCAAGCATCGATTGACGTCGCCGGCTGGCGATCCCGGTACCGGCTGAGGGAGACTGACAGCGTGTCCGCGCTGGCCTTCACCATCGTCGCGCTGGTCCTGATCGGACCGGTGCCGGCAATGCTCGCGCGGGCGTCCTGGCCGATGCGGGCGCCGCGGGCCGCCATCGTGCTCTGGCAGTCGATCGTGCTCGCCGCGGTGCTGTCGGCGTTCAGCGCCGGGATCGCGATCGCGAGCCGGTTGTTCGTCCCCGGCCCCGACGGCCGCCCGACCGCCACCATCACCAGTGAGATCGCCGTCCTGGGCTGGCCGATGTGGCTGCTACTGGTCTTCGTCTTCGCGCTCACCCTGCTCATCGGCGCCCGGCTGATCGTCTCGGTGCTGCAGGTGGCGATCGCCACCCGCCGTCGGCGCGCCCACCACCGGATGATGGTCGACCTGCTGGACATGCCGCGCACCGCAATGCCCGACAACGTCTGCGGCACGGCCGACCTGCGGATCCTCGACGTCGCACAGCCGATGGCGTACTGCCTGCCCGGCATGCGCAGCCGGGTGGTGGTCAGCGACGGCACCCTGACCACGCTCGCCGGCGACGAGATCGCGGCGATCCTCACCCACGAACGCGCCCACCTGCGCGCCAGGCACGACCTGGTGCTCGAGATGTTCACCGCCGTGCACGCCGCCTTCCCCCGGTTCGTCCGCAGCGGCAGCGCGCTCGACGCCGTCCGGTTGCTGATCGAACTGCTCGCCGACGACGCCGCGGTCCGCGCGGCCGGCCCCACTCCCCTGGCCCGCGCCCTTGTCGCGTGCGCATCCGGCCGTACCCCGTCGGGTGCGCTCGCGGCGGGTGGTCCGACGACGGTGATCCGGGTCCGGCGCCTCGCCGGCCGGCCCAACAGCCCGCTGCTGGCCGCGACTGCCTATCTCGCCGCGGTCGCCGTGCTGGTGGTGCCCACCGTGGCCGTGGCCGTGCCGTGGCTGACCGAACTCCACCGGCTGTTCACCACCTAGATTCAGCGCCGAGGGATGCATCGCGCTCGAAGAAGCGTTCTCAGTCCACACATCGACGAAAGGCTGCCGCATGACCAACTCGGGCACCACCGGTACGGCTCAGATCGGCGTCACCGGGCTGGCGGTGATGGGATCCAACATCGCCCGCAACTTCGCCCGACACGGCTACACGGTCGCGCTGCACAACCGCTCGGTCGCCAAGACCGACGCCCTGCTCGCCGAGCACGGGTCGGATGGGAACTTCGTCCGTAGCGAGACGATCCGCGAATTCCTCGATGCGCTGGAGAAGCCGCGCCGCGTGCTGATCATGGTCAAGGCCGGCGACCCGACCGACGCCGTGATCAACGAGCTCGCCGACGCGATGGAGGAAGGCGACATCATCATCGATGGCGGCAACGCGCTCTACACCGACACGATCCGTCGGGAGAAGGCGATCCGCGAGCGCGGCCTGCACTTCGTCGGCGCAGGCATCTCCGGTGGTGAGGAAGGCGCCCTCAACGGTCCGTCGATCATGCCGGGCGGCCCCAAGGAATCTTACGAATCACTCGGCCCGCTGCTCGAGGAGATCTCCGCGCACGTCGACGGCGTGCCGTGCTGCACCCACATCGGACCCGACGGCGCAGGCCATTTCGTGAAGATGGTGCACAACGGCATCGAGTACTCCGACATGCAGCTGATCGGCGAGGCCTACCAGCTGCTGCGCGACGGCCTCGGCAAGAGCGCAGGCGAGATCGCCGACGTGTTCGACGACTGGAACAAGGGTGACCTGGACAGCTTCCTGGTCGAGATCACCGCGAAGGTGCTGCGCCAGGACGACGCCAAGACGGGCAAGCCGCTGGTCGACCTCATCCTCGACGAAGCCGAGCAGAAGGGCACCGGCCGCTGGACGGTGAAGTCCGCGCTCGATCTCGGTGTGCCCGTCACCGGTATCGCCGAGGCGGTGTTCGCCCGCGCGCTGTCGGGCTCGGTGACCCAGCGCAAGGCCACTACCGGCCTGGCCTCCGGCGACCTCGGCGGAAAGCCCTCGGACGCAGAGCAGTTCACCGAGGACATCCGCCAGGCGCTGTACGCGTCGAAGATCATCGCCTACGCCCAGGGCTTCAATCAGATCCAGGCGGGCAGCGCCGAGTACGACTGGGGCATCACCCCCGGCGACATGGCGACCATCTGGCGCGGCGGCTGCATCATCCGGGCGAAGTTCCTCAACCGCATCAAGGACGCCTTCGACAACGACGCCGACCTGCCCACCCTGATCGTCGACCCGTACTTCCGCGACGCGATCGAAGCCGCGATCGACAGCTGGCGCCGCGTGGTGGTGACCGCGACCCAGCTGGGCATTCCGATCCCCGGCTTCAGCTCGGCGCTGTCGTACTACGACGCGCTGCGCACCGAGCGGCTGCCCGCGGCGCTCACCCAGGGGCTGCGCGACTTCTTCGGCGCACACACCTACGGGCGCATCGACGCCGACCGCGACAAGCGGTTCCACACGCTGTGGAGCGGCGACCACAGCGAGGTCGAGGCCTGACGCGCCGCCATTAGACTCGGGGGTGTGCGCTTCCTCCACGACCACCGGCCGCCGTACGACCTGACGTACAACGACGTGTTCGTCGTTCCGGGCCGCTCGGAAGTGGCGTCCCGGTTCGACGTGGACCTGTCCACCGTCGACGGGTCGGGCACCACCATCCCGGTGGTGGTCGCCAACATGACCGCGGTGGCCGGACGGCGGATGGCCGAGACGGTGGCGCGCCGCGGCGGCATCGTCGTCCTGCCGCAGGACCTGCCGATCTCGGCGGTGCGGGAGACGGTCGACTTCGTCAAGAGCCGCGACCTGGTGGTCGACACCCCGGTGACCCTCGCGCCGGACGACTCCGTGTCCGATGCTGTCGCGCTGATCCACAAGCGGGCGCACGGCGCCGCGGTCGTGGTGAACGACGGCCGGCCGGTCGGGCTGGTCATCGAGGCCGACTGCGTCGGGGTGGACCGGTTCGCCAGAGTGAGCGACATCGCGATCACCGACTTCGTCACCGCGCCCGTGGGCACCGAGCCCCGCAAGGTGTTCGACCTGCTCGAGAACGCCGCCGTCGGTGTGGCGGTGCTGACCGGGCCCGACGGCACGCTGGCCGGTGTGCTGACCCGCACCGGCGCCATCCGTGCGGGCATCTACTCCCCCGCGGTCGACGCCAAGGGCCGGCTGCGGATCGCCGCCGCGGTCGGCATCAACGGCGACGTCGCCGCCAAGGCGCGGGCACTGGTCGAGGCCGGCGTCGACGTGCTGGTGATCGACACCGCCCACGGCCACCAGGTCAAGATGCTCGACGGGATCCGCGCGGTCGCGGCGCTGGACCTCGGGGTGCCGCTGGCGGCGGGCAACGTGGTGTCGGCCGAGGGCACCCGCGACCTGATCGCCGCCGGTGCGTCGATCGTCAAGGTCGGCGTCGGCCCCGGCGCCATGTGCACCACCAGGATGATGACCGGAGTCGGCCGCCCGCAGTTCTCCGCGGTGGTCGAATGTGCAGCCGCTGCAAGGGAACTCGGCGCTCACGTGTGGGCCGACGGTGGGGTGCGGCACCCGCGGGACGTCGCGCTCGCGCTGGCCGCAGGGGCCGCCAACGTGATGATCGGTTCCTGGTTCGCCGGCACCTACGAGTCGCCGGGCGACCTGATGCGCGACCGGGACGACCGGCCGTACAAGGAGAGCTACGGGATGGCCTCCAAGCGCGCGGTCGCGGCGCGCACCTCCGCCGACAGCGCGTTCGACCGCGCACGCAAGGGTCTCTTCGAAGAGGGCATCTCCACCTCGCGGATGGGTCTCGACCCGTCCCGCGGCGGGGTGGAGGACCTGCTCGACCACATCACCTCCGGGGTCCGCAGCACCTGCACCTACGTCGGTGCCACCACGCTTCCCGAACTGCACGACAAGGTGGTGCTCGGCGTGCAGTCAGCCGCCGGCTTCGCCGAGGGCCATCCGCTGCCCACCGGCTGGTGAGGGGTACGCCAGTACGGCGTCCGCCACGCTCACGCTGACCGGCTGGCCCGGCGCGACGTCGACGTCGCCGATGCGGCGCACCACCAGCGGCGTACCGTCCGCGAGCGTGACGTGCACCGAGCTGTCCGGGCCGTAGAACCGGTGCGCGGTCACCACCGCAGGCGCCCCGTCCTCGGTCAGCCGCAGCTGTTCGGGCCGCAGCACGACGACCACGTCGCCGTCGTCGACGGGCATCCGCGTCGGATGGGCGCCCAGCGCGGTGCGGACCACACCGGCGCGGCACTCGCCACCGATCTCGACGGCCGCACCGACGAACCGGGCGGCCGCCAGGGTCCGCGGCCGGTCGTAGACCTCGGTCGGCGTGCCGGCCTGCACCATCTGCCCGTTCATCAGCAGCGCCACCGAATCGGCGAGCGAGAGTCCCTCGGCCTGATCGTGGGTGACCAGTACGGCCGTGGTGCCGGTGTCCCGCAGGATTGCTGCGATGTCCTCGCGCACCCGCGTGCGCAGCCCGGCGTCGAGCGCCGCGAAGGGCTCGTCGAGCAGCACCACCCTTGGCCGCGCGGCCAGTGCACGGGCCAGCGCCACCCGCTGCTGCTGCCCGCCCGACAGCTCGTGCGGCCGGGCGTCGCCGCTGCCGTCGAGTCCCACCATGTCGAGCCAGTGCCGAACGGTGTCCGCCGCATCGGCGCGCCGCCGCCTCGGCAGCCCGAACGCGATGTTCTCCGCGGCGCTGAGGTGCGGGAACAAGGCACCCTCCTGCGGCATGAGGCCGATCCGGCGCCGGTGGGCGGGCACCGCCGCGCCGTCGCCGCACACGATCCCGTCTCCGACGCCGACCGTTCCGGCGTCGGGTTCCTCGAATCCGGCGACGATGCGCAGCAGCGTCGTCTTGCCGCAGCCCGACGGGCCGAGCACCGCGCTGATGGTGCCCGCCGCGACGTCGAGATCAAGACCGGACAGCACGCGCCGCCCGTCGAACGACTTGCCCAGCCCGCGGATGCGCACACCTGCGACGCCCGGCATCGGTTGGTCTCCCGCACTCACGTGTCACGCACCTCCACCACCTGCGCACTCCACAGGCCGATCGCGGCCGTCGGGAGCGCGGCGAGTACCACCAGCGCGGCCGCATACGGCGCCGCGGACGCGTAGTCACTGACCGAGCTGTAGGTCCACAGCCGGGTGGCCATCGTGTCGGTGCCGGTCGGCCGCAGCAGCAGCGTGATCGGCAACTCCTTCATGCAGGTGAGCAGCACCAGCGCCGCACCCGCGGCGATGCCCGGCGCGGCGCCGCGGGCGGTGATCGAGGCGAACGCGGCGAACGGCCCGCGCCCCAGCGAGCGGGCCACCTCCTCGTGCCGCACCGGCGTCGCCTCGATCGCGGCCCGGACCGACCCGACGGCCACCGGCACCAACAGCACGGCGTAAGCCAGGATCAGCAGCGGCTCACGCTGGTAGAACGGGCGCAACGCCACGATGCCGACCGACACCATGGCGATCGCGATGACGATCCCCGGCAGCCCGTGCGCCACGTAGCTCGCCCCCTCGAGCGTCCGGGTCACCGGACTGCGGTACCGCGCCACCAGCACGCCGAGCGGCACCGCCGCCGCCGTGCACACCACCGCCGCCACCGCCGACAGCCACAGCGTCGAGACCACCGCGGCCGACCACTCACCGGAATCCCAGCGCGGTCCCGCGGCAAGCAGCCAGTCGGCGAGCGCGACGACCGGAACCACCAGCGCCGCGGCGACGACGGCCAGCGCACCCGCCGCCGCGACCGGCCGCCACGGCCCCAGCGCAGCCACCGGCGCCGCCCGTGCCGAGCCGCCGCCGACCCGGTAGGCCGCCGCACGGCCGCGTGCCCGGCCTTCGAGCATCACCAGCGCGAGCGCGAACACCATCAGCACCAGCGACAGCACGGCGGCCCGCGACGGGTTGAACCCCGAGCGGTACGCGCCGTAGATCACCCACGTGAACACCTCGTAGCGCATGGCGGCGACGGCGCCGAAGTCGCTGATCACGTACAGCGCCACCAGCAGCGCGCCTGCCGCGACGGCGGCGCGTACCCGGCGCAGCGTCACCCGGAACAGCACGGCGAGGCCGGACAGCCCGAGCGAGCGGGCCACCTCCTCGTGGGCGGGGTCCATCCGGTTCAGGGCCGCCGTGGTGGTCAGCAAGACGTACGGATAGCAGCCGAGGGTGAGCACCAGGCACGCGCCCCAGAAGCCGGCCACCGCGGGCTGCACCGACAGCCACAGGAACGCCAGCAGGTAACTCGGAATCGCCAGCGGCAGGGCCAGGACGACGCCGAAGAGCCGCCGGAACGGCAGGTCGGTGCGGGTGAGCAGCACCGCGAACCCCACGCCGAGCACCACGCATCCCGCGGTCACCACGACCACCAGCAGCAGCGACCGGCCCACCAGGGCGGCCGTCCGCTGCTGGGCGAGTTCGTCGGCGACGAACGCCCAGCCGCGGGCCATCGCCCGGTCGCCGAGGTAATACAGAGGCAGCAGCGTGGCCGCTGAGACACCCGCGGCGGCGCCAAGCAGCAGCGCGGGCGGCCGACGGCGCACCCCGGCTCGCCGCACCCGGATCAGTTCGTCAGCAACCCGGTTGCGACCAGCATCTCCTGGGTCGCCTCGAGGTCGTCGAGCTGGGACAGGTCCACCGCGGGAGGCTGCAGATCGGCCAGCGGCGGCATGCCCTCGGCGGTCGGGACGCCGGCGACCAGCGGGTACTCCTTGGTCTCGCCGGCGAAGTACTCCTGGGCGGTCTTGCCCACCAGGTAGGCCGCAAACCGTTGCGCCCCAGCAGGATTCGGTGCCGACTTGAGGACGCCGACACCGGCGACGTTGACCAGGCCACCCGGGTCGCCCGGCGCCATGAAGTTGTTCTGCGCGGTCACCGCGCCCCCGCCCTTGGCGTCGATCAGCTCGTACAGGTAGTAGTGATTCACCAGACCGAGCGCGACCTCACCCTTGTCGACGGCATCGCGGACCGCGACGTTGTTCTCGTAGGCCTTCGGGTTCTGCGCCTTGAACGCGCGCAGCCACTGCTCGGCGCCCGCATCGCCGCGCACCACCCGCAGGCCGGTGACGAACGACTGCCACGACGCGTTGCTCGGCGCGAACCCGATCTTGTCCTTCCACTCCGGCGCCAGCACGCCGTCAATGGTGTCGGGCGGATTCGGTGCGAGCCGCGGATTGAACACCACCACCCGCGCGCGGCCCGACACGCCAACCCAGGTGCCGTCGGCCGCCGAGTAATTGGCCGGTACGGCTTCCAGTGTCGCGGTGTCGATCTGGGCGAACAGTCCGGCCTTGGCGACCGCGCCGAGCGCCCCGGCGTCCTGGGACAGGAACACGTCGGCGGGCGACTTGTCGCCCTCGGTGATCAGCTGGGCGGCCATCTCGCCGGAACTGGCGTAGCGCGCCTCCACGTTGAGCCCCGTCTCGGCCTTGAACTTCTCCAGCAGCGGCCCGACGAGCTCCTCGCTGCGGCCGGAGTACACCACCAGCGACTCACTCGCGTCGACGGAATCCGAGCCGCCGCACGAGGTCAGGGACAGCACGGTGGCGGCGGCGCACACCGCGGCCGTGAGGCGTGACAAGGCGAAACGCATGAATCGACCCGCTTTCGTCGTGCGCTGTGAGGCCGCTGTGAGCCGACCCGGCTCTGGCAACTTATCACCGAGCGACTGAGGACAGGCTCAGCTCTGGCGACGGGTCGCCGCCTGGTCACCACGAGCGCGCGGGCCGCACAGCGCACCGGTTACCATTGGATTCTCATTCGCCGAACGAGGAAGGGACTACGTGCCGCAGGCACCCGCCGATGGCCCCGGTACCGAACGGGCCTGCCGGGCCGAGCAGCCGTCCCCGGAGCAGTCCGACGCAGAACCCTCCCCTAGTCGGCCGGGCCTCGTGCCCGGCGCCCCCGCGGGGAGAATGGAGTGAGCGTCACCCTGTCGCTCCTGTCGGTGCTGGCCATCATCGTGCTGACCGCAGGCACCGCCGTGTTCGTGGCGGCGGAGTTCTCGCTCACCGCGCTGGAGCGCAGCACCGTCGAGGCCAACGCCCGCGACGGCGACCGCCGCGACCACATGGTCCGCCGGGCGCACCGCACGCTGTCGTTTCAGCTATCCGGGGCGCAGGTCGGCATCTCCATCACCACGCTGGCCACCGGCTACCTCGCCGAACCCGTCGTCGCGCGGCTGCTGCAACCCGGCCTTGACGCGCTCGGCCTTCCCGCCAACATCGCCGGCGGACTGGCGCTGGTGCTGGCTATCCTGATCGCCACCTCGGTGTCGATGATCTTCGGCGAACTGGTGCCCAAGAACCTGGCCGTCGCACGGCCGGTGCCGACCGCGCGCGCGTCGGCGCCGCCGCAGCTGCTGTTCTCGATGCTGGCCACCCCGCTCATCCGGATGACCAACGGCACCGCCAACTGGATCCTGCGCCGCCTCGGCATCGAACCCGCCGAGGAGCTCCGCTCGGCCCGCTCGGCGCAGGAACTGATCTCGCTGGTGCGCAACTCGGCGCGCAGCGGATCACTGGACCCGGTCACCGCGGTGCTGATGGACCGGTCGCTGCAGTTCGGTGAGCGCACCGCCGAGGAACTGATGACCCCGCGCACCGAGATCGAGGCGATGCAGGCCGACGACACCGTGGCCGACCTCATCGAGGCGGCGATCGGCACCGGGTACTCGCGCTTCCCGATCGTGGAGGGCGACCTCGACTCGACGATCGGAATGGTGCACGTCAAGCAGGTGTTCGCGATACCGCACGACGAGCGGACGAGCACCCGGCTGGCGACCTTGGCGCTGCCTGTGGCCACCGTGCCGTCGACGCTCGACGGCGACGCGGTGATGACCCAGATCCGCGCCAACGGCCTGCAGACCGCCCTGGTCGTCGACGAGTACGGCGGCACCGCGGGCATGGTCACCGTCGAGGACCTCATCGAGGAGATCGTCGGCGACGTGCGCGACGAGCACGACGACGCGACCCCCGACGTGCAGCCCGCCGGTGGCGGCTGGAAGGTGTCGGGCCTGCTGCGGATCGACGAGGTGGCCACCGAGACCGGATTCCGGGCGCCCGAAGGCGAATACGAGACGATCGGCGGACTGGTGCTGGAGGAACTCGGCCACATCCCTGAACCCGGGGAGACCGTCGAGCTCACCGCCTTCGACCCGGACACCGTCCTGGACGACCCGGTGCACTGGCTGGCGACCGTGGTGCAGATGGACGGCAGGCGCATCGATCAGCTCGAGCTGACCGAGCTGGGCCGACGCGGCGAGATCGAGGACGAGGAGCGGGACGACTGATGGGCGGCGACCTCTTCGGCGTGCTGCTGACCGTGCTGCTGCTGGCGGCCAACGCGTTCTTCGTCGGCTCGGAGTTCGCGCTGATCTCCGCGCGCCGCGACCGGCTCGAGGCGCTGGTGGAACAGGGCAAGAGCAGCGCCGTCACCGTCATCCGGGCCGGTGAGAATCTGTCGCTGATGCTGGCCGGCTCCCAGTTGGGCATCACCGTGTGCTCGATCCTCCTCGGCCGGGTGGGCGAGCCCGCGGTGGCTCACCTGCTGGAGAAGCCGTTCGGGCTCGTCGGCATCCCCGACGCGGTGCTGCACACCGTGTCGTTCGTGGTGGCACTCGGCATCGTGGTGACGCTGCACGTCCTGCTCGGTGAGATGGTCCCGAAGAACATCGCCATCGCGGGCCCGGAATCCACGGCGATGCTGTTGATCCCGGTCTACCTGATCTACATCCGGGCGGCTCGACCGTTCATCGCGTTCTACAACTGGTGCGCCAACAGCACGCTGCGGGCATTCGGGGTGGAGCCGAAGGACGAGCTGGCGGTGGCGGTGTCCACGGTGGAGCTCTCGGAGATGATCGCCGAGTCGGTGTCCGAGGGTCTGCTCGACACCGAGGAGCACACCCGGCTGACCCGCGCGCTGCAGATCCGCAACCGCGTGGTCCGCGACGTGGCGATGCCGCTCAGCGAGATCCACACCGTGTCCGCCACAGCCGCGGACTCCGGCCCGACCGTGGGCGCGGTCGAACGGGCACTCGCCGAGACCGGCTACTCACGCTTCCCCGTCGCGGGGCCGTCCGGCGAGTACGTCGGCTATCTGCACATCAAGGACGTGCTGCCGCTGGTGCACGACCCGAAGGCGGTGCTGGACCGCTCGTTGGTGCGCCCGCTGCTCACGCTGCCCGCGTCGCTTCCGCTGCCCGATGCCCTGACCCGGCTGCGGCGCGACAACAGCCACCTGGCCCTGGTCACCACCGACGGCACGGTGACGGCGATGGTGGCGCTGGAGGACCTGGTCGAGGACCTCGTGGGGACGGTGCGGGACGGCACCCACCGTGTCTGAGGTCGCGCTGCGCGCGAAGGCGGCTGACGTGCCACTGCGCGCGAAGGTGGCTGACGGGCCACTGCGCGCCGGGACCGTGCTCGCCGAATCCGACTGGCGGGCACGCGAATCGGCTCACCGGGAACGCGTCGACGCGTTCTGCGCGCCGCATCTGGCCCGCCGGCGCGCCGGCCGGGCACATCCGGTGTGGGACTTCCTGTTCACCTACTACAACCTGCGGCCGCGTCTGCTGCGCCGCTGGCACCCGGGCTTCGGGGTGGTACTCGCGGGCGAGTCCGCCGCGCGCCACCTGGACATCGCCGGCTATCACCACACGCCGCAGGGTGTCACCGTCAGCACGGAATACGTGGCCGGACGGGCCGACACCGTCGGGTTCATCGCCGACCTGCTGACGGCGACCGCCCGGCGGGCACCCCGGATGAACTGCTTCGGGCTGCACGAGTGGGCGATGGTGTACCGCGCCCCCGAGGTCCGCCACGCGCAGGTGCCGCTGCGCCTCGGCTCGACGGGCACCGACGCGGTGGTCGAGTTGATGCCGTTGCGCTGCAGCCATTTCGACGCTTTCCGATTCTTCACCGATGCTGCCGCGGGCCGCAACTCCGAACGCCTCACCCGCGACCGCCAGATCGCCACCGAGCAACCGGGTTGTGTCCATGCCGCGATGGATTGCTACAAATGGGCCTACAAGCTGGGACCGTTGGTGTCCTCCGAGCTGGTGATGGATTGTCTCGAGCTGGCCGCCGACGCGCGGGAGCTGGACATGCGGGCCAGCCCGTACGACCTCAGCGGGTACGGATTCGACCCGATCGCCGTCGAGACACCGGCGGGTCGGGCGGAGTACGTGCGCGCCCAGCAGGAGATCGCGGAGCGGGCCGCACCGCTGCGAGCCACCCTCGCCGGCAGATGTGACCTGCTGCGCACGGCGGCGCGCGGCGCGGGGGCCGACGTTACCGGTGGGTAAGGTGAGTCAACGCGCGTCGCGTCAGCGGACGTGCCGGTGAGCGAGGAGGAAACGATGACCGATCGCGTCGAGGTGGGAAATCTGCGCGTGGCCCGGGTGCTGTACGACTTCGTCAACGACGAGGCGCTGCCCGGCACCGACATCGACCCGGACAGCTTCTGGTCGGGCGTCGACAAGGTGGTCGCCGACCTCACTCCACGGAACACCGAGCTGCTGGCCCGCCGTGACGACCTGCAGGCGCAGATCGACAAGTGGCACCGCCAGCGCGCGATCGGCCCGCTCGACGCCGACGAGTACCAGCAGTTCCTCACCGACATCGGCTACCTCGCCGGCGATCCGGGTGACTTCACCATCACCACCGAGAACGTGGACGCGGAGATCACCTCGACCGCCGGTCCGCAGCTGGTCGTGCCGGTCACCAACGCCCGGTTCGCCCTCAACGCCGCCAACGCCCGCTGGGGTTCGCTGTACGACGCGCTGTACGGCACCGACGTCATCTCCGAGGAGGACGGCGCCGAACAGGGCAGCGGCTACAACCGGGTGCGTGGCGACAAGGTCATCGCCTACGCCCGCCGGTTCCTCGACGAGAGCGTGCCGCTGGCGACGGGTTCCTGGTCGGACCCGACCGGCTTCAAGATCGACGACGGGCAGCTGCTGGCCGAGCTCGGCGACGGCGAGTCCACCGGTCTGGCGGAGCCCGAACAGTTCGTCGGCTACACCGGCGACTTCGGGTCGCCGCAGTGGTCGTTCCTGCTGCGCCACCACGGACTGCACATCGAGGTCCTGATCGATCCCGACTCCCCGATCGGTTCCACCGACACCGCGGGCGTCAAGGACGTCGTGCTGGAGTCCGCGGTCACCACGATCATCGACTTCGAGGACGCCGTCGCCGCGGTCGACGCCGACGACAAGACGGCCGCCTACCGCAACTGGCTGGGACTGATGCGCGGTGACCTCTCGGCTCCGGTCAGCAAGGACGGCAAGAGCTTCACCCGGGTGCTCAACGAGGACCGCACCTACACCACCCCGGACGGCGAGGGCGAGCTCACGGTGCCCGGCCGCAGCCTGCTGTTCGTGCGCAACGTCGGTCACCTGATGACGAACGACGCGATCGTGGACGCCCAGGGCAACGAGGTCTACGAAGGCGTTCAGGACGCCCTGTTCACCAGCCTGGCCGCGGTCCACGGACTGCGCGCCGGAGGCGGCAACGGTCCGCTGGCCAACAGCCGCACCGGGTCGGTCTACATCGTCAAGCCGAAGATGCACGGACCCGACGAGGTCGCCTACACCGTCGAGCTGTTCAGCCGCGTCGAGGACGTGCTGGGCCTGCCGCAGAACACGCTCAAGGTCGGGATCATGGACGAGGAGCGGCGCACCACGGTCAACCTCAAGGCCTGCATCAAGGCCGCCGCCGACCGGGTGGTGTTCATCAACACCGGCTTCCTCGACCGCACCGGCGACGAGATCCACACCTCGATGGAAGCCGGCCCGATGATCCGCAAGGCGTCGATGAAGAGTCAGCCGTGGATCAAGGCCTACGAGGACAACAACGTCGACATCGGCCTGGCCGCGGGCTTCGTGGGCCGCGCCCAGATCGGCAAGGGCATGTGGGCGATGACCGATCTGATGGGCGACATGGTCGAGCAGAAGATCGGGCAGCCCAAGGCCGGCGCCACCACCGCGTGGGTGCCGTCGCCGACCGCGGCGACGCTGCACGCGATGCACTACCACCAGGTGGACGTGGCCGCCGTGCAGCAGGAACTGGCGGGCAAGCAGCGCGCGAGCCTGGCCGATCTGCTGACCATCCCGCTGGCCAAGGAGCTGGCGTGGGCGCCCGAGGAGATCCGCGAGGAGGTCGACAACAACTGTCAGTCGATCCTGGGCTACGTGGTGCGTTGGATCGACCAGGGAGTGGGCTCGTCGAAGGTGCCCGACATCCACAACGTGGCGCTGATGGAGGACCGTGCCACGCTGCGGATCTCCAGCCAGCTGCTGTCGAACTGGCTGCGGCACGGCGTGATCACCGAGGACGACGTGAAGACCAGCCTGCGCCGGATGGCCGCGGTGGTGGACGAGCAGAACGCGGGCGACGAGAAGTACCTGCCGATGGCGACCGACCCGGAGGGCAGCGTGGCGTTCCAGGCGGCCCAGGAGCTCATCCTGTCCGGCACTGCGCAGCCCAACGGCTACACCGAGCCGATCCTGCATCGCCGCCGGCGCGAGTTCAAGGCCGCTTCGGGCGCCCGCAGCTGACCTGACCCGGCATCCGGGGTCATCGGCGTTGACTAGACTTCGGCGTTGCATTGATGACCGGTCGGAAATGACCGGTCGACGAGACGAACACGGGAGCAGGAATGGGTAGGCACAGCATTCCGGATCCCGAGGACTCCGCGGACGAACCGGAAATCCCGCCGCAGAACGGAACTTCCGCCGAGGATCCGGGAACGCTGCATCCGCGTTCGGGGCGCGACTACGGAGAACCCGGCCCGCCTGCGGAGTACCGGCGACCGGAGTACGGGGACCGGCGCGGCCAGGATCCGGGCTACCCGGACCAGGACCCGGATCACGACGCGGACGACTATCCGGCCGACGACTTCCCGACGACCGCGCACCGCCGCACCGAGTATCCGGACGCGGGCGAGCGGGACACCGACTACCGGGACGCCGGCTACGGCGATCCCGGCCACCGGGCTCCCGGCTACCGGGACTCCGGCTACCGCGATCCCGAGCACGATCAGCCCGATCTGCAGGACCACGGATTCGGCGCGTCCCGTGACCACCGCCGCGACGAATACGGCGGCTTCCGCGGCGACGACCACCCCGATGACGACGTCGACGACGATTACGACGACGACTACGGGCCCGGCGGCGCCGCCGGCACCGGCGGACCGCCGCCGTCCACACCGGCAGGCCCCCAGCACAGCGGTGACTGGGACGGCGGGGAATGGACCGGCAGCCACCGCGCCGTCGCGTCGGGGCGGCGCGGGGTCAGCGTCGGCGTGATCGCCGCCCTGGTGACCGTCGTCGTGGTGGTGGCCGCCGTCATCCTGTGGCGCTTCTTCGGTGACGCGCTGTCCGACCGCAGCGACGTCGCCGCCGCGCGCTGCGTCGACGGTGAACTCACGGTGGCCGTGCTGGCCGACCCGTCCATCGCACCGCAGATCGAGGCATTGGCCAACGGATACAACGAGACCGCGAGCCCGGTCGGCGACCGCTGCGTGAAGATCGGTGTCAAGCCCGCAGGATCGGACCAGGTGGTCAACGGGTTCACCGGGGACTGGCCGGCCGACCTCGGCGAACGGCCCGCGCTGTGGGTCCCCGCCAGCAGCATCTCCGCGGCGCGCCTCGAGGCCGCTTCCGGTCCGCAGACCATCGACGACAGCCGGTCCCTGGTCACCTCGCCGGTGCTGCTGGCCGTCCGTCCGCAGATGAGAGCGGCGCTCGGACAGCAGAACTGGTCGACCCTGCCCAGGCTGCAGACCAACCCGACCGGTCTCGACGGGCTCAACCTGCCCGGGTGGGGTTCGCTGAAGCTGGCGCTTCCGCGCAGCGGTGACAGCGACGCGTCCTACCTCGCCGCCGAGGCGGTCGCCGCCGCGTCGGCCCCGCCGGGCGCACCGGCGAGCGGCGGGATGTCCGCGGTCAACACGCTGCTGGCGGGCCAGCCGAAACTGGCCGACGACAAAGCGGGTACGGCGATCGACGCGCTGGTGAAGGCGCCCGACCCGGCGACGGCCCCGGTGCATGCGGTCGCGGTCACCGAGCAGCAGCTGTTCCAGCGCGGCGCGTCACTGCCCAATGCGAAGAACACGCTGGTGTCCTGGCTGCCGCCCGGCCCGACGGCCACCGCCGACTACCCCACCGTCCTGCTGTCCGGAGACTGGCTGTCCAAGGAGCAGGTCGCGGCGGCCAGTGAGTTCGCCCGCTTCATGCGCAAACCCGAGGGGCTAGCCGAACTGGCCAAGGCCGGCTTCCGCGCCGAGGGCGCCACTCCGCCTGCCAGCGACGTCACCGCGTTCGCGCCGGTGTCGGCGCCGCTGTCCATCGGCGACAGCGCGATGCGCGCCACCATGGCCGACGCGTTGACCGCACCTGCGAAGGGTTCAGCGGTCACGATCATGCTCGACCAGTCGATGCCCGCCGCCGAGGGCAACAACTCGCGGATGGGCAATGTCGTCAACGCCCTGATCCCCCGCATCGACACGCTGCCGCCGACCGCGGCCGTCGGACTGTGGACCTTCGACGGCGCAGCCGGCTCCTCGCGGGTGCCGATGGGTCCGCTGTCGGAGCCCGTCGCAGGCACACCGCGTTCGCAGACCCTGACGACGACACTGGATTCGTTGGCGTCGTCGTCGGGCGGTGCCGTCTCGTTCACCACGCTGCGTCTGGTCTACAACGAGGCACTCGCGAACTTCCGGCCAGGACAACCCAATTCGGTGCTGGTGATCACCGAGGGCCCGCACACGGACCAATCGCTGGACGGGGCGGGCCTTCAGGCCTTCGTCCGGGAGGCCTTCGACCCCGCGCGCCCGGTGGCGGTGAACGTCATCGACTTCGGCTCCGACGCCGATCAGGCCACCTGGGAGGCCGTCGCGCAGACCACCCGCGGCACCTACCAGAACCTGGGCACCTCCAGTTCCCCCGACCTGACCGGCGCGATCACCCGCTTCCTCGGCTGAGCCCCGGCGACACCGGGTGACGCCGGGTGACGCCGGGTGACGCCGGGTGACTCGGGTAGCGCACTACTCGTGCCAGAGCGCTCCGGCGCGCCGACCCTGAGCGCATGGGCAACAAATACTCCGTCAAGGCAGGCGACACCCTGTGGGGCATCGCCGAACAGTTCTACGGTGACGGCCGCCGTCACAGGGTGATCGCGGTGGCCAACGACCTGGCCGACTCCGACGACATCGTCGTCGGCCAGGAGTTGGCGATCCCCTACGTCACGTACCGATACCAGGTCCGCGCCGGTGATCGGAAGGCCGATCTGGCGCGGCGCTTCTACCACGACGTGGCGATGAGCGGGGTCTACGAGATCGCCAGCGGGGCCGCGCAGCGTCCGCTCGAGGTCGGCGAATGGCTGGTGGTGCCGGACCTGGCCGACGCCGGGCACCACACGATGGCCGAGGGGGAAACCCTGGAGACCCTCGCGGGCGACTGGTACGGCGTCCCGACGTTCTGGACGATCATCGCGATCGCCAACCGGCTGGGCGGATCCGTCCACCCGCCCGGGACCCTGCTGACCCGGCCGCGGATGAACCGGCGCCGCAGCGTGATTCGCGGCGACACCCTGTGGCGGCTGGCCACCGACGAGTACGGCGACTACGGCGCAGACCGCACGCTGACCGCGGTGAAGCTGACCGCCGCGGCCAACCTGATCACCGATCCCGACCATGTCGGGGTGGGGCAGGTCGTGCACTTCCCGTCGATGTGGCCCTGACTCAGGCGAACGCCTCGACCGGCGGGCACGAGCACACCAGGTTGCGGTCGCCGTAGGCGCCGTCGATGCGGCGCACCGGTGGCCACACCTTCGGCCGGTGACCCTTGCCGAGCGGGTAGGCGGCCTCCTCGCGGGTGTACGGGTGGTCCCAGTCCGCCACCAGCAGGCACTCCGCGGTGTGCGGTGCGCCGCGCAGCGGGTTGTCGTCGACCGACCACTCCCCCGATCCGACACGGTCGATCTCCGCGCGGATGGCGATCATGGCCGCGATGAAGGCGTCGACCTCGGTCAGGCTCTCACTCTCGGTGGGCTCCACCATCAGGGTGCCGGCCACCGGGAAGCTCATCGTCGGAGCATGGAAACCGTAGTCCGCCAACCGTTTCGCGACATCGTCGACGGTGACGCCGGTCTGCTTGGTGATGGGGCGCAGATCCAGGATGCACTCGTGGGCGACCATGCCGTTCTCGCCGGTGTAGAGCACCGGGTAGTACTCGTCGAGCCGGCGGGCGATGTAGTTGGCCGAGGCGATCGCCGTCAACGACGCCGAACGCAGTCCCGCGGCCCCCATCATCCGGATGTAGGCCCAGGTGATCGGCAGGATCGACGCCGATCCGTACGGCGCGGCCGACACGGTGTAGTCGTCACCGAGTTCGTCGGCCAGCGGGTGGCCGGGCAGGTAGGGCGCCAGATGCGACCGCACCGCCACCGGACCGACGCCGGGGCCGCCGCCGCCGTGCGGGATGCAGAACGTCTTGTGCAGGTTCAGGTGGCTGACGTCGCCGCCGAACCGGCCCGGGCGCGCCAGACCCACCAGCGCGTTGAGGTTGGCGCCGTCGACGTAGACCTGACCGCCCGCGTCGTGCACGGCAGCGCAGATGTCGGCGACGTCGTGCTCGTACACCCCGTGCGTGGAGGGATAGGTGATCATCAGCGCCGCAAGGCGTTCCGCGTGCTCGGCCACCTTGGCCCGCAGGTCGTCGAGGTCCACGTCACCGTTGGGGCGGCAGGCCACCACCGCCACCCGCATACCCGCCAGCGCCGCCGACGCCGCGTTGGTGCCGTGCGCGCTCGACGGGATGAGGCAGATGTTGCGTTCGGCGTCACCGCGGCTGAGGTGGTAGGCCTGGATCGCCAGCAGTCCGGCGTATTCGCCCTGCGAGCCGGCGTTGGGCTGCAGCGAGATCTCGTCGTACCCGGTGATGTCGGTCAACCACTCCTGCAGATCGGCGATCAGCCTGCGCAGGCCCGGGGTGTCCGAGGCGGGGGCGAACGGGTGCTGACGGGCGAACTCCGGCCAGGTGATGGGTTCCATCTCGGCGGCCGCATTGAGTTTCATCGTGCACGACCCGAGCGGGATCATGCTGCGGTCCAGGGCGATGTCCTTGTCGGCCAGCGACCGCAGGTACCGCATCATCTCGGTCTCGGTGCGGTACCGCGAGAACGCCGGATGGGTCATGAATTCCGAAGTGCGGGTGGCGATCTCGGGCCCGGCGAAGGGCGCGCCGCCGCGGTCGGCGCCGAACGCCGACAGCACCGTCGCGACGTGCTCGGCGGTGGTGGCCTCGTCGCAGGAGACCGAGACGTGATCGGCGTCGACCTGCCAGACGTTGATGCCGCTCGCCTTGGCCTCGTCGCGGACCTGCGCGGCGCGACCCGGCACGCGGGCGAGCACGGTGTCGAAGAAGGCGTCGTGCACCACCTCCACCCCGGCGTCGGCCAGTCCGGTGGCGACGGCGCGGGCGTGTCCGTGCACCCGTCGCGCGATCGACGTCAGCCCCTCGGGACCGTGATAGCTGGCGTACATCGCGGCGATCACCGCAAGCAGCACCTGGGCGGTGCAGATGTTGCTGGTCGCCTTGTCACGGCGGATGTGCTGTTCGCGGGTCTGCAGCGCCAGCCGGTACGCCGGCGAGCCGTCCGCGTCCACGGACACCCCGACCAGCCGGCCGGGAAGCTGCCGGGCGTGCTTGGTGTGCACCGCGAGGTAGCCGGCGTGCGGTCCGCCGAAGCCCATCGGCACGCCGAACCGCTGGGTGGTGCCGAACGCGACGTCGGCGCCGAACTCGCCGGGCGGGGTGATCAGGGTCAGCGCGAGCAGGTCTGCGCCGAAGGCGACCAGCGCCCCGCGTTCGTGCGCCTCGGTGACCAGGGCCGACCAGTCCACCACCGCCCCGCTCGCGCCGGGCAGCTGGGCGATGACGCCGAAGAAGTCGCCGTCGGGCAGTCCGTCGCGGAGGTCCGCGGTGACGATCTCGATGCCCAGCGGTGCGGCCCGGGTGGCGAGCACCGCCGCGGTCTGGGTGTAGACGTCCACGTCGACGGCCAGCCGGTGGGACTTGCTCTTGCCCGCCCGCTGCATCAGCGTCATCGCCTCGGCGGCGGCCGTGCCCTCGTCGAGCATCGACGCGTTGGACACCTCGAGGCCGGTCAGGTCACAGACCATGGTCTGGAAGTTGAGCAGAGCCTCCAGCCGGCCCTGGCTGATCTCCGGCTGGTAAGGGGTGTAGGCGGTGTACCACGCGGGGTTCTCGAGGATGTTGCGGCGCAGCACCGGCGGCGTCAGCGTGTCGAAGTAGCCCTGCCCGATCATCGACACGGCCACGGTGTTCGAGTCCGCGAGCGCGCGCAGTTCGGCGAGCGCCTCCTGCTCGGAGGCCGCCGGCGGCAGCTGCTCCAGCCCGGGCGCCACACCGTCGGCCGACAGCGCGTCGATGATGTCCGCGGGGAGCGCCTTGTCGGCGAGTTCCTGCAGCGACGCCACACCGATGGTGTCGAGCATCGTGGCGACGGCGTCGGCATCGGGGCCGATGTGCCGGTCGGCGAAACGGGTTGGGTGGGTGTCAACCACTGGTCAGCACTCCTGACGCGTGAGGGCGGAAACCGCTGCGTACCGCTCGGGTTCCTCTCCCTCTGTCGTCGGTGCCTGAGAGATTCGGCGCGAGCGCCTTTCCCCATGGGCGGGTGGACGGCCGCCGTGCCCGGCGGGTCCACCACTTTCCAGAGGCATCGGGGTCACGCGCGGTCCTGGGTGCCTGAGAGGTTGACGGAGAGGTGTTGCTCCTTCGGCGCCCGTGACGTGCAGCCACGGAACTCTCCCGCGTGTGGGCGATGCGTCGACCAGTCTAGCGGTCGGCCGATGCCGTCGCCGTGCACCGCGTGCCGCGCGGCGCAGAAGTGGTGCCTGGTCAGCCGATCTTGCGGTCGCGGTGCTTGCGCCGCGACGCGAGCTCGTCCTCGGGAGCGGCGATCGACTCGCCGCCGTCGGCCCGCTCGCCGGGGAAGTCCGCGATCGCGCCGGTCAGTTCCCGCATCGCGCCGGAGACGGCGATACCGAACACGCCCTGGCCGCCCTGCAGCAGGTCGACCACCTCCTCGGCGGAGGTGCACTCGTAGACGGTGGTGCCGTCGGAGAACAGCGTGATGTTGGCCAGGTCGCTGACGCCGCGCTGACGCAGGTGCTCGACGGCGACCCGGATGTTGTGCAGCGAGATGCCGGTGTCCAGCAGTCGCTTGACGATCTTGAGGACCAGGATGTCCTTGAACGAGTACAGCCGCTGGCTGCCCGACCCTGCGGCGCCCCGGATGGAGGGCACCACCAGCGACGTGCGGGCCCAGTAGTCCAGCTGCCGGTAGGTGATGCCGGCGATCTGGCAGGCGCTCGGCCCGCGGTAGCCGACGAGTTCGTCGGGCACCGAGTCGTCGGGGAACAGGCCGCCCTGGACGGGTTCGCCGACCGGTGCGGTGGCCGGGTTGGCCGCCCTCTCGCCGGAGGACAGATCCAGCTGCTCCTGACGTGGCGTGTCGCCCACTATGGAATCCTCTCGCCGACCGAACCCGCTCGCGGGGAAACTGCGTTGACCTGCACTGCAGTCCACCCGCCACGAGTCCGAATGTGTCCGAGCATACGCTTTCCGACGGCCTGTGACTGCCCGTCGCCCTCAAAGTATGGCGGCCTGCTCCACCGTTGCCGGGCACCTGCGCCGCGTGTCGACGCCGGAGTCGCCAGTTGAGACGCATCCGTGACCATCGACGGAGCCACGGCCGGAATCAGGTCGCCTTGAAGTCGTCGGGCGACACGCTGTCCAGGAACTCCTTGAACTTCTCCACCTCGTCCTCACGGACGGCGCCCGCGGCCTCCTCGTCGTTCTCGTCGGGAATCAGCAGGCCGGCCTCGGCCAGCACCGCCTCCTCGACGTAGATCGGGACGCCGACGCGCAACGCGATCGCCACCGAATCCGACGGCCGCGCCGACACCTTGATGTCGCGGTCGAAGACGAGGTCGGCGTAGAAGGTGCCCTCCTGCAGGTCGACGATGCGGACCTCACGCAGTGAGTGCCCGAGTGCGGCGATCAGGTCGCGGATCAGGTCGTGGGTCAGCGGCCGGGCCGGCTCGACACCCTGCTGCTCGAGCGCGATCGCGGCGGCTTCGGACTGGCCGATCCAGATCGGCAGGTACCGGTCACCGTTGGATTCGCGCAGCAGCAGCACCGGCTGGTTCTGAGGCTGCTCCACGCGAATGCCGACCACCCGTACCTCAGCCATCAGTGTCTGCCCTCCGCACCCGGTGTGCCGCAACCGTTCGGGGCCCAGCGGGCCCCGGACGCGACGAAAAAGCCGTCACGGCGAGTCTAATCCTCACCGATCCAGTACGTCGCGTACGGCCGACTTGATCAATGACGTGTGCAAGGTGATCGCCAGCGCCGCCACCTCGCGGGCGAGGTCGTCGGCCCGGTCACGGGCCCCGGCCTGACTGCCTTTGCCGACGGGACCCGCGATCTGCGCGATCAGGTCGGACTGGCGGTCCGCCGCCGACCGGAACGCCCGCAGGTGCCGCGGCTCGACGCCGTATTCGGCGAGCGCCCGGGCGCACTGCGCGATCACCACGGAATGCTCGTCGAAGAATCCGCCGGGCCCGGTGGTGATGACGCCGCTCTTGACCAGTGCGGTCAGCAACTCCTCCGCCACACCGGATCGCGTGAGCAGGTCCTCGCGGCTCAGCCGGACCTGCGTACGCGCCACCCCCGACGCCGCGCCGTCGGCGCTATCCCCGCCGTCACCGTCCGCCGGCACCAGCCGCGGCACCCCGTAGGGCGACTTGGGTTGCGGCAGCTCGCCGTCCGGTTGTGCGTCCAGCTGCGCCTTGATCACCTTCAGGGGCAGGTACTGGTCCCGCTGGGCGGTCAGCACGAACCGCAGCCGTGCGCAGTCGTATGCCGTGAACCGCCGGTAGCCCGACGCGGTGCGCTCCGGTGTGACCAGACCCTCGGCCTCGAGGAACCGGATCTTGGAGATGGTCACGTCCGGGAAGTCCGGTCGCAGCAGATCGAGGACCGCTCCGATCGACATCCCGGAGAACGCGGGGGTGTCGGGGGCGGTCACGGTCAGCTGCCCGGGCCGCTGTCGTCGTCGGTCTTGGGGCCGGTCAGGAAGACCAGGCGGAACTTGCCGATCTGCACCTCGTCGCCATTGGCGAGCACGGCCGAGTCGACCGGTTCGCGGTTGACGTAGGTGCCGTTGAGGCTGCCGACGTCGACGACCTGGAACTCGCCGGACTCGAGCCGGAACTCTGCGTGACGGCGGCTGACCGTGACGTCGTCGAGGAAGATGTCGCTGTCGGGGTGACGGCCGGCCGACGTGGTCGGCTGGTCGAGCAGGAAGCGCGATCCGGCGTTGGGTCCCCTCTTGACGACCAGCAACGCCGAGCCGACGGGCAGTCCCTCGACCCCGGAGACCGAACCTTCGGCGCTCGCGCTCGCCGGTGCATCGAGTTCGTTGAGGAAGTCGGCGCGGAACACCGAAGTCGTCTCGACAGTGACTTCGTCAGACGTCTGATCTGCTCCGGAACTGCTGTCCTTCTCCGTCACCCGCTGCTCCTTACTGGCTGCTGTGGCGTCATCCGGCCGGTGCTCCGGCCGTCATTTGTCCTTGGTCGACCGTACCGCGCAGTGCGCCTCGTTGTACCCACCACCGCCGGATCGGCCAGTCGTGGGCCGTCACCGCGTCAGGTCGGTCGAACTTGTCCGCACGACCCTAACAACTGCTACTCGGTCACGGTGGCGCGGTAGCCGTCCGCGTCGAGCAGGCCGTCGAGGCCGCCGTCATCGGATCCGCTCGACAGCTGCAGATCGACCAACCAGCCCTCGCCGTACGGATCGGAGTTGACCAGCTGCGGCGTGCCCTCCAGATCGCCGTTGACGGCAACCACTTTCGCGGTGACGGGGGCATAGAGGTCGGAGACGGACTTCGTCGACTCCACCTCGCCGAAGGAATCGCCCGCGGCCACCTCGGTGCCGACATCGGGCAGTTGCACGAACACCACGTCGCCGAGCGCGGCCTGGGCGTAGTCGGTGATGCCGACCCGCACGGTGTCGTCACCGGTGCGCTGAACCCACTCGTGTTCCTCGGTGTACAACAGGTCGGACGGGATCTCGCTCACGCTGCTCCTCGAGGGGTCGTGCTCTGCCGGTTCACTTGACCGGCTGAGCGTATTGGCGGGGTTTCGGTTGCCGCAAGGCGGTGACGTCGACGCGCTCGGCCTGTTGTACCACCATCGTCCCGCCGACCCGTTCGACGCTGTCCATCGCACCACCCGGGATGTTCATCGCTGCCGCAAGGGTCGGCGGATCACCTATGGCCAGAACCGAATACGGCGGATTGAGGGTGACGCCGTCGACATCGAGGGCGCCAGGCGTGCCCACCATCCAGGTGTCCACCCCCACCCGCACCGCCACCGGTTGGCCGTCGCGGGTGCCGCGGATCTCCATGGCCTCCGCCCCTGCGTTGCGCAGCTCGTTGATGACGTCGAGCATCGTCTCGGCCGGCACGCCCGGTGTGGTGTCGGTGATGGTGAGCACCACGCCCGGGCCCGTCGCGGCGACCGTGCCGATCAGGATCGACAGTGCGGCGAGGCGGGCCTGGGCGTTCTCGATGGCGGCGGCGTCGCTGCTACCGGACGCCTGCAGTTGCTCCAGCGTCCGGCGCAGGTCGTTGACTTCGGTGTTGAGCGCCGCCTCGCGCTGCTGCAGCGAGTCCAGCAGCACCAGCAGGTCCGCGGGCCGCGCGGTCTCCAGCGAGTCGCCGGACTCGTTCTGCCGAACCTGCGTCACGATCGCCGCACCGAGCACCACGCACAGCAGGATCGCGAGCGTGCCGAACACGATCTGGCTGCGACCGCGCCGCAGCACGCCCGCGACGCCGCCGGGTCGCAGGTCGCCGATGGGCCGGGGCGGCTCGTCGGGGGGCAGCTCGTGGCGGCCGTGGTGTTCCGCCGGTTCCTCGTGGCGGCCGGGCGTGTCGTCAGGCGAATCGGAGCTCATGCTCAGGCGCCGAACAGTCTGCGCCGCAACGCGGCGGCGTTGCCGAAGATCCGGATGCCGAGCACCACGATGATGGCCGTCGACAGCTGGGTGCCGACGCCCAGCTGGTCGCCGACGTAGACGATGAGTGCGGCGACGAGCACGTTGAAGACGAACGAGATCACGAACACCTTCGAGTCGAAGATCCGCTCGAGGTAGGCGCGCAGTCCACCGAACACCGCGTCCAGTGCGGCCACCACGGCGATCGGCAGGTACGGCTCGACGAACTCCGGCACATCCGGCCGGAACACCAGGCCCAACACGATGCCGATGACGAGTGCCGCGATCCCGATCATGTGTGTCCGTTCATCCCCGATGTGCTCACTGCTGTCCGATCTCCTTGGCGAAGTGGATATCTCGCACCGCACCCGCAGGCAGCGCGAGGTCGTCGGCCGTCCCCACGCCGACACCGACGCCGTAGGCGGCTTCGAGCAACCGCAGCCGCTGCAGGCCCGGAGTGCGGTCGAAGATCTCCGTCATGCTCGGCGGCCCCACCGCGAGGATGGTGTACGGGCTGGTGACCGGCTGGTTGTCCACCAGGATCCCGCCGCCGGCCTGCCGCACGGTGACGTTGGGCCCGATGCGCACCCCACCCACCGAGACCGCCTCGGCGCCGCTCACCCACAGCGAGTTGACCACCAGCTGCAGGTCGCGGTCGAGGATCACCTGCCTGCTGCCGGCCACGCGCTGCTTCGACACGTCGCTGAGGTCCTCGGCCACGCCCGGATCGGTCACGGTCACCGTCAGCCCCGGACCGGTCACCGCGGTGGCGGCGGCGGCGAACGTGGCACCGTCCAGGTTGTCCAGCAGCCGACGGCCCAGTGCGTCGCCCTCGAGCCGGCTGCGCCTGTCGGCGTCCACCTGTGCGGCGAGCGCGTCGCGCTCGGCCGCGAGGCCGTCGTCGGTGGCCTCGGCCGAACGGACGCTGCCGGCCAGCACCTGCTGGGTCTCCCGTGCGGCCGGCGCAGCGGTCTGGGCCTGCGCCGCCGCGATGGCGAACACCGCCGCCACCGCGGCGGCCGCGAGCACCTGCCAGGTCCATTCCGGCAGCCTGCCGCGCGGTCCTTCGGCGGCCCGGCGCGCGGCGGCCGCCGCATATCCGGGGTCGAGATGGTCTGAGAGCAAGGACCGCAGCAACGAGGGCACCGGGATCAGCGTCGGCGCATCCGCTTCGTGCACGTTGCGCCCGGCCTCCGGGTCGTACCCGCCGAGCGCCCGGCTGCGGTCAGCCACCGGAGTGCACCCTCGGCATCCGGCGCAGCACCATCGCGAACTGGATCAGGTAGAGCACGGCCGACCACAGGTAGAGCGCGAGGCCCCAGATCAGGAACGCCCACCCGATCGCCAGGACCACCCTGCTCCACAGGGCCGGGTCCGGGCCGACCGGCTGCCCGAGCAGCACCAGCGGGAATCCCGACATGAGTGCGAACGTCGCGGCCTTGCCCAGGTAGGTCACCGGCAGCGCGGTCAGCCCGCGGGGACGCAGCAGCGGCAGCGTCGCCGCGAGCACGGCGTCGCGCCCGATCAGGGTGAGCACCACCCACCACGGCACGCTGCCGTGCACCGCCAGCGCGATCGGCACGGTCACCATGTAGATCCGGTCGACCAGTGGATCGAGCAGTTCGCCCAGCCGCGACGACTGGTTGTCCACCAAACGGGCGATCTTGCCGTCGGCCCAGTCGGAGAAGCCGCTGAACATCAACAGCGCGACCGCCCACGCGTTGGCGTGCACCACCAGCAGCAGCCACAGGAACACCGGCACCAGCAGCAACCGCAGCACGGACAGTGCGTTGGGGATCGTCAGCACCCGGTCGCGCGGCGCCGGATTCGCTGCGCCTCTGCCCGCGTCACCCCCGGATGCCTGGGACATGGGCCTAAACCTAGCGGAAAACCCCTGGCAGGCTGAGCGCTGCCATCGTGTCGTCGTTCAGCGGGTTGTCGTGCACCATGTACGTCCACGTCGACGTCGGCCGCGCCAGCTTGGAGAGGTCCACACCTGGTTCGTCCTCGATGGACGGCGCAGTCTCGAAGGTCTGCTGAGCAGCCTCGATCGCGTCGGCGGCCAGCGACGCGAAGGCGTCCACCGCCATCCGGTGGAACTCGTCGAGCGGGTTCTGCCTGCCGAGCGCGCGCAGGTGGATGCTCTCCCTGATGTCCGCGAGGTAAGCCAGGTGCTCACACCAGCCGCGGTCCAGGTGGTACAGCATGATCAGCCGGCAGATCTCCTCGAGGCGCTCCTCGGAGAGTTGCTCCAGCAAGTCCTCGTAGCGCTTGGGCGCCAGCTCGGCGAGCTCGTCGCGCGCGGCGGCGGTGCGCAGCAACGTGTCTCGGCGGTCGACGATGATCGCCCGCTGCTGGGCGATCAGCTGGTTGTAGCGCCAGGTGTTGGCGTGCACGTCGAGCAGCCTGCCCTCGGCGACGCGCTGGGCGTGGTCGAGCAGACCCGCCGCCCTCGGCGACACGATGCGGCCGTCCTCGTCGGTCTCGGTCGGCAGCTTGTTCGGCTCCAGGTGGGAGCCCACCAGGTCGTCCTCCCAGCTGGAGAAGAACACCGACGTGCCGGGGTCGCCCTGGCGCCCCGCCCGGCCGCGGAGCTGGTTGTCCAGCCGTTCGGTGTGGTGGCGGCCGGTGCCGACGACGTGCAGGCCACCGAGTTCGGCGACCTCGTCGTGGCCGGCTTCGTCGGAGCCGCCCAGCCGGATGTCGGTGCCGCGGCCGGCCATCTGGGTCGACACCGTCACCGCGCGCAGCCGGCCCGCCTCGGCGATGACGCGGGCCTCCTCCTCGTCGTTCTTGGCGTTCAGCACCACCGCGGGCACCCCGTGCTTGACCAGCTTCTCGTGCAGCTCCTCGGATTCCGCGACGTCGTGGGTGCCGACGAGCACCGGCTGACCCGTGGCGTGCACCTCGGCGATGTGCTCGACGATCGCGTCGGTCTTGGCGGCCGCGGTGATATACACCCGGTCGGTCTCGTCCTCGCGGACGTTCGGGGTGTTCGGCGGGATCGGTGAGACGCCCAGCTTGTAGAACTGGCGCAGCTGCTCGCCGGCGGCCAGCGCCGTGCCGGTCATCCCGCACACCGTGGGATAGCGGTTGATCAGCGCCTGCACCGTGATCGTGTCGAGCACCTCGCCGGTCTCGGTGGTCTCGATGCCCTCCTTGGCCTCGACCGCCGCCTGCAGGCCGTCCGGCCAGCGCTGCAGCGACGCGATGCGGCCGCGCGAGGCGTTGATCAGGTGCACCGCGTCGTCGCGGACGATGTAGTGCACGTCGCGCTGCAGCAGTATGTGCGCGTGCAGGGCGACGTTCACCTCGGTCAGCGTGGTGCCGACGTGTTCCTCGGAGTACAGGTCGATGCCGCCGAGGCGGGCCTCCAGCCTTCGGGCTCCCTCGTCGGTGAGGTGGACGTTGCGGCTGTCGTTGTCCGTGGAGTAGTACCGCTCGGCGTTGCGGTCGGCGATGAGGTCACCGACCAGGCGGATCACCTCGACCCGCGGTGTCTCGCGGTGGCTGGTGCCTGCGAGCACCAGCGGCACCAGCGCCTCGTCGACGAGCACGGAGTCGGCCTCGTCGATGAGCGCGACGTCGGGCCGCGGCGAGACGAGGTCGTCGACGGTGGTCACCAGCTGGTCGCGCAGCACGTCGAAGCCGACCTCGTTGACCGAGGCGTAGGTGACGTCGCACTGGTAGGCGGCGCGCCGTTCGGCGGCGGTGGAGTCCGCGGTGATCCAGCCGACGGTCAGGCCGAGCGCCTCCAGCAGCGGGCCCATCCACTCGGCGTCACGGCGGGCGAGATAGTCGTTGATGGTGATGACGTGCACGTTGCGCCCGCCGATGGCGTAGCCGGCCGCCGCGATCGCGCCCGAGAGCGTCTTGCCCTCACCGGTGGCCATCTCGACGACGTCGCCGGCCAGCATCCGCAGCGCGCCGAGAAGCTGGACGTCGAAGGGCCGCAGTCCGGTCGCGCGTTCGGCGGCCTCGCGGGCGACGGCGAGGAACTGCGGGATGTCGGCGGACTCGGAGAGGTTCTCGAGTTCGAGCAGTTGTGCGGCCTTGCGCAGCTGGTCGTCATCGAGGTCGGCGGCCTTCTTGTCGAAGTCCGCCGACGTCTCGACCTGGGTGAGGGACCGACTCTGGTCCTTCTCGGTGGTGGCGCCGAGCAGCTTCCAGAACCTGCTGCTCAGGCGGCCTTGACTGCGCGTGGTCGTCTTGGGCACGTGTTCACGGTACGCGTTCGCTTCCCCCGCGAGTGTGCGTGTCCGCACGTCGACACGCCGCCCGCGCCGGCGATGCAGGCATGGGTCAGCCCAGGTTGGAGCGGCGTGGATAGGCGACGCTCGGGTCGGTCAGCGCATTGACCACCGCGGGCAGGCCGGCTGCGAACGCCCGCTCCAGCGCCGGGCGGAGCTGGTCGGGCGTGCTGACCAATTCGCCGTGCCCGCCGAGTACGCGCACCACCTCGTCGTAGCGGGTGCCGGGCCGCAGTTCGGCGACCACCGAGTAGCCGTACAGCGCCTCCATCGGGTGCTTCTCGAGCGCCCACACGCCGTTGTTGCCGATCACCGACACCACGTTGACGCCGTGCCGAACCAGGGTGTCCCACTCCATCCCGGAGAAGCCGAACGCACCGTCGCCCTGCAGCAGCACCACCTGCCGCTCGGGCCGGGCCAGCTTCGCGGCCAGCGCATAACCGGGCCCGGAGCCCAGGCAGCCGAAGGGTCCGCTGTCCAGCCACGCCCCCGGCACGTAGCTCTCGATCATCCGGCCCGCGTACGAGCCGAAGTCGCCGGCGTCGATCACCACGATCGCGTCGCGATCGAGCAGTGGCGCCAGTTCGGCGTACACCCGCATCGGGTGCAGCGGCGTGCGCATGTCGTCGAGGTCGGCCTGTTCCTGCGCCCGCACCGAATTCTCGTTCTCATGCAGATCCGCCACCCAGGCCTCGTGGTCGCGGCCGCCCGCACCGGCCAGCGCGGTCAAGGTGGTGGTGAGGTCGCCGTAGAGCGCCGCGGCGACGGGGCGCGGGTGCGGCCGCGCGGGCGCCGCGCGGTCGGCCACGATCACCGCGGTGTCCTCGCCGAACACCGCGCCGAAGCCGAGGCGGAAGTCCATCGGCACCCCGATCACCAGCGCGACGTCGGCCTCCCGCAAGGCCTTCGACCGCGCGCGGGAGAACGCCAGCGGGTGATCGGCGGGCACCACGCCGCGCGCCATCCCGTTCATCAGCACGGGGATCCGCAACGCCTCGGCCAGCTGCAGCAGCGCCCGTTCGCCGTGGCCCCACCACACGTTGGTGCCCGCCATGACGACCGGCCGCGCCGCCGACGCCAGCAGCGCCACCGCCGTGTCCAGCGCGGCGCCGTCCGGCGGCGTGGCCGCAGGCGGCGCCGTCAGCGCGCCCGGCTCCGCGGTGTCCGGTGCCGCGCCGAAGACGTGATCCATAGGGAAGTCGACGAACGACACCCCCGAGGGCGCGCCGACCGCCGCCCGCAGGGCATCGTCGACCAGACCCGCTGCCGCGCCCGCCGACTGCGCGGTCGCCGCGAATCGGCACAGCGGCGCGACGAACGGCACGTGGTCGATCTCCTGCAGCGAGCCCTGGCCCCAGCGCATCGCCGGTGCCCGCCCGCCGAGGATCACCAGCGGCGACTGGTTCTGCTGCGCGGCGGCCATCGCGCTCATCCCGTTGGTGATTCCCGGACCGGCCGTCAGCGCAGCGACACCCGGCACCCGCGTCACCTTCGACCAGCCCTCGGCGGCGAACGCCGCGGTCTGCTCGTGCCGGGTGTCGATCAGCCGGATCCCTTCGGCCCGACAGCCGTCGTAGATCGGGAAGATGTGTCCGCCCGACAGCGTGAACATCGTGTCGATGCCGCTGGCGCGCAACCGCCGTGCGATCAGATGCCCGGCGTTCACGCCCTGTTCGGCAGGAGCCTCATTGCTCATGGCGGCAGCATATCGGCGGCATACGCTCTGACTGTGCACACCGCGATGGACTCGTGCACGTCGTGGCGGCGCCCACCGCAGATGTCAACTCCACCATGCTGGCGTACCTGGGCAACACCTGCGGCTGACGGTGCGCCACCTCCCCGTTACCGGCGCCGGTCTGCGGTAGCTTCGCGCTGACCGGCCTGCGGCCGAGGGAGGTACCGCCGGATGGACACCGCGACGTTCAGCCCGTCGATCGACTGGAGCGTCGAGCCCGTCCACTCGGCCGTGTGGGTGCTGGCCGTCTTCCTGGTCACCGTGGCGGTGCTGGTCGTGGTTGCCGCCGTGATCGGTCGGACCACGGCGTGGGGGCGTCAGTTCGTCCGCATCACCGGGCGGTACTTCACCGGCAGGCAGAGTCTTCCGGCGTGGGGCCTGCTGGCCGTGCTGCTGCTGCTGACGATCGTGTCCGTCCGCATCAGCATCCTGCTCACCTACTACGCCAGGGACCTGTTCACCGCACTGCAGGTGGCCTTCCAGACCGGTTCGGGAGCCGGCGCGGGCGCCACGGGCGTGCAGGGTTTCTGGTCGACGATGCTGGTGTTCGCGGTGCTGGCGGTCTGCTACGTCATCCGGCTGCTCGCCGATCTGTACGTGACGCAGCGGTTCATCATGCGGTGGCGAATTTGGTTGAGCCGCCGTTTTATTCACCGCTGGCTCGACGGAAATGCCTACTTTCGAATGCAATTCGGGCGTCAACCGGTCGACAATCCCGACCAGCGCATCCAGGCCGACATCGACATCTTCACCACCGGCGCAGGCGCCGAGCCGAACAATCCGGCCTACTCCTCGAGCCACGTGCTGGTCTTCGGTGCAGTGGAGGCGGTGCTGTCGGCGCTGTTCTTCGGGATCATCCTGTGGGAACTGTCCGGGCCGCTGAGCTGGCTGGGCGTCACCGTGCCGAGGGCGCTGTTCTGGATCGTGCTGGCGTACGTGCTGGCGGTGACGGTGGTCGCGTTCGTCATCGGCCGGCCGATGATCCGGTACAGCTACGTCAACGAACTGCGCAACGCCAGCTTCCGCTACGCGCTCGTGCGGATGCGCGACGCCGGCGCGGCCGTGGGCATGTACCGCGGGGAGCACGTCGAACGGCGACTGCTCGACGGACGGCTGTCGGCGGTGATGGACAACTACCGGCACTGGCTCAACCGGATGATGCTGTTCATCGGCTGGAACACCTCAGCCAGCCAGGCGATCAACCCGCTGCCCTACATCGTTCAGGCGCAACGGCTGTTCGCACAGCAGATCACCTTCGGTGAGGTCATCCAGTCGGCCCAGGCGTTCGGCGCCATCCACGACTCGCTGTCGTTCTTCCGCAACGCCTACGACAACTTCGCCAGTTACCGCGCGGCCACCATCCGGCTCGACGGACTGGCCCGGGAGAACCGCAACGCCGCGGCAGGCGGGCGGGTGGAGGTGGCCGCCGCCGGTGACGGCGCGCTCGCGGTCGACGAGGTCGAGGTGCGCACCCCGGAGGGGACGGCGCTGATCCGCGACCTGTCGCTGCAGCTGGCCCCCGGCGACTCACTGCTGGTCAGCGGACCGTCCGGCATCGGGAAGACGGTGCTGCTGCAGAGCCTGGCGGGCATGTGGCCGTTCGCGTCGGGAACGGTCGAGCTTCCGGGCGGCCGCGACGGGGCGATGTTCCTCCCTCAGTTGCCCTACCTCCCCCTCGGCGACCTGCGGGCGGTCGCGTCGTACCCGACCGACGTCGCCGACGACCGCGACATCCAGTCCGCGCTGCTGCGGGTCGCGCTGTCCCACCTCGTGATCCGCCTCAACGAGGTGCGGGACTGGTCCAAGGTGCTCTCCCCGGGAGAGCAGCAGCGCGTCGCCTTCGCCCGGGTGCTGCTGACCCGGCCCCGTGTGGTGTTCCTCGACGAGTCGACCGCGGCCATGGACGAGGGTCTGGAACTGATGCTCTACGACTTGCTGCGCGCGGAGCTACCCGAGGCGATCCTGGTCAGCGTCAGCCACCGCGCCACGGTCGCGCAGATGCATCGCCGGAGGCTGCAGCTGGTCGGCGACGGCCGCTGGCACCTGGGCCCCGCCACGCCCGGTTGACGCGTCCGGGACCACTCCGCACAGCCGCTCGCGGTACCTTGCCCGGATGGACGGAATGTTCGTGCCCAGCCTCGACTGGAGCAGTGAGCTGCTGGAGTCGCTGGAATGGATCGCCAGGGGCTGGCTGTACGCCGCGGTGGCCACTCTGGTCATCCTGGTGTTGATCGCCAAGACCACCACCTGGGGCCGGCAGTTCTGGCGCGTCACCAGCGGCTACTTCACCGGGCCGGACAGCGTCATCGTGTGGGCCTGGTTGGCGGGCCTACTGCTGCTCGTCATGGCGAGCGTGCGGCTGTCGGTGCTGTTCTCGTTCCAGGGCAACGACATGATGACGAGCTTCCAGGTGATCGCCGCCGGGGTCGGTGCGGGCGACGAGGCGGTCAAGCAGTCCGGCGCGGACGGCTTCTGGATGTCGCTGACCATCTTCGCGATCCTCGCCGTGCTGAACATCGTGTTCATCGTGCTCGACCTGTTCGCCGCGCAACGGTTCATGCTGCGCTGGCGCACCTGGCTGACCGATCAGCTCACCGGCGACTGGCTGGACGGCAAGGCGTACTACCGCTCCCGGTTCATCGACGACACCATCGACAACCCGGATCAGCGCATCCAGGCCGACATCGACATCTTCACCACCGGCGTGAATTCGCAGCCCAACACGCCGGGCAACACGTCGACCTCCACCCTGCTCTTCGGCGCCGTCTCCGCCATCGCGTCGATGTTCGCTTTCACCAAGATCCTGTGGGACCTGTCGGGGCCGATCACCCTGCCGGTGATCCAGTACGAGCTGCCCCGGGCGATCTTCTGGATCGGCATCGTCTACATCGTCGTCGCCACCGTCGTCGCGTTCGCGATCGGCCGGCCGATCATCCGGCTGTCGTTCAACAACGAGAAGTTCAACGCCGTCTTCCGCTATGCGCTGGTGCGGCTGCGCGACGCGTCCGAGGCCGTCGCGTTCTACCGCGGTGAGCTCGCCGAGCGCAGCGGTCTGCGACGGCGGTTCGTCCCGATCGTGGAGAACTACAAGAAGTACGTGAACCGGATGGCCGGCTTCCTCGGCTTCAACTTCGCGATCACCCAGAGCCAGGAGGTCATCCCGTACCTGGTGCAGTTCTCCCGGTTCTACAACGGTGAACTCACGCTGGGTCAGCTCACCCAGACCGCGGGCGCGTTCCGCGAACTGCTGACCGGACTGTCCTTCTTCCGCAACGCCTACGACAACTTCGCCGGCTACCGCGCCGCCATCATCCGTCTGCACGGACTGGTGATCGCCAACGAGGAGGGCCGGGCGCTGCCCGAACTCGACCGGTCGGACAGCGGCGACGGCACCGTGCAACTCGACGACGTCGAGGTCCGCACCCCGGACGGCCGGCAGCTGGTCAACCCACTGGACCTGCACCTCGAGCCCGGCGACACACTGGTCGTCACCGGCGAGTCGGGCAGCGGAAAGACCACGCTGCTGCGCAGCCTCGCCCAGCTGTGGCCCTTCGCCTCCGGATCGATCGCATACCCCGACGACGAGAACGCGACGATGTTCCTGTCGCAGCTGCCCTACGTGCCGCTGGGTGACCTGCGGACCGTCGTCTCCTACCCCAGCCAGGCGGGCTCGCTCGACGACGCGGACCTGCGGCGGGTGCTGGCGCAGGTCGCGCTGCCGCACCTGGCCGACCGCCTCGACGAGGTGCAGGACTGGGCCAAGGTGCTCTCACCCGGCGAGCAGCAGCGCATCGCGTTCGCCCGGATCCTGCTGACCGCCCCGAAGGCGGTGTTCCTCGACGAGACAACCTCGGCGCTCGACGAGGGGCTCGAGCTGATGCTCTACCAGCTGGTGCGCCGCGAGCTGCCCGACACGATCGTCGTCAGCGTCAGCCACCGCAGCACGGTCGAACAGCACCACGCCAGGCAACTGCAACTGCTCGGCGAGGGCGAGTGGCGGATCAACGACATCGAGCGGGACCCCGCCCCGGCCTAGTGGCGGGCGGCGTGCTCGCCGGCGCGCCGGCCGAAGAACGAACCCTCGCCCAGCTGCGTGCCGCTGGAGTAGCCCCTGCCGTCCTGGGCGATGTTCGACGCGCACGCCCCGGCGGCGTACAGGCCCGCGACCGGCGAGCCGTCCTCCCGCAGCACCTCTCCGTCGATGGAGACCGCGAGCCCGCCCATGGTGAACCCGGAGTACATGGCCCGGCCGAGCGACAGGTCGAACGCCGCCCACGGTCCCTCGGTCTGCGGCGCGACGTAGTCGGGGTGCTTGTGGAAGTCGGGATCCTCACCGCGCGCGGCGTTCTCGTTGTAGCGCTGCAGCGTCGCGGCGAGGCGGCCGGCCGGGATCTCGAGCGCCTGCTCCATCTCCTCGACGGTCTCCCAGCCGTCGATGAACTTGATCAGCGGCATCGCAGGCATCTCCATGTGCGCCTCGTCGACGATCAGGTAGGCGATCTGCTCGGGCTGCTCGAGGACGTAGGCCGACGTGCGCGAGTGATAGGAGTCCTCGGCGACGAACCGCTCACCGTCCTTGTTGACGATGACGCCGGTGAGCAGGATCTCCGGCGGATAGGCGGCGGCGGTGATGAACAGCTGGTCGAGATTCTCGGCGACTCCCCCGGCGGACACGCCGAGCCGGATGCCGAGGCCGTCGTCGTTGGGGTTGCCCAGGATGTAGGGCTCCACCAGCCCATGGTGCTTGGTCTTGCGCTTGTGGCCCAGCGCCGGAGTGTGCTCGGCGACCATGTCGGGGTTCATCGCGAAGCCACCCGCGGCGATCACCACGGACCTCGCCTTGCTCGCCCCCGTCTCGGTGAAGTGCTTCCACGTCGCGCCGATCACGGCCCCGTCGGCCGTCACGAGGTTCGTCGCCCCGGTCTCGTAACGGATCTCGACGCCGAGTTCGTCCGCGCGCTTGAGCAGCAGGTCGATCACCATCGCGGCGCCGCCGAGCTCACCGGGGACGGGCACCGAGTGGCCCCGCGGGGAGGGCACGGCCTTCTCGGTGAACGGCCACACCTTCTCGTTGCCGGTGTAGGACAGGCCCTCGGTGCCGGGCGGGACGACGACCTTGCCGGGGTAGAAGCTGCGCTCGAATTGGAAGCCCAGGTCCTCGAGCCAGGTGAAGTGCTCGACGCTGCCCTCGCAGTAGGCGCGGATCTTGTCGTGGTCGGGCTCGCGCGACACCGCGACGAGGTACTTGTACATCTCCTCGGCGCTGTCGTCGTGGCCGGTGGCCTGCTGCACCGCGGTGCCGCCGCCGAGGTAGAAGTGACCGCCCGCCATCGACGTGGTGCCGCCGGCCGCGGCGGCCCGCTCGAGCACCAGCACCCTGGCGCCGGCGGCGGCGGCGCTGACCGCCGCGCATCCGCCCGCGATGCCGAAGCCGATCACCAGGACGTCGACGTCGTCGGCCCAGTCCGGCACGTCCGCGGCGTCGACGGTCTGGGGAATCTCGGTTGTCACTGCTGCTCCTGTTTCACTGCTGTTGTTGTCGGACGTAGTCGAAGAATTGGCGGATCTCGTCCGGGATGTGTGCGATCTCGATGTAGGGCACCCCGGACCGCTCGTCGGAGACGTAGGCGAAGCGCATTCCGCCGGGCATGACGCCCTGCGCGGCGACGGTCGCGCCGCCGTCGGCGGCGGCCGCCACCGCGGCGTCGAACGCGGCCTCGTCGGTGACCTCGACGCAGACGTGGTGCAGGCCGGGTCCGGACCGGTCGAGGAACTCGGAGTACACGCTGTCACCGGAGCCGGGGGCGATCAGCTCGAGCTGCAGGTCCCCCGCGTAGCTCAGGGAGATGTCCGCGGTGTAGTCCGCCGGCTGCCCGCGGTGCGTGCAGGTGTCGGGACCGAAGTGCACGCCGGGCATCCGCACCCAGTTCCGCGCGCCGAGCAGCGCCGACAGGCTGCGCTCGGTCGCGGCGAGGTCGTCGGTGACCCACGCGAGCTGGACAGGTGTCTGATTGGGCATCGGGTCGAGAATATCGCCGGTCGCCCCCCGTGGCTAGAACGTGTTCTAGTTTCGTCCGGTCATCTCGTCGACCAGCAGCCCGAACAGCGCGTCGAACAACAGGGCCGGCCGGGTGAACGTGTCGGAACCGTACTGACCGAACACCTCGAGGTTGATCGCCCCGACCAGTCCCGCCCACAGCGCGATGCACCGGACCACCAGCGTGTCGCCGCCGTCGAATCCGAACTCTGCGCGGAGTCCGTCGAAGTCCGACGACAGTGGTTGCCCGGCAACACCTTCCGGCACGCGGATCTCCCCCGCGGCGACGCCCTCGGCGACGGTGTCGAACAGCGCCTGCACCACCCGGGTGCCGGGCAGGACGGTGCGTTCGGCCGGGGCGTGGTAACCGGGCACCGGACTGCCGTAGAGCAGCGCCCACCGCGCCGGCTGGTCGACCGCCCACTGCCGGGCCGCGCCGCCCATGCCGAGCAGGCGGTCGCGGGAGGACGCGACCGGGACGGCGCGTGCCCGGTCGACGGCATCGGCGAGTTCGGAGTACGCATCGACCAGCAGCAGCGTGAGCAACTCGTCGCGGCTCGCGACGTAGCGGTACACGGCGGACGACACCATCCCCAGGTCGCGGGCGATGGCGCGCAATGACAGGCCGGCCGGGCCCTCGGTCTCCAGGTGCTTGCGCCCGAGCGTGACGATCTGCGCCTCGATGCGGTCGCGTGACTCCTGCCGTTTGCCCACGGGGCCAGTGTGACACAAAGCGAGAACACCGCTCTTGCTTTATCACTGATCCGGTGGCACTGTGAAAACGAGAGCGATGCTCTTGTCATCGAGTCGAAGGAGTCCGCGCAATGACCGCACGCTATGACCCACCGGACCGCGCCGCCAGAATCGTCAACCACGTGTTCCGCTGGCTGGCCGAGGCCGGCGTCAGCATCGCAGGCACCCGGGCGCTGCGCGTCCGCGGCCGCAAGTCCGGGGAACTGCGCACCGTGGTGATCAACCTGCTCACCGTCGAGGGCCGCGACTACGTCGTGTCACCACGGGGCAACACGCAGTGGGCCCGCAACGCCCGCGCCGCCGGTGAGGTGGAGACCGGCCCGCGCTGGCGCCGTCGCCGCGTCCGCGTCGTCGAGGTGGCGGACGGTGACAAGCCGAACCTGCTCGAGCGCTACCTCGACCGGTGGTTCTGGGAGGTCAAGGGCCACACCGCGGGTCTGACACCGGATTCCACGATCGAACAGCTGCGGGCGGCGGCGCCGTCGATCCCGGTGTTCGAACTCGTCGGTTAGGGAGGCGGCGGCGGTGCGGTGCCACCGGTGACGGTGAGCACGTCCTCGCGGGCCTGCTGGCTGGCCACCTGCCATGACACCGCTGCCGGGAACCGCCCCCAGGTGCTGTTGAACATCCCGATGATCACCGCCCGGCCGTCCGGCGTCACCGAGTACACCGGTCCCCCGGAGTCGCCCTTCTGGCTGACCACTCCGTTGCCCATGGTGAACCAACCGTTGTAGACCGCCTCGACGGTGCCGCAGCTCTCACCGGTGATCACCCCGAAGTGGCAGATCGGCATACCGGGCTGCGGCACGACGGCCGGGTCGGTCACCAGTTGGCGGCCGCCGGGCAGGATGTTGTTGACCGGGACGTTGACGGCCAGGCCGATCGCCTCCCAGTCGGAGATCTGGTGATTCGTGTCGATGGTCGCGCCGTCGGGGGTGTTGTCCCGGTACAGGGCCTGGGTGCCGATGAAGTTGCCGCCGCGGTCGAACACCGGCCCACTGCCACGGCAGTGCCCCGCGGTGAACGCCACCCTGAGTTGGGGATCGACGAAACCCAGGGTGCACACGTTGGCGTCCTGGTGGATCTCCATGCCGGGATAGACCAGGACACCGGGCTGGGCCTGGGCGGACGGGACAGCCGTTGCGGCGCCGGCGAGGCCGACGGCCATCGCGGCAACCACGCGAAACCAGCGTCGGCGCACGGAGGCCTCCGATCGGTCAGGGTGTGCTGGCGGTCAAGCGTAACCGGCACGGTGGCCGGTACGTCGTGAGAGCGAGCAACCTCCCCCGAGGGCGCCCGGCGTGCGGTCAGAGTTCCCTTCCACCATGGACGGGCTGAGCCTAACGATCTTGACCGTCGCCGTGGCCGGTTCGGCGTCAGGAGTCGAATCCCAGGCCCACCCTGTCGAGCCCGCGCAGCAACATGTTGCGCCGGCCCGCCGCATGGTCGGCCCGGTCCAGTGACCAGCGGGTGGCGTTGATCCCCATGGCCGCCAACGGCTCTGGCGGGAACGGCACGGGGCGGCGCCGGACCATCTCGAGTTCGGTGCGCTCGGTGCGGCGGCCGTCGAGCAGGTCAAGGCAGGTGTCGGCGGCGAACCGGGCCGCGCCGACGCCGAGTCCGGTGAACCCGTTGACGTAGGCGACACGGCCGCGGCGTGCCAGCCCCCAGTGCGCACAGAACCGGGTGTTGGTGTCGATGGCCCCGGCCCAGCGGTGGCTGAACCGGACGTCGTCGAGTTGCGGGAACGTGATGAAGAAATGCGCCGCGAGGCGCCGGTAGCTGCCCGGCCGGTCCTCGTACGCCGGATCGACCCGGCGCCCGAAGTGGTACACCGCGTCGTAGCCGCCCCACACGATGCGGTGATCGGCGGTCAGCCGGTAGTAGTGGAACTGGTTGGCGGAGTCGCCGATGGCCTGCCGGTTGCGCCAGCCGATCCGGTCCAGCTGCTCGTCGGTCAGCGGTTCGGTGGCCAGCACGTAGTCGTAGACCGGAACAGTGTGAAACCGGTTGCGCCGCAATAGGCTCGGGAACACATTGGTTGCCAGCACCGCGCGGGTGGCGGTGACCGTCCCTGCGCCGGCGTCCACACGGAGGCGCGGGCCGCTCGAATCGATCGCCGTGGCCCGGGAGTCCTCGAAGATCTCGACACCGGCGGCCGTGCAGGCGCGGGCCAGTTCGAACGCCAACTTCGCCGGATGGACGATGGCGCAGTCGTCCGCGCTGAACAGGCCGGCCCGGAAGGTCGGCGAGTCCACCTCCGCGGTGACCTCCTGCCGGCACAGCAGACGGCCCGCGCCCTCGGCCGACGCGCGGGCCAGCCAGGCGTCCTGATGCGGCTCGGTGGACACCTGCAGCATCCCGGTCCGCTCCCACTCGACGTCGAGACCGAGCCGCTCGACGTCGGCCTGCATCCCGTCGAGGTTCTCCATCCCGAGCCGCTCGAGATGCTCGTACTCATGCGGCCAGCGCGACTTCCCGTTCTGCACACCGTGAGTGAGGCTGGCGTCGACGAATCCGCCGTTGCGTCCCGACGCCGCCCAGCCCACCCGGTCGGACTCGACCACCACCACCCGCTGTCCAGGCCGGCGTTCCGCGGCGTGCAGCGCCGCCCACAGCCCGGTGTAGCCGGCGCCGACGACCAGCAGGTCGCAGTCGAGCGTCGACGTCAGCCGGGGATGACGCGGCCGGGGGACGTCGAGCCACATCGGCGAGAAGGTACTCGGCGCCAGCGCGCGATCGATCAGCGCCGCATCGACGTGGCCGTCGAACACTGTCCGCATCCTGCGGAGGCTACGGCCGCCGCGCCGGATCAGATGGGTACTTCCGCGGATGGGCCGACCGGCACGCGCCGGTCGGCGGGCTGCCATCCGGGCGGCCCGAAGACGTACCCGAGCCGGTCGCGCCACCGAGTCGCGGTCCGGACGTCGGCGGCGATTGCCACATACTCGCGGGTCTGCAGCTTCCAGATGTTGAAGGTGTCGACCGGTTTCGTGAGGCCGTAGTGCGGGCGGAACAGCTCGGACTGGAACGTGCCGAACATCCGGTCCCACAGGATGAAGATGCCACCGTAGTTCTTGTCGAGGTACTCGGCGTCCATGCCGTGGTGCACCCGGTGGTGTGACGGGGTGTTGAACACGAATTCGAAGGGCCGCCAGAGCTTCCCGATGCGCTCCGTGTGCACCCAGAACTGGTAGATGAGGTTGAGCGAGAAACTCGCGAACACCATCCACGGCGGAACACCCAACAGCGGCAACGGGATCCAGATGAGGATCTCGCCGCTGTTGTTCCATTTCTGCCGCAGTGCGGTCGCGAAGTTGAAGTACTCGCTGGAATGGTGGGCCTGGTGGGTGGCCCAGATCAACCGCACCCGATGTGCGATCCGGTGGTAGGCGTAGAACAGCACGTCGACACCGACGATCGCGATGACCCAGGTGTACCACTGGGTGGACGGCAGGTGCCAGGGTGCGACGTAGGTGTACAGCGCCACATATCCCAGCAGTGCAACGAACTTCCACGCGCCGGTGGTGGCGATCGACACCAGCCCCATCGAAATGCTCGCCCACGCGTCCCGGGAGTGGAACGCCCCGGCGGGCGCGCGCCCGTCCCGCGCATCCTCGAGCTTGCGGGCAGCCGTCCATTCGACGATCAGCAGCAACAGGAAGAACGGGATGGCGAACAGCACCGGATCGCGCATCTGCGGCGGCAGCACGTCGAGCGCCGACCGCACCGCGTCCCAGCTGGGATTCATCGTCACACCTCCCGGCCCAGTTTAGGTCACCGGAAGTTCAGCACCTGGTCACCCCATGCGCTACGGAGGTGCTCGTCCAGGTCGGTGACCAGCCGGTCTTCCTTGTCGATGACCAGGGTGCTGTGGTCACCCCGCCGGTAGGGCCGCCACGCCGGGTCACCCGTCGACGGGTCGCCGTCGACCGCGAAATCCAGCCAGCGCCGCCGCATGCGCCGCGACACCTCGCGCCCGGTCTTGAGCCCACCGAGTTTGAACGTCGGATCCTTCGAGCCGGCGACCAGATTGCCCCAGACGTAGGGCAGTTCGGTGGCGTGCGCGGCGCCAAGGCGCAGCAGCCGCAGCATCGGGGTGGACCAGTCGAACCGGTACACGAACACCGGCGCCACCGCGCTGTGGCCGTCGGCGAACCACAGCGACGGCATCCGGAACCCGATGTCCCGCGCGACACCGAGGCCGCGCGCCTTGCCGCGGGCGCGCGGGTACGCACTGCCGATCTGGGCGTCCGACGGAATCTGCAGACCGGGCTGCTCGGATTCGATCTCGGCGAACATCGCCTTGATGGCCTGCGGGGTGATCGGCATCAGCGGCGAACGCATCCAGCGGAACAGGGCCGCCTCGTCCCGGTTGGTACCGATGATCAGCGGCACCGGGTGCGTCCGCCCGTCGCGCGCCACGTCGATCGGATGCTCGGGCACCAGGTCCCCGTCGACGATCGGCGCGAAGGCCAGGGTGCCCGGGGTGCGCACCGGCACCTCGTCGAACAGCCGTTTCGACGCCGCCAGTACGGCATCGAGGGGAAGGTCGAGCAGCCGGCCGATCTCGCCGGCCTGCAGGCCGAGATGGCCGAGGAACCGCTCGGCGACCCGGCGGCCGCGGCCTGCGTCGTAGACGGAGGTCACCGGCGAACTCTGGGCGATCGCGCGGGCGAACAGCCCCTCGGCGGCTGGACTGGTCATCAGGGTGGTCACGATCCCGCCACCGGCCGACTCGCCGAACAGGGTGACCCGGTCGGGGTCCCCGCCGAACGCGGCGATGTTGTCCCGCACCCAGTGCAGGGCGAACACCACGTCGCGCAGACCGCAATTCGACTCGAAGCGGCTGTCGCCGAACGAGGACAGGTCGAGGAAGCCGAAGGCGCCGAGCCGGTAGTTGATGGTCACGACCACCACGTCGCCGTCGGCGGCAAGCGCCCGGCCGTGATAGAGCGGCTGGTTGGCCGATCCCAGAACGTACGCGCCGCCGTGCACCCACACCATCACCGGCTTGCCGTCTCCCGCAGCGGTGTCGGACGAGGCCCACACGTTGAGGCGCAGGCTGTCCTCGGCCTGCGGCGCACCGAGGTCGATGGGGATGCGGGCGTCGGTGGCCTGCGGACACACCGGCCCCACCCGGGTGGCGTCGGCGACCTCTGACCAGCGCTGCGGCGGTCGCGGCGCCCGCCAGCGCAGCTCGCCGGAGGGGGCGGCGGCGTACCTGACCCCCTTCCACACCTTCACTGTTCCGTCGTCGACGCCGCGCACCGGCCCGTAGCCGGTCTCGACGACCGGTCCGGCTTCCGCCGTGCTGCGGTATTCGTCGGTGGTCATGCGGCTCCTTTGGGCAGACAACTTCTCCAGGGTACTCAGCAACGCCGGCATACCCGCTGATCCGGCCGTTGCACGGCGAGAGGGCGACGACTCCCGTCGCCGCGGGCTCCGCCGGCGAGGCGGGTCGGCCGCGGCCACTAGGTTGGGTGCGTGCGCCCGTTCCCGCTGCTGGCCGCGGCCATCGTCAGCGAGGTGGCCGCCACGCTGGCTTTGCGTGCCTCGCAGGATCATTCGGTCTGGCTCGCGGTGGTGGCCGTGGGCTACCTCGGCGCATTCGTGCTGCTCACACTGGTGCTGCGGACAGGGATGGCGGTCGGCGTCGCGTACGGCATCTGGGGCGCCTGCGGCACTGCGGCGACGGCGGTGCTCGCGGCGGCGGTCTTCGGCGACCCGCTGACGTGGCCGATCGCCGCGGGCATCGGTCTCATCATCGCCGGCGTGCTGCTGATCGAGTTCGGCTCACATCCGCGCGTGGACGGGCCGCCGTCGTGATGTGGCTGACGCTGGCGGTCGCGATCGCCACCGAGGTGGTGGCGACGCTGTCGCTGCGCGCATCGGACGGGTTCCGCCGACGGGTGTGGATCGTGCCCGTCGTGCTGGGCTACGCGGTGTCGTTCACGCTGCTGTGGGTCACCCTGTCGCTGGGCATGCCGGTCGGCATCGCGTACGGGATCTGGACGGCGTGCGGGGTCGCCGCCGTCGCGGTGATCGCGCGGTTCCTGTTCGGCGAGCCGCTGACCGCGACGATGGCGCTCGGCATCGCGCTGATCGTCGGCGGCGTCCTCATGATCGAGACGGTCGGTCTCGCCCACTGAGCGCGCCGGCGAGCAGCACCGTCACTACGCCGGCCAGCGGCACGATGAGCAGACCCACCCGCAGCCCGGCCGCATCGGCGACCAGTCCCACCACCGGCGGCGAGGCCAGGAACCCGATCCGCAGCAGCCAGGTGACCAGCGCAAGGCCGGTGCCCGGGCGCAAGCCGGGCAGCCGGTCGGCGGCGTGCATGGCCGCCGGGATCAGGGTGGCGATCCCCAGCCCCGCGGCGGCGAAGCCGGCGATGGCCGACGGCACGCTGGGGAATGCCAGCGAGGCGCCCATTCCTGCGGCGGCGACGGCGCCGCCGGCCCGCGCGACGGCCGCCTCGCCGAACCGGTCCACCAGCCGGTCGCCGAACAGCCGGCCGACGAACATGCACGCCACCAGCGCGATGTAGCCGAACGGGGCGACCGCCGCCGCCGCGTCCAGGCTGTCGCGCAGATAGAGCGTCGCCCACGTGCTGCCCGCGTCCTCGACCGCGGCGCCGGCGATGGCGATCGTCGCGAGTGCGCCGATCAGGGCGTAGACACGCAGTCCTGCCCGCTGCCCGCCGGTCCAGGCCGCGGCGGGGTGGTCGTCGTGGTCGGAGCCGGTCAGCATGAAGCGGTAGGCGATCAGCACGGTGGCGCTGAACACCACGGCCGAGCAGCTCAGTTGAACCGTGCGAGGCACGGCCAGGGCGATCGCCGCAGCGCCGAGGAGTCCGCCGGTGATGGCGCCGGACGCCCACACCGCGTGGAACGAGTTGATGATCGAACGGCCGTAATTGCGCTGTACCCGCAGCGCGTGTGCGTTCTGGGCCACGTCGGTCACCGCGTCGGAGGCGCCTGCGACGAACAGCGCAGCGGCGAACAGCGCGCCCGAGGGCGCGAGACCGGCGAGGAGCACGAACACGGCGATGCCCAGGGTGCCTGCCACGCCGACGCGGGCCGAGGTGAACCGCCGGATCAGTGCGCCCGCCGCGATTCCGGCGACGAACGCGCCGCCGGAGAACGCCGCCACCGCCAGCCCGAACACGGTGTTGGACAGCGCGAGATCGGCTTTGATCTCCGGGAAGCGCGGCAACAGCGAGGCGAACAGCGCGCCGTTGGTGAAGAACAGGGCCGCCGTCGCGACCCGGGCCCGCCGGTCGCGCACCGCAGCCGCGCCGAGCTCTGCGGACACCATGGCCGCCAACCCTACCGGGCGTTAAATGGCAAGGGTGAGAAGGCGTTCGCTGGTCTCCCAGAGATCGCGGGACCGGTCGGTGTCGTAGCTGTCGGCCGAGGAGCGGATCGGCCGCCGCCCGGAGAAGTACCGCCCGGTGACGTCGTCGAAGCGCGGGTCGGCGGCCAGCGCCGCCAGGTGACGGCCGGAGGTTCGGGTGCTGCGCACCCCCGGGAGCACGCGCAGGGCGGGAAACAGGTGGCGCCACGGGAATCGTTGTGCGGTCGAGTAGTCGCGCGCCAGACCGGAGCCGGGCATCAGGCCGGGGTCGAAGGCGTTCACCGTGACGCCGCGGCGTCCCCGGTCCAGGCGCCGGTCGAGTTCGTAGGCGTACAGCACGTTGCACAGCTTCGACGTGGTGTAGCGACGCCGGCCGTCCGCGGCGCTCGACGCCCCGTCGGCGGGGTGGGCTAGTTCCTCGGCCGAGGTGTACTGCGGTTTCGGCATGCCGGAGAACTTGGCAGGATCGTGGGTTCCGCTGCTGACGATCACGATGCGGGCCGGCGGCGCGAGCTGGTCGAGCAGCCCGTCGACCAACGCGAAATGGCCCAGGTGGTTGACGCCGAACGTCAGTTCCACCCCGGCGGGGGTCCGTTCCAGACCCGAGACGACCTGCAGCCCCGCGTTGCACACCAGCGCCCGCAACGGCGGCAGCTCCCGCTCCGCGAGACGCGTCGGGAAGTCCCGCGCCGAGGTCAGCGACGCGAGGTCGAGGGGCAGCACCGTGCACCGCGCAGCGCCGCCGAGCCGGTTCACCGCCTCGGCTCCGCGGTGTGCGTCGCGCACCGCCAGCACGATGTGCCATGAGGGGTCGGTGTCGAGCAGCGCCCGCGCGCACTCGAGACCGAGTCCGCTGTTGGCGCCGGTGATGACGGCGGTCCGGTCGGTGGTCACTGTTCCTCCAGGAGTACGGGGATGAGCGCGGTGATGGCCTGGTAGAGGCGGCGGTACATGCGTTGGACGTCGGTGTGGCCGGGTTCGAGGTGGTCGGCGAGGAACACGCCGTCGGACTGGGCGACCGCGAATGTGGTCAGCTCGTCGGCGACCCGCGCGGCCACCTCAGGCGCGGTGTCCGGCGGCAACATCGCACCGATGGCCGACCGGAAACCCGCGATCGCGGTGTCGCGCACCCGGCGAACCACCGTGGCCACCGTCGTGTCGTCGTGGCGTTCGAGCGACAGCAGGTAGAACAGCCGCAGGAAATCCGGGTGCTGGGCGAGCAGCCGGGCGGTGGCCTCGAGCTGTTCGGGCGGGGTGGCCGCGCCTGCGTCGGGGATCGCGGCGAAGAAGCGCTCGGCGCCGCGTTCCATGACGGCGGCCAGCACCCCTTCCTTGGACCCGAAGTGCCAGTAGATGGAACTCGGCGGAAGTCCGCAGGCCCGCTGGATGTCGCTGATCGACGTCGCGGCGTAGCCGCGGGTGGCCATCAGGCGCTCGGTGACGTCGAGGATGTGCGCCCGCGAGGTCTGTCCCTGCTGTTGCTTCTTCGTCAGCGTCATCGGACACCTCCTCTGTAGGGATCGCTACAGTCACAACATAGCAGAAGGCGGACCCCGCCGTCCCGGACGGCGGATTAGGTTCGTGCAGAACGGGAATGCCCGGCCCGACAGATTCAGCAGGTCCTGAGGGGAGTCTTCGATCCGCGATGCCGACCGACTACGGGCAAGATTGGCTGCCATGACCGAACTGCCCGCGTCGCTCGTCGAACTCGCCGGGCGCTACGGCGTCGCCACCCGATTCGAGGACTGGACCGGTCGACAGGTGACGGTCGCAGAATCCACCCTGACCGCCGTACTCGCCGCACTCGGCGTGGCCGCGGACACCGAGGACGACCGCGCCGCCGCCCTGGCGGGCCACGAACGGGAGTACTGGCAGCGTCCGCTGCCGCCGATCGTGCTCGCCCGCTCCGGCGCTGTCTCGTCGTTCTGGGTGCACGTCACGCACGGCGAGCCCGTCGAGGTGTCGCTGCGGTTGGAGGACGGCACCGAGCGCACGGGTCTGCGGCAGCTGGAGAACAACCGCGACCCCTATGACGTCGACGGCCGCAGGATCGGTGAGGCGAGCTTCGAGGTGCCCGACGACCTGCCGCTCGGCTATCACCGGGTGCTGATGCACTCGGGCGCCACGCACGCCGACACACCGCTGGTGGTCTCCCCCTCCACGCTGGCACTGCCCGCGCGGCTCGGCGCCCGGCGCAGCTGGGGGCTGGCCACCCAGCTCTACAGCGTCCGGTCGCGGAACTCCTGGGGCATCGGCGACCTCACCGACCTGACCGACCTCGCCGTCTGGTCGGCGGCCCGGCACCAGGCCGGCTTCATCCTGGTCAATCCCCTGCACGCGGCGGCGCCCGCACCTCCGATGGAACCGTCGCCGTACCTGCCCACCTCGCGCCGCTACGTCAATCCGGTGTACCTGCGGGTGGAGGCAATCCCCGAGTTCGCCTACGTCCGCGGCCGCAACCGGATCCGCCGGGCCCGCGCCGGCGTGCAGGACAAGGCCGACAGATCCGACCTGATCGACCGGGACGCGGTGTGGCGGGCCACGCGCGCCGCACTCGCGAAGGTCTACGAGGTGCCGTGGTCGGCCGGCCGCCAGCTGGCCTACGAGGCCTACTGCACCCGCGAAGGCGCCAGCCTCGATGCGTTCGCCACCTGGTGCGCTCTGGCCGAGCGGCACGGCAACGACTGGCATCAATGGCCCGAGGAGTTCCGGCGCCCCGACAGCGCGGCGGTCGCGCAGTTCGCCCGCGACCACGCCGCCACCGTCGACTTCCACCGCTGGTTGCAGTTCGCGCTCGACGAGCAGCTCACGGTCGCCCAGGCGACCGCCCTGCAGGCCGGGATGGACCTCGGCATCATGACCGACCTCGCCGTCGGGGTCGACCCCAACGGCGCCGACGCCTGGGCGCTGCAGGACGTCCTCGCACTCGGGGTGACCGCGGGTGCGCCGCCGGATGAGTTCAATCAGCTCGGCCAGGACTGGTCGCAGCCGCCATGGCGGCCCGACGAACTGGTCGCGCGGGCCTACGAGCCGTTCCGGGCGCTGGTCAACGCGGTGCTGCGGCATGCCGGTGGTGTCCGCATCGACCACATCATCGGCCTGTTCCGGCTGTGGTGGATCCCCCGCGGCGCGCCCCCGACCGAGGGCACCTATGTCCGGTACGACCACGAGGCGATGATCGGCATCGTCGCGCTCGAGGCGCACCGTGCCGGCGCCGTCGTGGTAGGTGAGGATCTCGGCACCGTCGAGCCGTGGGTCCGCGACTACCTGGGCGAACGGGGCGTGTTCGGCACGTCGATCCTGTGGTTCGAGCTGGACCGCGACGGGAACGGCAACGGCGAGGACCGGCCGGGACCACTGCCGGCCGAACGGTGGCGGGAGTGCTGCCTGTCCTCGGTCACCACCCACGACCTGCCGCCGACCGCCGGCTATCTGGCCGGCGAACACGTCCGGCTGCGCGAGGAGCTCGGGTTGCTGACCCGTCCCGCCGCGGAGGAACTCGCCGACGACCGCGCCCAGCAGGCGGCGTGGCGGGCCGAACTGCGCCGCGTCGGGCTCCTCGACGAGGACGCCGGCGTAGAGGAGACGGTGCTCGCACTGCACCGCTATCTCGGGCGCACCCCGTCGAAGCTGCTGGCGCTGTCACTGGTCGACGCCGTCGGCGACGTCCGCACCCAGAATCAGCCCGGGACGTCGGACGAGTATCCGAACTGGCAGATCCCGCTGAGCGGCCCGGACGGTCGCCCGGTGCTGCTCGAAGACGTGTTCACCGACTCCCGGGCCGCTCGGCTGGCAGAGGCGATGGCCCAGCAGGTCAATCCGCCGCTGTAACGCCGCAGGACTCTCCTCCGGTTTCACAATCGTCACAGCTGCGATATGTTCGCACCGCACTCGATCCGACGGAGGCCACGTGAACAAGCTCGTCCTGCTCGGCGCCGGAGTCGTCGCCACCGGCGCGGCCGCCCTGATCACCGCGGGAGCGGCCGGGTCTCAGCCCGCCGACGCCAGCTCGATCAACGTCGTCGGCGAGCCCTACCTGAAGGCGCAGCAGATCCTGAAGAGCCAGGGCATCAAGGCCACCTTCAGCGGTTCGGTCGGCAGCGCGCTGCCGCAGGCGCAGTGCCTCGTGGACTCCCAGAAGGTCAACTCCGTGGGCAAGATGTTGCTCACGCTGGACTGCTCGGCCAAAGCCGAGGAGCAGCTCAAGGCGATGGGCCCCGCGGGCGGACCGAGGGTCGGCAGCAACGGCGTCACGACGGTGACCCCGACCCCGATGGTGCCGATCGCGGGCGCGCCCGGCGCCGGTGCCGGACCCATCCCGGCGCGCTGAGCTCGTCTCAGCTCGCTACACCTAGGTCTCCGACATCGCCTTCAGGTTGTCGAGCGTCCGATTCATGGTTCGGCCGACCTGCCGCGCGGCGACCCGGTCGGCGATCAGTCCGAGCAGGCCGCCGGGAGCCTCGTAGGCCAGCCGGAAATTCACCTTGGTCTTGCCGTCGCCGCAGTCACGCAGCCGGAACCGGCCACGCATGGTGATCCCGGTGATGCCGATCCAGGCCAGATCCCGCCGTTCGTCGAACTCGACCACCTCGATCACCCCACCCACCGGCACCGAACCGATCTTCCAGTGCGCGGTGTAGCGCGCTCCGATGCCGGCGTCGCCCTCGGTCACGGTCTCCCACCGCTCCAGGTTGGCCATGAATTCCGGGTAGCAGTCCGGATCGCTCACGTGCTTCCACACCGCGTCGCGATCGGCGTCGACGACGATGCTCCGTTGTAGCCTCATCAGCCGATCACCGGGAACCGTCGCCGCGCCGCCAGTCGGTCCACGCCGGCCTGCAGGCTGCTCAGCACCTTGTCGTTGATGACGTCGTCGTCGCTGGCCGCGATGTCGTCGGCGCCGATCGGGTCCTGCACCTCGATGGCGATCTTCGTCGGCAGCGGCAGCCGCGGCACCATGTCGGTGACCACCAGTCCCCACGGCGGGGCAAGGGCGATCGGCACGCTCTTGAGCCGCAGCGTCTTGTCGACCCGCAACAGCCGGGCCAGCCACTGACCGCGATCGAGGAACAGTGCGGCCTCCTGTCCGCCGACGCTGGCCACGGGAACGATCGGCACCCCGGCCTCGCGGGCGAGCTTCACGTACCCCTTGCGGCCGCCGAAGTCGACGTCGTGACGTTTCCAGGACGGCCGGAACACCTCGTAGTCGCCGCCCGGGTACACCAGTAGGGCGGCACCGGATTCGAGCGCCATCACCGCGTTGTCGTGATTGGCCGCGACGGTGCCGAACTTGCGCAGCGATCCCAGGCCGGGCATCGACACCACCAGGTTGTGTGCGAGCTGGTAGAACGGCCGCTCGACCCCGAAGTACGAGCAGAACGCCAGCGTGAACACGAAGGTGTCGGGCGGCAGATTTCCGCCGCTGTGATTGCCGACCAGCAGCACTGGGCCGTCGGCGGGAATGCGGTCCAGACCCTTGACGTCTGCGCGGAAGTACAGCGAGGCCAGCAGCCACAGCCCCGGCAATTGCTCCCGGATGTAGTCCGCATCGCGCTGATCGAGGTCGGCGGTGGGCACCCGCGCCGACACCTGCTTCTTGGCCCACTCGAGCGCGTCGCCGATCCCTGCCATGCCCCCTGTTATTGACATCACACAACTAGCCGAAACCTGCGTTCCCACGTACCGGTCGTAGACTGCGGTTGATCGGCACCGCGCCCCGGGAGGTCAGCCATGTTGCGTCCGCGCCGCTTCGAACGGGAGATCGATCCGGGCCCGGTTCAGATCCAGGCCCGCAAAGTGCACTTCGACGTCACCGATGTCCCCCTGCACTGGATCCCCGACCACCCCGTCGCGTCCAATGTGATCAGCTTTCTGAACCTGATCCTGCCCGCGGCCGAGCGGTGGTTCGTCGCCACCTACAACGAGGCGCTGCCGTACGTGAAGGATCCGCGGCTGGCTGAGGACATGCGCGGCTTCATCGGCCAGGAGGGCGCGCACGCCGAGGTGCACGAGCGGTTGCTGCACGACTTCATGGAGCAGCGCGGTATCGACCCGACCCCGATGGTCGATCAGGTGGAGTACGTCTTCACCAGAGTGCTCGCGCCGTCGAAGTCCGATGACCCCAGGCGCCGGATGAACCACCTGTGCGACCGGCTCTGGTTCATCGCGGCGATTGAGCACTACACCGCAGTGATGGGCGACTTCGCACTCAACTGCACATGGGACCATCACGGCGCCGACCCGGTCATGGCCGATGTATTCCGTTGGCACGGCAGCGAAGAGGTCGAGCACCGCAACGTCGCCCACGACGTCGCCATCTACTTCCATGACAGCTACATCGACCGCATCGGCGCCATGGTGATGGCGATGATCGGCATCTACACCTTCTTCCAGCGCGGGGCCACGTTCCTGATGAAGGCCGATCCGCAGGTGGACATGGGTTGGTGGGAAACGCAACGGCTGCGCGCCCGCGACTCCAAGCTGGGTCTGCTGCCCAAGTACCGCAAACTTTTCGGCAGCAATACCCTGGCGTATTTCCGACCCGGGTTCACTCCGGAGCAGATGGGTTCCACAGCCCAGGCGGTCGCCTATCTGGCCCGGTCCTCCGCCGCCCGCGCGGCCCACATGTGATGTTCGATCGGTTCCGCGACGTTCCTCCGAGCGTTTCCGGGCGAGCCCGTCACGACCCGTTCGTCGGCATGCTCGACGGTGTCGTGTCCGGGGTGTGGCGGATGACGGGCAAGGTCCGCAACATGGCGCCGCCGCGCGAGGTCGACCGGGCGATCGGGCTGCGGGTCTCCGGGCGCCGCGTCGTGGCCCAAGACGAAGACGTCATCGCCGTGACATTGACCGCAAGTGACGACGCACCGCTTCCGCGGTGGCATCCGGGCGCTCACATCGATCTCCGACTCCCCAGCGGTCTACTCCGGCAGTACTCGCTGTGCGGCGACCCCGGGGCACCCGACCGCTACCGGATCGCCGTGCGGCGGATCCCCGGCGGTGGCGGCGGCTCCATCGAGGTGCACGAGGCGCTGCGGATCGGCGCGACCGTTCGCACGCTGGGCCCGCGCAACGCCTTCCCGCTCACCGTGCCGGGTTACGGGTCACCGGCGCACCGGTTCCGCTTCGTCGCCGGCGGCATCGGGATCACCCCGATCCTGCCGATGCTCGAGCAGGCACATCGCCTCGGTGTCGACTGGTCGATGCTCTACACCGGCCGCAGCCGCGACAGCCTGCCGTTCCTCGACGAGCTGGTCCGGTTCGGCGACCGCATCACCGTGCGCACCGACGACGTCGACGGACTGCCGACAGCGCGCGACCTGCTCGGCGACGATCCTGCCGGGGCATCGGTCTACGCCTGCGGTCCCGCCCCCATGCTCGACGTGATCCGCACCGCGCTGGCAGGCCGCGGCGACGTCGAGCTGCACTACGAGCGGTTCGCCGCGCCGCCGGTGGTCGACGGCGCCGAGTTCGTCGCCGCCGCGGCGGCCTCCGGCGTGACCGTCCGGGTGGGCGCCGACGAGAGCCTGCTCGCCGCGTTGAGGCGGGCCGGCGTGCAGGCGCCGTACTCCTGCCGCCAGGGTTTCTGCGGCACCTGCCGCACGCGTGTGCTCGACGGCGAGGTCGACCATCGCGACACGCTGCTCACCGGCCCGGAGCGAGCCGCAGGCATGATGCTGACCTGCGTGTCACGGGCGCCCGAGGGTCACGTGCTCACCGTCGACCTGTAGCGGCCTCAGACGTGCTCGGCGAACGGCCACCACACGCCGTCGCTGCCGCGTACCCCGTTCGGCTGGTCCATCGCCGCGGTGAGCGCCTCGATCTCCTTGTGGTCCAACGCCACCGGCGCCACCTTGGCGCCGTCCTCGCCGGAGACGTCGTAGCTGAAGGCCAGCGGGGTGCCCGGGTGCAGCCAGTGACTGGTGGTGACCTCCGCGCCGCCCTCACCCTGGCCCGTCGTGGTCAGGAAGAAACCCTTGCCGGTGGCGAACCGGGCAGCCACCGCGGCCTGCAGATGGGCCACGAAGTGGTTGGTGAACGTGCCGGGTATCGGCTGCCCGCCAGAATGAACCGTTGCCACAGAGGTCGTCCCTTCGGTCGTCGACGCTGAACTGTCACCGTCTACTTTCTCTGACTCGGGACGTCGCTGCCGTACTATTCGCCCATGCCGTTGGCCGATGGGGCGACGTTCGCGGGTTACACCATCGTCCGCTTGCTCGGTTGGGGCGGCATGGGTGAGGTGTATCTGGCCCAGCACCCACGACTCCCGCGCCAGGACGCGCTCAAGGTGCTGCCCGCGACGGTGTCCGCCGACGAGGAGTACCGGCAGCGATTCCACCGCGAGGCCGACATCGCGGCCACCCTGTGGCACCCCCACATCGTGGGCGTGCACGACCGCGGCGAGTACGACGGCCAGATCTGGATCTCGATGGATTACGTCGAGGGCACCGACGCCGGCCGGTTGATGCGCGACCGCCATCCCGACGGTCTGCCCCAGCGCGAGGTGCTCGACATCGTCTCCGCCGTGGCCGACGCCCTCGACTACGCCCATGCGCGCAACCTGCTGCACCGCGACGTCAAACCGGCCAACATCCTGCTCGGGCATCCGGAGTCCGGCGAGCAACGGATCCTGCTCGCGGACTTCGGCATCGCCAGGTGGACCGACGACATCAGCGGGCTGACGGCCACCAACATGACCGTCGGCACCGTGTCCTACGCCGCGCCCGAGCAGCTGATGGGCGAGCGGCTCGACGGTCGCGCCGACCAGTATGCGTTGGCCGCCACCGCCTTTCATCTGCTGACCGGCACACCGCCGTTCCAGCACAGCAACCCGGCGGTGGTGATCAGCCAGCACCTCACCTCGACACCGCCGGCCCTGGCCACCCAGCGTCCCGAGCTCGCGGCACTGGATCCGGTCCTGGCGAAGGCACTGGCCAAGAAACCGGCCGACCGCTACGAGCGGTGCGCCGACTTCGCCCGTGCGCTCGCCCACCAGTTGGGTGTCGGCGCCGCGGGCGACACCCGGCTCGCGACGGCGGCCACGCCCGCCCCGGTCCGCAGGACGGCGCTGCGCCCCGCCGTCGTGGTGCCCGCGGTGCTCGCCGTGCTGCTGATCGTCGCCATCGCCGTGGCCGCACTGGAATTCCGCAGGGCCGACGATCGCCCGTCGGATCCGGTGGCGGCGCCCATGTCGTCGAGCGCTGTCCGGTCCTCGAGCGCGTCGCCCGCGGCACCGCCCGCCCCGCCGCCGCCCAGCCCCACGGACACGGTGACCGGGTCGCCGCCACCGACCACGGCGGCCGCACCCGCGGCAGCGGTGGTCGGCGCCGACTGCTCGCCGGCCGGCAGCACCTCCACCACCGCCGACGGTTCCACCGCCTACTGCGAAACGCTGCAGGGCACCGACTCGACCATCTGGTCGCTGACCCAGGGCGACATCCCGAGCCCCACCGTCACCACGGCGCCGACCGACGAGCCGCTACCCGCGGAGGAGGAGCCGCCAGTGCGGGTCTGCATGCAGCAGACCGACATGACCCGCCGCGAATGCCGCCGGTCCATCCGCGAGAGCAACGGCCTACCGCCGCTGTGAAATTCGCCGTCGTCGCACCGGTAGCCGCCGGGGTCACCGCCGATCCGAAGTGGATGGCGGATTTCGCCCGCCACGTCGAGGACTGCGGGTTCGAGTCCGTCGTCGTCGTCGAGCACACCGTGCTGATGACCGAGTACGACAGCGTCTACCCCTATGACGACTCGGGCCGCGTCGAACTCGCCGCGGACTGCCCGGTGCCCGACCCACTGGACCTGCTGGCGTTCCTTGCGGGACAGACCGAACGCCTGGTGCTGGCCACCGGTGTGCTGGTGCTGCCCAACCACCACCCCGTCGTGCTGGCCAAACGCGCGGCGACCGTGGACGTCCTCTCGGGCGGGCGGCTTCGGCTGGCGGTCGGCACCGGGTGGCTGAAGGAGGAGGTGGAGGCCTGCGGCGCGCCGTTCCACGCCCGTGGCCGGCGCGCCGACGAACAACTCCAGGTGCTGCGCACGCTGTGGGAGCACCGGCCGCAGGGCGCGGACTTCACCGGCGAGTTCTTCACCTTCGCCAACGCGATGAGCTATCCGAAACCGTTGTCGCACATCCCCGTGCACATCGGCGGTCACAGCCGCGCCGCGGCCCGGCGGGCAGGCCGATTCGGGGACGGCTTCCAGCCCCTCGGCGTGGCCGGCGCGGAGCTGACCGGCTTGCTCACCGAAATGCGCGAGAGTGCACAGGCCGCGGGCCGCGACCCGGCCGTGCTTGAGGTGTCGCTGGGGCATCTGGTCACCCGGGTGGACGCGGCCCGTGCGGAGAAGCTCGCGGCACTCGGCGCGGACCGGCTCGTGCTGGCGATGCCGCCCGTCCGGGACATCGCCGACGCACGCGAGCTGCTCTCCGACTGTGCCCGCAGACTGGGGCTGCGGCCGTGACGCTCGACGTGCCCGACCGGCTCGCCATCACCGACCTCGTGCACCTGTACGCCGCGGCGGTCGACGACCGCCGGTTCGATGACGTGGTCGCCCTGTTCACCGACACCGCGGAGCTGTGGCTGCCCGACCCGCCGCGGGCGCTGGAACCGGTGCGCCGCCATCACGGGCAGGACGGGGTGCGGACGGCGCTTTCCGCCGTCGCCGGCGTGCAGCGCACCGAGCACGCGATCCTCGGCGAGGTGTATGCCGAAGGGCCGCATCATGATTACGCCCTCGGACGGATCACCTGCATCGCGCACCACTGGACCGTCGAGGACGGCCGCGTCACCGACGTGGTGTGGCATCTGCGCTACGACGACGAGTACCAGCGCACAGCATCGGGGTGGCGGATCCACGGCCGCGCACTGACCATCAACGCGATCGAGATCCGCCCGGCCCGGGTGGTCAGGCCGCACCCTCCGCGCAGCCGGCCAGATCGGGCTGGCGCATCAGACGGTCCAGCAGGGGCCGCTGGCCCTTCAGCAGCTTCTCCCGGGCCGCCGCCACGGGGAACCAGGCCACCCGGTCGATCTCCGGGAACTCCCTGAGCGTTCCCGACCCTTTCGGCCACTCGATGGTGAACGTGTTGCTCACGCAGCCGCCGAGATCGAGGTCGCCCCGGACCGCGAAGACGGTGACCACCTTGCCGCCGGGTTGTCTGACCGGGTCGAAGCGCGTCGGCGCGCCCGCGGGCGGCTCCTTGCCGAGCTCCTCGCCGAACTCCCGCCGCGCGACCGTCCACGGGTCCTCGCCGTCGGCGTACTCCCCCTTGGGCACCGACCAGGCGCCGTCGTCTCTGCGCGCCCAGAACGGGCCTCCGGGATGACCGAGCAGCACCTCGACGACGTCACCGGTCACCCGGTAGAGAAGCAGGCCCGCACTGAGTTTCGGCACCGCGCCATTCTCCCCTCAGCGGAACAACCGTGCCGCACCGAGTACGGCGTCCGGCAGCATCCGCGCCAGGTCCACGGTGGCGTTCCGCCCGGCACCGAACACGGCTCCCAACGACCGCTCCACCCGCCACCGCACGGCGTCGAGGTCGCGAAGGGGACGCAGCGACTCCGGTTCGTGAAGGGGGTGGATCGTGCAGCGCGCCGCGCCGGAGCCGTCGGCGTCGAGGATGCCGTTCACCGCGGCGCGGGCGGCCTCGTTGGCGGCCTCCATGGTCGCCAGATCGGTGTTGGTACGTACGAAGTCGGCGGCCAGGAACAGGTTGGGGATCGCGGTGGCGGCCGGTGGTCGGTCCGGCAGTGATCCGGCGGTGTTGATCAGCAGCGGTTCGGCGTTGGTCACCACCGCCGGATCGGGGAAGCCGATCGCGGGGTCGAGGAACCAGTCGACGATGTTGGCGCGGTCGAGCGATCCGTCGTCGATGTGGTCGAGGATCTGCCCCCACACCTCTTCTCGGATCTCGCGTTCGGTGCACTGGATCGCCGGTTTGCCGGTGCGCCTGCCGGGCGTGTACCAATCCGACACGTCGACGGACAGGATGCCGCGCACGGTGCCGTCGCCGCGGGCAGACAGGTCGACGTCGGGCCAGAACTGCTTCTGCGAGATCGCGGTCAGCGCCCATTCGGAGTCGACGAACAGCGCATGGCCGTGGGCCAGAGGCACGTCACGGTCGAGGAAGAAGATCACCCCGTTCATCCACCGGGTGATCAGTCGTTTGAGCCCGGCCAGTCTTGGCTCGGCGGCCTTGAGTTCAGGGGTGATCAGGACGTCGAGGCGCTCCACCGGCATCGCCGAGACGAAGTGGTCGGCGGTGATCTCGACGACTCCGCCCGTCGACCCGTCGCCGTCCGCCGCGGTGAGCACGACGGTGGAGACCCGACCGTCCGAGCACCGGATCCCGGTGACCTCGTGCCGCCGGTGGAATCGCACCCCCCGCTGCTCCAGGTGGCGGACCCACGGTTCGATCCACACCTCGCTCGTCGGCCCGTCGAGCACGCGGTCCACCGGTCGGCTGCGGTCGACCATGTCGAACAGGATCTGCCACAGGATCATCCCACCGGTGCGCGCCGACATGTGTCTGGCCTGCGCGGCGACGAGCGAGCGGGTCAGGCCGTCGACGAGGAACCTGCGGTACTTCTCCGACCGCGCGTCGGCGTCGGTGAAGGCCCACCAGCTCATGTGCTCCCACTGCTGCTCACGGCGCTCGTCGCACGACAGCAGGAAGGTGAGCATGCGGCGCAGGAAGAAAGTCAGGTCGGTCGGCGGAATGCGCAGTTGGACCCGCGAAATCCCACAGGAAACGCATCAGGGCCGTGAGCTCGTCGGGCGTCGTCGGCAGGTCGGTGGGCGCGATCAACTCGTTGCGGCGGCCGGACTGGGCCAGCAGGATCTGCGTCGCCGGCGTGAGGTGCTCGACGGCGAACCCGGAATCGGTGGGAATCCGGCTCATCGTGTCGGTGAGGTGGCGGTAGAAGCCGGGAAAGAACCGGAAGCCGTGTTCGGCGGGAAGGTCCGCCCGGCCACCGACCCCTGAGCCCGCCACCGGTATCGAGCGCGCCTTGCCGCCGAGTTCGGCGTTGCGCTCGTAGACGTCGACCTCGTAATCGCGTTCGATCAGCTCGTGCGCGGCGCTCAGTCCACCGACCCCGCCCCCCAGAATCGCCACAGTGGCCATTGCCCGACCCTACGGTGCTGTCGGCCGCCGCACCCTGCGACCACGCCCGGCGGGCCGCGAAACCCGTTGCCGGATCACCTCATCGATGGGTCAGTAGGAGCGGTCGCCCTCGCTGTCGTCGATGAAGTCCCACCGCCCGTCGTCGACCTGGACCTCCATCCGCCAGCCCAGCTCGTTGCCCTCGACCTGGTCGACGAACCAGGCGTGCGCGTCGTCGGCGCTCTCGATGTCCTTGGTCTCGACGACATCGCCCTTCGGATTCAGCACACGGTAGGTAGCCATGCTGGTTCTGTTCCCCCTCGGCGGGTTTTGAATCAGTCCACCTTCGGCATCGGGATGCCCTCGCTGGCCGAGAACTGCGCGTCGTCGGCCGATGACAACCCGATCGACACCACCGACCGGGCGAAGAACACGTCGGTGAGGTAGGCCAGCGACACCGCCCACCGGTTCACCAGCCGCGGGATCGCGTACAGGTGGTAGGCGCGGGTGACGACCTTGGCGGGGAAGCCGGACAGCCGGACGTTGAGCGGGTTGGCCACCGCGTAGCGCGGGCCGAGGTCGACGACGAGGCCCATGTTGCGGTGCTTGTACTGCTTCGGGGTGCCGACGCCGAGGCTGGCCGCGACGTTGCGGGCCAGCACCTTGCCCTGCCGGGTGGCGTGCTGCGCGGTGGGCGGGGTGATCTTGCCGGGCTGCGTGAGGTCGGGAACCGCCGCGGCGTCGCCTGCGGCGAACACGTCGGGATGGCCGGGCACCTGCAGATCGGTCTGCACCTTGAGCCTGCCCTTCTCGGTCGGCAGGCCGAGGTTCTCGATCAGCGGCGCCCCGGTCACACCGGTGACCCAGGCGACGGTGTGCGTGTCGATGCGTGAATCATCGGTCAGCACAACGTGGTCGGCGTGCACCTCCTTGAGTGAGATACCCAGCCGCACGTCGATGCCGCGGCCCCGCAGCACCCGCATCGCGGCGGCGCCGAGCTTCTCCCCCACCTCGGGCATCACCTGCTCGGCGAGGTCGAGCAGCACGAAGCGCACCGCCTGGGGATCGAAACCCATCGAGTCGGCGGCGGCGTCGGCGAGCGCCCGCAGCTGAACTGCGAGCTCGGTGCCCGAGTACGAGGCGCCGACCACGACGACAGTGCGTCGGGCGGCGGCCTTCGCCGGATCGTCGTCGTTGTTGGCCAGCTCGAGTTGTTCGAGCACGTGGTCGCGCAGATACAGCGCCTCCGCGGTGGACTTGAGCCCGCGGGCGTGCTCGGCGAGGCCGGGCACGTCGAACAGCCGGGTGACCGAACCGGGGGTGAGCACCAGGCGGTCGTAGGACATGCTGCGCGAACGCTGCTCGGGATCGGTGAAGGTGACCGTGCGGCCGTCGAAGTCGACGCTGTCCACGCGGCCGCGCACCGCCTTCACCCCGCGCAGGGCGTTGGCGAGCGGAATCGTGACGAAGCGGGCGTCGACCAGTCCACCGGCCACGTCGGGCAGCAGCGGGGTGTACAGCATGTAGTCGACCGGCGAGATGATCGTGATGTCGACCGACGAACCGCCGTTCGACTCGTCGTGTTTGCGCAGGATCTTGGCGAGTTGGCGGGCGCATTCGAATCCGGTGAATCCGCTGCCCACGATCACGACGGACGTCATCGCGACCATTTTACGGTGCGGCCCCGCGCGGGGCGGTGCCATGCTGGAGCGGTGACGGGTCCGCGGTCGGAGCAGCGCGCGCGAACGCTGGATCGGCTGGGCTGGCTCTGGTCGTCCGCGGCGGTGGCACCGGTCGCCGGTGGCGCGTCGGCTGCGTACCGGACGCTGTTCATGACGCTGCGACGGATGATCGTCGGCAGGCGGATGGCGGTCAGGCTGGACGCGGGCGACCTTACGCTGACCGTGACCGAGTTCGATTCCCGCCTCGACATGCGGGCGCTGTCGGTCGGCCAGCTCGGCGAGGTGCGACTGGCCGCCCGCGACATCAGCTGGGCGGGAAGCAGATTCGATGCCGCCGCCGCGGTGTTCCACAACGTGGCGCTGCGGCCGTCGGCGCCGCCGGTGCTGGTGGCCGCGCCGGTGGAACTCACCCTCGATGTGCCCGAGGCGGCGCTCGACGAGCTGCTCCGCTGGGCGGCGCCGAGACTGTCGGGCGCCGTCGGCACCGACGGCGTGGCCCGGCTGCAGCTCGTCCGCAGGCCCGGCCTGGGCTGCGTGGAGGTCGACGCCCAGCTCGACGGCTCGACGCTGTGGCTGCGACCGCGCGGCGTCACCCTGCGGCGCAAGCGGTGGGCGCTGCCCGGACGCACGCCGGGATACCGGGTGCGGCTGCCGGAACTGCCACACGGTCTGGAACTCACCGGTGTCAGCTTCGCCCCGGGTGTGGTGCGGCTGTCGGGCGTCGTGCCCGAATGGCGGATGGCCATGCCACGCACCCGTCTGGAGTACCTGATCGGCCAGCTCAGCGCGGTCGGACGACCGCTCAACCTGACGCGCATCGTCAAGCTGCGGTAGCGGCTCACGTGTGGGCGGGCGTGTTGGCGAACCGGTCGACGATGGCCTGGCAGAACGCGGGCAGGTCGTCGGGTGAGCGACTGGTGATCAGGTTGCCGTCGATGCAGACCTGCTGGTCGACGACGGTCGCGCCGGCGTTGCGCAGGTCGGTGCGGATGCTCGCGTAGGACGTGAGCGTGCGGCCCGCGACGACGCCCGCCTCGACCAGGGTCCACGGTCCGTGGCAGATCGCGGCGACGGGTTTCCCCGAATTGACGAAGTCGCGAACGAAGTTCACGGCGGCCTCGTCCTTGCGCAGCTTGTCGGGATTGACGGTGCCGCCGGGCAGTACCAGCCCGTCGTAGTCGTCGACATTCGCATCGGCGACCGCCCGCTGCGCGGTGAGGGTGCCCGCCGGCTCCAGATCGTGGTTGCGGGCGTCGATGTCGCCGGCCTGCAACGAGAGCAGTTCGGTCTGCCCGCCCGCGTCGTGGATGGTGTCGCGGGGGCGTTCGAACTCGACCATCTCGACCCCGTCGGCGGCCAGGATCGCGATCTTCCTGCCCTCGAGTTCGTTCGGCATGGTGCTCCTCCTCTGCGGTCGTGGCTCTTCCGATGTCTCGGCTACCCGGGCCTCCGGCGCCTCAACCCGCCGGAGCCGCGCCGTCGCTAGAGTCTCGGTTCGTGTCCGGATACACCCGCTACGTCGCACTCGGCGACAGCCAGACCGAAGGACTGTGGGACGGCGATGACTCGAGCGGTCTGGCGGGCTTCGCGGACCGGCTGGCGGCCATCCTCGACGCGCAGCGACCGGGGCTCGAATACGCCAACCTGGCGGTGCGGGGCCGTCGCATCGCCGACGTCAAGCACGATCAACTGCCGCGGGCGCTCGCGATGGCGCCCGACCTCGTCACCCTCTGCATCGGCATGAATGACGTGACCAGGCCCGGCAATTCGTTCGACCGCGCGCTCGGCGACCTCGACGAGGTGTACGTTTCGCTGGCCCGGTCGGGCGCCACGGTCGTCACCACGACCTTTCCCGACATCGCACAGATCCTGCCGATCGGCCGGGTGCTGGCCGCACGCGTGCGCCGGATCAATTCCGTCATCCGCGACGCGAGCTCGCGACACGGCTTCCGCCTGGTCGACCTGTTCGGCGCGCCGTCGATGCGGGAACCGGACACCTGGAGCATCGATCGGGTGCACGGTTCGCCGAAGGGACACGCGTTGTTCGCGGCCGCCGCGGCCGAGGCGCTCGCCCTGCCGGGCAGCAGCCACGACTGGGCGCACAGCGGCGCCGACGTGGCCTGGCCGTCATGGCGCACCAGGTTGACCTCACAGGCCCTATGGACCCGCAACATGCTGATGCCGTATCTGTGGTGGCACCTGCGGGGGCACGCGGTGGGCGACGACCGCGGTCCAAGGCGGCCGGAACTGCGGCGGGTGCGGCCGGCGCCGGCGTGAGGCGGGGCGGGCGGCCTAGAAGCCCAGGAGCCCCAGCGGGATCTGCGGGATCTCGCCGTTGCCGAGGCGGCTCACCATCGCCGGGCAGAACATCGAGATCGCCAGGCCGGTGAACATGGTGGCGGCGCCCAGCGGCATGCCTGCGGTGTCGGCGACCTTGGCGGTGGCGTCGGCGGCGCCCTGACCGGGGTCGGCGAGCATCGGGCACACCTGCTGGCCGAGGGCCACCGTGTCGGCCGGGTTTCCGGTCGCCAGGCCGGCGTCGGCGAGCGAGCGCAGGAAGGCGTCGTCGGCGGGTTCCGCCTGCGCGGGGGCGGCGAGGAGAGTGGAACTCACGGCCAACGCGGCGGCGAGGGTCAGGGCTCGAATGCCCGGTCGTTGTCTGCGCTGCACCGGAGGAATCGTACGCTGTCGGGATGCCGGACATCCCCTCGAAGCCACCCTCGGACCGCGACGCCGTCACGGACGGTCTGACCCCACACTTCGAGGACGTGCAGGCGCACTACGACCTGTCCGACGACTTCTTCCGGTTGTTCCTGGACCCGACCCGGACCTACAGCTGCGCGTACTTCGAGCGTGACGACATGACGCTCGAGGAGGCGCAGTACGCCAAGATCGACCTCGCGCTGGGCAAGCTCGGCCTGCAGCCGGGCATGACGCTGCTCGACGTCGGCTGCGGGTGGGGCTCGACGATGCTGCGCGCGATCGAGAAGCACGATGTCAACGTGATCGGCCTGACGCTGTCGGAGAACCAGAAGGCGCACGTCGAGACGTTGTTCGCGGCGCTGGACAGCCCGCGCAGCCGGGAGGTCCGGCTGCAGGGCTGGGAGGAGTTCGACCAGCCGGTCGACCGCATCGTGTCGATCGGCGCGTTCGAGCACTTCGGCTTCGACCGTTACGACGACTACTTCGCGATGGCGTACGACGCGCTGCCCGACGACGGCGTGATGCTCCTGCACACCATCACCGGGCTACATCCGAAGGAGATGGCCGAGCGGGGCATGCCGCTGTCGTTCCAGTTCGCCCGGTTCGTGAAGTTCATCGTCACCGAGATCTTCCCCGGCGGCCGGCTGCCGTCGATCCCGATGGTGGAGGAGCACGGCACCAAGGCCGGGTTCACGGTGTCGCGGGTGCAGTCGTTGCAGCCGCACTACGCGCGCACCCTCGACCTGTGGGCCGCCGCGCTGGAGGCTCGCCGCGACGAGGCCATCGCCATCCAGTCCGAAGAGGTCTACGACCGGTACATGAAGTACCTGACCGGATGCGCGGACATGTTCCGGGTCGGCTACATCGACGTCAATCAGTTCACGATGGAGAAGTGAGCCGGCTCAGATACCCGTCCAGCTCTCGTCGATCATCTCGGCGACATTGATCACCTGGGCCTGTTGCGATGCCGGACTGTCGATCTCGCCGGCGACGTGGGCGGCGATGAACCGTTTCACCTCGGCGTCGATGCCGCCGATGATGCGGACCACCTCCGCGCGCAGCGTCTTGGACGTCACGTGGATGGTGATGTCCGACGGCCGCGGCTTCTTGACGTCGAGGATGAGCAGCAGGGGTTCGGCGGCGAGCGCCGACGCGCGCAGCGCGATCTCGCCGTAGACCACGAACCGCGGCTTGTCGATGCGCAGGTCGACGACCATGTCGATCTCCAGCGGGATCTTGATGGCGAACGTGATCATCTCGCCGACGTGGCGGGTCACCTTCGGTTCCTGGACCTGGACCTTGGCGGTGACCTTGGCGATCTTGCCCGGACCCTGTGCGATGGGACCGATCTCGAAGGCGTCGCCGGCGATCTCGGCGATCGCGCCACCGACGCGCTCGTCGGTGACCGCGAACTCGTAGAACTTCCGGCCGAATTCCTCGTAGGTCATGTACTCGTGGGCAGCCATGGTGCTGTTACGGTCTCACGTCCGCCGCCCCGAGTGAACGCAGCGTGGCCGAACCGCAACGTGCGCGGTCAGCTGTCACCACTTTGGCTGCGGGCTTCCGCACCGCTCACCTCGTCGTCGATCGCATCGTCGTTGAAGGTGCGGCCCACGTAGGAGCCGTCGCCCTCGTCGCCCTCTTTGCCGGCGCGAGAGCCCGCGACCTTGTTGTCGTCGTCGACGTCGGTCTCGCTCTTGTCTTCGTCCTTGGGGCTGGTCACCTGGACGGTCTACCCGGTTCGCCGCCCGCTAACCGCCGGCCCCGCCGTCGTCGGCGTAGTACTGCAGCGCACTCACCGTGTACCGCGGCGTGGTCAGCCCGGCGATCAGCACGCCGTGCCGGCCGTCACGGCTGACGGTGGCGACGACGTGCCGGCCCGCGGCGACGAGCTTGTCGGTCGAGGCGCCGGCCAGCAGGCTCGACAGGGCAGTCCGCGAGATCGGGCCCTGCGCGCCGTCGCGGATCGGCGCCGACCCCGGCAACCGGCGGCGCACGGCGATCTCGTCGCCGCCGGCCGCGTCGGCGAGGAACCGGGCGAAGCTGCGCTTCCCCCGCCGGCCCACGCCACGAAAACCGAGGAGGAACCCGGCGGTCCCATGCAGCCCCTGGTTGCGCAGCAGCGCCCCCGACAGCCGCACGCCCGCCGGTGCGGCGCCGACGCCGGCGCGCAGGAACTGCCCCACCATCGCGGGCAGCTCCCAGTACGCCTGCAGCCGGGTGATCCGCAGGTCCACCGGGTCGAGGTCGTACCGCAGGTAGGCGGGGATCAGCATGGTGACCGACGGGCTCATCACGACCTCGAGGGTGACGTCCCGGATGACGGTCGTGCCGGCGACGATGTCGCGGCGCGAGTGGGCGGTGATCTGCCGCGGCGCGATGAAGGTGCGGTAGAAGCGGTCCATCTGCTCGCGGCCCCGGTGTGCGCGCGAACCCACGGGATCCTCGATCAGGGCGGTCGCGGCGAACAGGTCGAGCCAGCCCGCGCGGTCGTGGGCGGCCGCCTTGAGCAGGGATTGCTGCGCGGTGGCGAGCGTGTCGGCACGCGAGAAGGCCATATGGCGGTTTACCACCCGGTCGGTGCGGACCGGCGGGCAGACTGGGTGAGTACCGTGGAAGTCCAGGCTGCTGCCACGAGGAGGACGGCGATGAGTAATGGACCTTTCAACGGCGGGGGACCGTTCGGGTTCGATCCCGACGACCTCGACCGGGTGGCGCGCGAGGCGCTCGAGGGCGTCAGCAGGTTGTTCAGCACCTCGGGTGAACGCGCCGGGTGGGGAGCCCTGGTGGACGAGCTCGGGCGGTTCTCCAGGCCCCGCACCGAACCGGAGACCACGGGTGAGGCCGGCGACGGGGTCTGGGCGATCTTCACCGTCGACGACAACGGCGGCGCGCGCATCGAGCAGGTCTACCCGACCGAACTCGACGCGCTGCGGGCCAACAAGAACAACACCGACCCGGCACGCCGGGTCCGGTTCCTGCCCTACGGCATCGCCGTCAGCGTCCTGGACGCCAGTTCCGAAGAGCGCACCGAAGAGTAAGCCCGGGAGTAACGGGGAAATCTCTCGTCGGCGCCACGGCAGCCGTTAGGATTTGCGGCGCGGGGCGACGTATGCAGTGCTGGGCTGGTCAGATCTGAGGGTGGACATGTTTCGCAGACTTCTCGTGAGCGCGGCCGCGGCCGGCGCGGTGATCGCACTGGCACCGGGCGCTGCGGCCGACCCGCAGACCGACTATCCGGACGATCCGGGGCGGTACTCGACCGACGTGCCCGGCATGAGCTACGACGCCCGGCTCAGCGCGCCGTGCTTCAGCTGGGAGCGCAACGTGTTCGGCCGCGGTCGCGGCGGCGAGCCGCTGCAGTGCAAGTACATCCCGAACCAGACGCAGCCTCCGGGCAGCGGCGGGTACTGGACCAGCTCGTATGCGCTGTACGGCGTCCAGCAGGTCGGCGCGCCGTGCCCCAGCCCGCAGTCGGCGGCGCAGTCACCCGACGGCAAGCCGATGCTGTGCCTCGGTGCCCGGGGCTGGCAGCCCGGAGTGAAGACGGGCGCCGGCTTCTTCCCGATGTGATCACCCGACCATACAGATGACGCAGCAATGTATGGTCTTGGCATGACCAGCGGCGACGTCGCCTTCGACCTGTCCACCGTCTTCGGCACCGTCGCACAGGCGATCCCGGACCACACCTTCCTGGTCTGGCGCGACCGACGGCTGAGTTACGGCCAGGTCGAGGCGCGGGCGACCGGCGTGGCCAACCATCTGGCCGGCCGCGGCCTCGGCTGCCACGTCGAACGCCCCGACCTCGGCGGGCACGAGTCCGGTCAGGACCATCTCGGCATCTACCTGCGCAACGGCAACGAGTACATCGAGACGATGGTCGGGGCGTTCCGCGCGCGGGTCGCGCCGTTCAACGTCAACTACCGCTACGTCGGCGAGGAACTGGTCTACCTGCTGACCGACGCCCGGGCCAGGGCGCTCGTGTACGCCGCCGAGTTCGCCCCACAGGTCGCGGCCATCCGTGACCAGCTGCCGCATCTCGAGGTGCTCATCCAGGTGGCCGACGATTCGGGCAACGACCTGCTGCCCGGCGCCGTCGACTACGAGTCGGTCACCGAGTCGCCCGCCCCCGCGGACGGACTGCCCACGCCGTCGGGCGACGATCTCTACGTCCTGTACACCGGCGGCACCACCGGCATGCCCAAGGGCGTGCTGTGGCGCCAGCACGACATCTTCATGTCGTCGATGGGCGGCCGCCCCTTCGGCAGCGACACGTTCCTGACCTCGTACGCCGAACTCGCCGAGCGCGCCACAGCGTCGGCCGGTGTGATGTCGATGCTGATGATCCCGCCGTTCATGCACGGCGCCGCGCAGTGGGCCACGTTCACCGGCGTGACGATGGGCGGAAAGATCGTCATCCCCGACCACGTCGACCGGCTGCGGCCCGAGGACGCGCTGCGGGTGGCCGAGCGGGAACGCGTGCTGAGCATCCCGATGGTCGGCGACGCCGTCGCACGCCCGCTCGTCGAGGAGATCGAGCGGGGCGATTACGACCTCTCGGGCCTGGTCACGATGACCAACGGCGGTGCGCCGCTGTCCCCCACGGTGCGTGACCGGATCCTGGCGGCCGTGCCGCATGTCATGGTGATGGACGCGGTGGGGTCCTCGGAGTCGGGCGCCCAGATGAGTGCCTACACCGCGGCGGGTGCCGCGGAATCGGGAGCAAGGCCGGCGGTCTTCGACCCGCAGGCCGACACGGCCGTGGTGTCCGCCGATCTGACCCGGGTGCTCGGCCCGGGCGAGGGTCAGGGCTGGCTGGCCCGGCGGGACCTGATCCCGCTGGGGTATCTGGGCGACGAGGCCAAGACCGCAAGGACGTTCCCGACGATCGACGGGGTCCGCTGGTCGGTGCCCGGCGACCGGGCCAACGTCCTCGACGACGGCCGGATCGAGCTGCTCGGCCGCGACTCGGTCACCATCAACTCCGGCGGCGAGAAGATCTTCGTCGAGGAGGTCGAGCGAGCCATCGCCGCGCACCCCGCCGTCTACGACGTCGTGGTGGTGGGGCGGCCGTCCGAACGCTGGGGCAGCGAGGTCGTCGCCGTCGTCCAGTTCGCCGACGGCAGCTCGGCCACCGACGACGAGCTCGTCGACGTGTGCACGAAAACCATTGCACGCTACAAGATCCCGAAGGCGTTCATCCGGACGACGAAGGTGGTGCGGTCGCCGGCGGGCAAGGCCGACTACCGGTGGGCCAAGGCGCTGGCGACGGATTCGGTGGCGGGCAGCACCGCCTGACAGCGCCGTCTCATGTAGCGGGAACGGCGCCCAGCACCCGCTGCAAATCGGGCTTCATCGCCTGCAGCTGCTGGCCCCAGTAGGCCCAGCTGTGGGTGCCGTCGGGGAAATCGAACACCCCGTTGCGGCCGCCCGCCGCGACGTAGCGGTCGCGGAAGGCGATGTTGGACTTGATCGCGAAGCCCTCGAGGAATCCAAGGCCCGCGACCGGTGCGGTGGACCCCGCGGCGTCGACGCCGGTCGGCGTGCCGTTGCCGCAGTAGATCCAGACCCGGGTGTTGTTGGCCACCAGCCTGTCGACGTTGACTGTGGGATCGTTGCGGGCCCACGCCGGGTCGCCCGGCGGCCCCCACATCGCATCGGGGTTGAACCCGCCGTTCCACATCATCGCGACGCGGACCTGGCCCGCCCATTCGGGCGCGGACAGGTTGAGGAAGCCCGACAGCGAACCGGCGTAGACGAACAACTGCGGATGGTAGGCGGCGAGCACGAGCGCCGACGATCCGCCCATCGAAAGACCGACCGCCGCATTGCCGCTCGCCGCGACATCGCGGTTGGCCGCCAGCCACGCCGGCAACTCCTGGGTCAGGAACGTCTCCCACTTGTAGGTGTAGGTGCCGCTGTTGCCGACCGCCGGCTGGTACCAGTCGCTGTAGAAGCTGGACTTGCCGCCGACCGGAAGCACCATCGACAGACCTGAGCCGTTGTACCAGTCGAACACCGCCGTGTTGATGTCCCACCCGTTGCGGTCGTCGCCCGCCTCCATGCTGTCGAGGAGGTACACCGCGTGCGAACCCGGACCGCCGCTGAGGAATTCGACGCGGATCGGGCGGCCCATCGCCGCTGAGGGAACCTCGAGTTGTTCGACGGGCAGGTCCGGGCTGGAGTACGCGTCGGCGGTGACCGTTCCGGCGGTGCCCGCGATCAGCGCGGAGAGCACCGCGACGGCGGTGAGCCGTCCCAGCCGTCGTGACCATCGCATATCAATGAATGCCATCACTGACCCCCACCTTCGTCCGATCCAGGCTGGGGCGGACGATACGCGCGAGCCCGGTTCAGCGGCCGGTTTTCGACATTCCCCGCGCGGACGGTGGCAGCGCCCGAAACACGCTGTGGTGCGCCACATCCAATCTAGGTGCACACTCACTCAACGGTTGCGCACCGGCGGTGACGATGTCGGCTGCGGCACAGACAGTTTGGATGAAGGCGCCGCCGGCCGGCGGGCAACGCACCACCGGCTAGCGGTGCCTCGGCCAGGCCGGGGCACTACCATCAGCCGGTGCCTGCACAGACAGGGCGATGGCAATCGCTGCACACCCGGCTGCTGAGGCTGGTGGTGCGCCCGACGGCGCCACCGCTGTGGGTCGGGGTCGTGGTCGCGGTCGGGTTCATCGTCGCCGAGACGCTGCTGGTGCTGCAGCTCAAGCGGGTGGCCCCGGAGAACGCGTTCGGCGCGGTGTTCCTGCTCGGTGTGCTCGTGGTGTCGGCTGCCTGGGGGCTCGGGCTGGCGGTCGCCACCTCGGTGGTCAGCGCCGCGGTCTACATGTACTTCCACCTGGAGGGCACCGACAGTGTGGCGCCCGCGCTGTTCGTCTTCCTGCCGCTGGCGCTGCTGGCCAATCTGCTCGCCGGGCAGGCGCGACTGCGGGCCGCCGAGGCCGAGCAGCGCCGCATCGAGGCCGACCTCTCCGCCGAACTGGCCCGTTCCACGCTGCGGGCGGGTGACCTGCGCGACGCGCTCGACAGTGCGGGCCGGCGGGTGGCCGAGGTGCTCGGCCTGCCCGCGGCGCACCTCGACCTCGACACCCTCGCCGGCGACGACGATCAGACCGCGATCGCGCTGGAAGACGACGGCGAGCCGGTCGGCACGCTGCTGGTCCCCGCCGGCCTGCCCAAACCGGCGCAGCAGCGGGTGCTCCGGATGATCCCCGCGCTGGAGGGCCTGCTGGCCGCCACCCGCGACCGCTGGGCGATCAACGAGGCGCTGGCCGCCAGCCACGCCGAGGTCAGCGCGCTGGCAGCTCAACAGGCGGCGCTGCGCAGGGTCGCGACGCTGGTGGCGCGCGGCGCCGATCCGGCCGAGGTCCATCCCGCCGCGGTGGCCGAACTCGCCGCGGGTCTGCAGGTCCAGCACGTCACGCTGGTCCGGTACGAGGCCGACGACCACTGCGTGGTGCTCGCCACCCATGACAGCAGGGACGACGCGACACTCACTGCGGGCGAACGCTTCCCACTCACCGGCGACAGCCTGAGCTCCCAGATCCGCCGAACCGCCGAGACCGCCCGCATCGACGACTACGCGGAGGCGCACGGGCCGATCGCCGTGCGGATGCGGGCCCTCGGCCTGCGCTCCGGGGTGGGCGCCCCGGTCATCGTCGACGGGCAGGTCCGCGGCGCGCTGCTCGTCGGCTCCGCCGGCCCGCAACCGATGCCGCCCGAATGCGAGGCGCGGGTCGGCGACTTCGCCGATCTGGTCGCCACCGCGATCCACAACGACGAGAACCGCGCCGAGCTCAGAGCGTCGCGGGCGCGCATCATCACCGCCGCCGACCAGGCCCGGCGTGGCATCGAACGCGACCTCCACGACGGCGCCCAGCAGCGGATCGTGGCGCTGGGCATGGATCTGCGCGCGGTCGAGGCCGCCGTGCCGGCTGACCGGCCCGACATCCGCGACCAGCTCGACCGGGCGGTCACCGGACTCACCGAACTGCACCGCGACCTGCAGGAACTGTCCCGCGGAATCCACCCGGCCATCCTGTCGCGCGGTGGCCTCGGCCCCGCGGTGAAGTCCCTGGCGCGCCGCTCGCCGGTGCCGGTCGCCCTTGACCTCGACCTGGATCCGGCGACCGACCGCGCGCTGCCAGAACAGGTCAAGGTGGCCGCGTACTACGTCGTCGCGGAGTCATTGACTAACGCCGCCAAACACGCGCACGCCGGCGAGGTGACGGTGCGGCTGCGGGCCGGCGGTGACGCGCTGCGCCTGTCGGTCACCGACGACGGGGTCGGCGGCGCCGGCACCGGTGGCGGATCCGGGCTGATCGGGCTCAGCGACCGGGTGGCCGCGGTGTCCGGCCGGTTGGAGATCAGCAGCCCGCCCGGCGCCGGAACGGCGCTGGTCGCGACAATCCCGTTGCAGGCGGGCTGAGCGACAACCGCCGGGTTCCGCCCTGCACTCGTCGCCGCGGATGCGAAAATGACGTCGATGGATGTGCGCGCGAGGAACAACGTGCAGGTCGTCGGCAACGCCGATGGACCAACCGTGGTGCTCGCGCACGGATTCGGCTGCGACCAGAACATGTGGTGGCGGGTCACCGACCTGCTGTCGGCGGAGTTCCAGGTGGTGCTGTTCGACCACGTCGGTTGCGGCGCGTCGGATCTCTCGGCATGGGACCAGCAGCGCTACGGTTCGCTGCAGGCCTACGCCGAGGACATCCTCGAGGTCCTCGCCGCCCTCGACCTGCGCGAAGCGGTTTTCGTCGGCCACTCGGTGGCCGCCATGATGGGCGTGCTCGCGGTCGGCGCCGACGCGGGCCGCGTCCGGAAGCTCGTCCTTCTGACACCCTCGCCGCGCTACATCGACGACGAGGGCTACCGCGGCGGCTTCGCGCGCAGTGACATCGACGAACTGCTCGAGTCGCTCGAGGACAACTACCTGGGCTGGTCCTACGCGATCGCGCCGACCATCGTCGGGCGGCCCGACCGCCCCGACCTGTCCGAAGAACTGGCGGACAGCTTCTGCCGCACCGACCCGTCGGTCGCGCGGGTGTTCGCCCGCACGACGTTCCTGTCCGACAACCGTTCCGACCTGTCCCGGGTGAGTGTGCCGACGCTGGTGATCGAATGCGCACAGGATGCGCTCGCACCGCGCGAGGTCGGCGCGTACGTCTCGGCTCACATCGAGGGCAGCGAGCTGGTCACCCTCGACACCACCGGCCACTGCCCACAACTGAGCGCGCCCGACATCACCGCCGAGGCGATCGCGGCATTCGCCCGGACGCCGTGACGGGCCCCGAACCCGCTGCGGCGCAGCCGGACTGGAACATCGAAGACCTGTACGACAACGCTCCGTGCGGAATTCTGCTCGCCACGGCGGACCGGCGCATCCTCGCGGTCAACGCCACCCTGGCGAATTGGCTCGGCCACTCCCCCGACGGCCTGGTCGGCGTCCCGTTCACCGACCTGTTCACCGCCGGCGGACGGATCCACTTCGAGACCCACTTCGCTCCCCTGCTGCACGCGGCGGGTCACCTGGCCGGGGTGACCCTCGACCTGGTGGCGGCGGACGGCACCCGGCTGCCCATGCTGGTCACCGCCAATGCCGACAGCGGCACCGACGGCCGTCTCGGCCTGTTGCGCATCGCCGTTCAGGACGCCCACGACCGGCGCAGCTACGAACGCGAACTGCTGGCCGAACGCAGGCGCGCCGAGCAGGAGCGCGTGCGGGCGCAACAGCTGGCACGGACGCTGCAGCGCTCGTTGCTGCCGCCGGCGTTGACCCCACCGCGGGGACTGGCCGCCGCCGCCTACTACCATCCGGCGTCCGAGGAGGTGAGCGGCGACTTCTACGACCTGTTCCCGCTCAGTCAGGACCGGTGGGCGTTCTTCCTCGGCGACGTCTGCGGCAAGGGTGCCGAGGCGGCGAGCGTCACGTCGCTGACCCGCTACACACTGCGGGCGGCCGCGGTGATCGACGGCGATCCGGTGGCGGTGCTGCACAATCTCGACACGGTCCTCAAGCAGGAACGCGAAGGCGGCACAACGCCGTTCTGCACGGTGCTCTTCGGAATACTGGAGCGCCGTGCCGGCGGATTCGACGTCCACCTCGCCGGCGGTGGTCACCCGCCGGCGGTGCTGATCTCCGCCGACGGTGGGGTGTACGAGGCGGAGTCCGTCGGCGGGATGCCCGCAGGCATCGTGACCGCGGCCCGATTCGTCTCGACGCGAATGCATCTGAGTGCCGGGGACACGCTCGTGCTGTACACCGACGGCCTCTCCGAGGCCCGTACCGGCGTGGGCGTCGAACGCTTCAACGACGACGGAGCGCTGCTGCGGTTCGCCGCCGCGCATGCCCCGACCACACCCGCCGACTTCATCGCCGCGACCCGAACGTTGTTGCAGGGGCTCGGTTCCGGAGTCGAGGACGACGCCGCGGTGCTGGCACTGGGCGTCCCGAGGTGAGCGCACAGCTGTTGCACCACCTGATCGCGGCCGCGGCGGCAGTGGCGCCCGAGCGGCCCGCGGTGCTCACGGAGAACGCCTCGGCCACCTTCGCGGAGCTGGACCGGCAGGCCGCCGCGGTGGCGGGCTGGGTCGCCGACCGGTGCGCGCCGGGTGACCGCGTCGCGGTCATCGCCGACAACAGCCTGGGCTACGCGCAGCTGTACTACGGGGTCCCGCGGAGCCGGCGGGTGCTCGCACTGATCAACCAGCGGCTGTCGGCCGCCGAGCAGACCGGCCAGTTGGTGACGGCCTCGCCGGTGGTGCTCGCCGCGGACCGCCGACACCTGGCGGCGCTCGGAGACGTCGCCGAGCTGGTGCCGTCGATCCGGCACGTCGTCGATCTGGACTCCGCACAGTGGCGGCAGGTCATCGCCGGGCCTGCCGCGGGTCCGAGCCCGGCGCGGCCCGGCGACCCCGCCTGGCTGCTGTTCACCAGTGGGTCGACCGGAACCCCGAAGGGCGTGCTGCACACCCACCGCTCGGTGCTGGCCGCGGTGCGCGGCACCATCGTGGGGCGGGCGGTGACCCGGGGTGTGTACCTGTTGCCGTTCCCGATGTGTCACATCGCCGGCTACAACATGCTGGTCCACCACGGCGCCGGGTCCAGTGTGGTGCTGCTGGCGAAGTTCTCGCCCACGGCGTTCGCCGACGCCGTGGCGACCCACGGGGTGACGTCGTGCTCGCTGGCGCCGACGATGCTGCACGGCCTGCTCGACCACCTGGACCGCACCGGGACGGCGCTGCCGACGCTGCAGTCGATCGCCTACGGATCGGCCGCGATCCCCGCCGACCTGCTGCGCCGGGCGATCGCCGTGCTGCGGGTCGACTTCCACCAGGGCTACGGGATGACCGAGACGGCGGGCAACGTCACCTTCCTCGGTCCCGACGAGCACCGCGCCGGTGCGTCCGCGCCGTCGGTGCTGGCCACCGCGGGCCGTCCGCACCCCGGCGTCGAGGTCGCGGTCGTCGACGACGGCGGCCGTCCGGTGCCTGCCGGCGCAACCGGTGAGATCGTGGTCCGCGGTGAGCAGGTCACCCCCGGGTACTGGCCGGACTCGACACCGGCCACCGCGGACGGGTGGCTGCGCACCGGCGACGTCGGCCGCCTCGACGATGCCGGCCGGCTGATGGTGGTCGACCGCCGCAAGGACGTGATCGTCACCGGCGGTGAGAACGTGTCCTCACGCGAGGTGGAGGACGTGTTGTCGACCCATCCCGACGTCGCCGCCGTGGCGGTGGTGGGCGTTCCGGACGCCTACTGGGGCGAGGCGATCTGCGCGGTGGTGGTGCCGCGCGCGGGGAGCCAGCCGACAGCCGACGATCTGATCGCCCACGTGCGGGCCCGGCTGGCGCCGTTCAAGCGGCCGCGGCACGTCGTCCTGGTCGACGAGCTGCCGCTGACGTCGAACGGCAAGGTCGCCAAACCTGTTCTGCGGCAACGCGTGTTGCTTGAACTCACGAGCGGTCAGCCGACGGGGTCGAACCGCACCCGGTAGCTGGCCGGCCAGTTCTTCCCGGTCAGCAGGTACTCGCCGCCGCCGGTGTGGGCGATGCCGTTGAGCACCTGCGCGGCGGGTTCGCCGTCGCGCAGGACGGCGCCGTCGGCGCTCGCGGCGACCGTCGCCGAGGGGAGGTCGATGCGGACGATCTCGTCGGTGGGCCAGACGTTGGCCCACACCTGGCCGTCGACACATTCGAGCTCGTTGAGTCCGGTGGCGGGCGCGCCGCCGGGGCGGGTGATCTGCACCGAGCCGGTCTCGGTGAAATCGCGCGGGTCGATGAACCGCAGCCGGTCGCTGCCGTCGCTGAGCACGAGCCGGTCGCCGTCGCGGCACAGGCCCCACCCCTCGCCCGTGAGCGGCACTTCCCGCCGCGGGGTCAGTGAGGCGCGGTCCCACTCGATCGCCACCCCGTCGCGGTAGGTGACCTGCCAGACGCGGTCGCCGACGACCGTGATGCCCTCCCCGAAGTATCCGCCGGGCAGCGGCGCGGCGCGGCGGACGGCTCCGGTGGCGGGGTCGAGTTCGCGCAGTTCGGACTGCCCGGACAGGCCGGTGCTCTCGTAGAGCGCCGACCCGTCGGCGCCGGAGGCGATCTCGAGGCCTTCGGTGTAGGCCGAGGTGTCGTGCGGGAGCTCGCCCAGCACGGTGACGGTCAGGTCGGCCGGCGGCGGGACGGCGTGTGCGTCGGAACAGCCGGCGGCCGAGGCGACCACGGCCGCGCAGAGCGTGGCGAGGAGGCGGCGTGGTGTGGACATCACCGTCATGATGCCCGAATCGGGGCGGTTCGACACCCGGTCAGTGCATCGAGGACGGTGACGCCATCGTCGAGTCGGGTGCCCGCCAGTCGGTGGACACGAACCGGCGCCGGATGAGCCACTCACCGCCGTGCGGTGTCAGGGTGTCGCGGTAGCGTCCGCAGTGATCCAGCCCGATCTCGGTGATGACGGTGAAATACGATGCGACGAGCGCGCTTTCGGGCGTCAGCTGGAGGAACTGGGTGTTGGACAGGTTGTGCCGGACGATGCGTCGCAGGTCCGGTGCCGATCCAGGGTGGGCGGGGGCGGTGACACCGCCGAGGAAGGCGGCGATCTCGCTGCGGCCGGACATCGTGGCGACGTTCCGCACCTCGAGGGTGCCGTCCGGGCAGAAGGTTCGGGTCAGGTCGTCGATCCGGCCGGCGTCACCGGCCCAGTGGTAGCGGGCGAGGGTGTCGCGAATCTGCTCGCGCGCCACCAGTTCCCAGTGATCCACCACCGAGTCAGACGGCCATCACCACTTCGTAGGACACGGCGTAGCGGCAGACGCCCTGTTGCGGCCGGAACAGGCATCCGCCGTTCTGCGACCACGCCACGATGCGGCGCAACTTCTTGTGGGAGGGCAGGCGTTTGGTGATCGTGTCGGCGAGCGCGGCACGAAGTTGTTCGTAGTGGCGGGATTCCAGGTCGCGTGAGACCAGAACGTCCCAGGCTGTTTCCTCTACGGGCATCGTCTCAGTGTGGGCTTCCTGCAGGTGAGTCCGCGTATTTGACCGCCGTGTCGGCTGTTGTTATCGAAATGTGTCCTGCTCACTCTGCGGCGCGTCGCGTGCTCCATTTCGCCACCAGGTGCAGGACGGCGCCGACGGCCAACAGGATTCCGGCGTACATCCACACCTGTCCGCTCTGCTGGGTCAGCAGCAGCACACACGACGCGACGCCGAGTACGGGCACGGCGGTCCATACCCGAAAGTGGTCGTGTTCCACGGTATCCCGGCGCAACACCAGGACCGAGACGTTCGTGGAGATGAAGACGAACAGCAGTAGCAGCACCACGGTCTCGGCCAGCGTCTGCAGTTCACCGACCAGCGTGAGCATCATGGCCACCACGGTGGTCGCCACGATCGCGGCCCACGGTGTGCGCCGGTTGGGCAGCACCTTGGCCAGCGCGCCGGGCAGCAGGCCTTCCTGCGCCATGCCGTACGTCAGCCGGCTGGCCATGATCATGGTGAGCAGTGCGCCGTTGGCGACCGCGACGAGCGCGATGGCGCTGAAGAGCCAGTCCGGCACGCCCACGCCGGTGGCGGACACGACCGCGAGCAGCGGGCCCGAGGACTCCGCCAACTCGCTGTCCGGCAGCGCGATGGCGCTCGCGAGACCGACGAGCGCGTAGACGACGCCCGCGGCCACCAGCGCGCCGAACAACGCCCGCGGATACACGCGGCTGGGGTCGCGGATCTCCTCGACGACGTTCGCCGACGTCTCGAAACCGACGAACGAGTAGTAGGCGATGATGGCGCCGCCCAGGATGGCCAGCGCCGGATTGGCGCCGTCGGGGAACTGGCCGATGCGCGACACGTCGCCGCCGCCGCGACCGAGCATGACGGCCACCGTGACGACGACGATCACCAGGCCGGTCACCTCGATACACGTCATCACGACGTTGCTCTTGAGCGATTCGCTGATCCCCCGCGCGTTGAGGCAGCCGATCAGCACGAGGAACACGAGTGCGGCGGGCACCGCGGGCACCGGCACGAACGTCGTCAGGTAGTCGCCGGAGAACGCCAGCGCCAGACCCGCGGCACTCGTCACGCCCGCCGCCAGCATGCTGAAGCCCACCAGGAAGGACACCAGGGGCTGCTTGAACGCCCGCTCGGCGAACACCGCCGCGCCGCCCGCCTTCGGATACTTCGTCACGAGTTCGGCGTAGGAACCGGCGGTCAGCAGTGCCAGCAGCAGCGCCAGCACCAACGGCGCCCACAGCACCCCGCCGACCTCGCCGGACAGCTTGCCCATCAGGGCGTAGATGCCGGCGCCGAGCACGTCGCCGAGAATGAACATGAACAGCAGCGGCCCGGTGATGCGGCGTTTGAGCGCCTGTGGCTGGTCGGTCTGCTGCGGCGCTTCGGCTGTCATCGGATGCTCCCCCTTGCGGCGTATGGCCGTGGGGGTATTGCCCTCAGGGCGACGAAGTATGCCTACCCAGCAGCCATGCGTGTCCGTCGGCTTCGCCGGCGACCAGGATGTCGAGGGCGCCGAACGCCTCGGTCAGCTCGCCACGGGCCGCGCGGAACGGCCCCGGCGACGCACCCACCTCGCTGAGTGCGGTGACCGCCAGCAGGCCACCGGGCGCCAGCCGGGCCAGTATCGGCCGGTCGAGGCGGCGGTCGCGGAAGCGGTGACAGACGATCACGTCGGCGGGCGGGCCGGGCGGCAGTCCGTCGTCGAGATCGGCGACGTCGAAACGGGTGCGGCTTCCGACGCCGCACCGCAGCGCCAGGTCGCGGGCCTGGGCGATCGCCACCGCAGAGACGTCGACACCGAGGACGTCCATGCCGCGGCGCGCCAGCCACACCGCGGTCCGGCCCTGACCGCAGGCCAGATCGAGGGCCCGCCCGGTGTGCGGGAACGCCGATTCGTGCGCCGCGAATTCGTCCGGCGCGGACACCGCGCCGGCGTCCACCGCCGGCCGCGTGGCGTAGCGCTCGTCCCAGCGGGCCCGGTCGCGTGCGGTCATCCGGGCAAACCTACCCAGCGGGGGCTGCCGCAACTTACTACCGGCCGGTAAGGTTGGGTGGCGCCGCGACCGACCGAGGAGGTCCAAGGTGGAGCTCGAGTACATGGAACTGCACGGCGAGCGGGTGGCCTACCGTGACGCCGGCGAGGGCGAGACGCTCCTGCTGATTCACGGGATGGCGGGCAGCTCACAGACCTGGCGCGAGGTGATGCCCCGACTGTCGCGGCACTACCGGGTCATCGCGCCCGACATGCTCGGACACGGGCAGAGCGGGAAGCCCCGCACCGATTACTCGCTCGGCGCGTTCGCGGTCTGGTTGCGCGACTTCCTCGACGAGCTGGGCGTGGAGAGCGTCACCATCGTCGGGCACTCGCTGGGCGGCGGGATCGCGATGCAGTTCCTCTATCAGCATCCCGAGTACTGCAACCGGTTGGTGCTGATCAGCAGCGGCGGCCTCGGCCAGGACGTGGGCTGGATCCTGCGGCTGTTGTCCGCCCCGGGCGCTGAACTCGTGATGCCCGTGATCGCGCCGTCACCGGTGCTGGCCGCGGGGAACAAGGTGCGGTCCTGGCTGAGCTCGGCCGGGCTGCGGTCACCGCGCGGCGCCGAGATCTGGAACGCGTACTCGTCCTTCGCCGACCGCCAGACCAGGGACGCCTTCCTGAAGACTCTGCGCTCGGTGGTCGACTACCGCGGACAGGCGGTCAGCGCACTGAGCCGGCTGCAGTTGCGCACCGAACTGCCGTCGCTGGCCATCTGGGGTGAACGCGACGACATAATCCCGGTGCAGCACGCCCACGATGCTCAGGCGGTGCGGCCGGGCAACCGCCTCGAGGTGTTGCCCGACGTCGGGCACTTCGCACACGTAGAGGCGCCCAATCAGGTCATCGACCTGATAGAGGACTTCATCGCCACGACCACACCGGCCCTGCGGACCGCCGGTCGCTGAGTACTACCAGCGGTTGACCTTGCCCGGATTGACCGGCCAGTGTCCCGGAGGACCCTTGAACGGCCACGGCCCGTCCTTGAGATGACCCGGCGGCGGCAGACACCCCGGCCCCGGCGGATCGATCCACGGCGCGAAGCAACCGCGGGGGTCCGCACCTGCGGGGGCGACCGGGTTCACCACCGCCCCGGCGGCGAGCAGCCCGGCCATCATGGCGCCGGCGGCAATTTTCTTGATCACAATGCACCTCCTCGAGCAGACGCTCGTTGAGTCGGCTCCCGACCCCTGCGAATACCCACATCACCGCGTTGCCACGCCGCCGGTGGACCGGCAGTTCAGATAAGTGTTCTTACAACTGCCGATTCCCCATCCGGCCCAGAACCCGGGCTGATACTCGAAATGGCGGCGAGTGGTCTGACTGATCCGAGAGCCCGACATTGCGACTCCCTAGACGGCCACGGCCAGTTGCGGCTCAGACCGTCCGCGGCCAGGTGCGGCCGGCGATCGCAGGAAGGGAGTCGGGAGATGTCGGACGAGACGGAACGCAATATCGAGGTGATCAAGAGGGGTTACGAGGCTTTCGCGGCCGGTGATGTCGACACGGTGATGAGCCTGTTCGACGACGATCTCGAATGGGTCCAGCCGGGCAACAGCGCGGTCAGCGGCACCTATCACGGGAAGGCCGAGCTCGGGGAACTGCTCGGCCGGATGGCGGAGAAGCAGACCACGGTGAAGGTGAACCGCCTGCTGGGCGACGGGGACACGGTGGTCGCACTCACCGAGGTCACCTCCGACGGCCAACTCAGCCACGACGCGGACGTGTTCACGCTGCGGGACGGGAAGACCGTGCGGGCCGAGGTCTACGCCGACACGGCGGTGATGGAGCGCGTCTACGGCACCAAGGAGGTGTCGGCGACCGGGTAGCCGCCCGTGGGGACGCGCTAGTCCCGGGCGCCCGTGCCGGTGGTAGGGACCGGCCGGCTGATCGCGGGTCCTCGACGCGCGGCCCCCCACAGCCCCACCCCGATGCCGACGACCGCACCGCCGAGTCCGATGATCTGCTGGCCGCGCTTGAGGTCGTCGTGCACGCTCATGCCACCGAGCAGGTCGGCGGCATCGGCGCCACCGGAGGCGAGGAACCAGCCCCGGGTGTCGCGTCCCCGCAGGCCCGCAGCCAGGAGCAGGCCGCCGATCAGGGCGTCGCGATAGCCCATGGACCGCAACAGGAGTCGCGCCGAGGGCCCCGGATCGTCGGGCTCTCCCCACAGCCGGTTGGCCCGCAGCGGGTCGGCGAGGAACGACACGCCGGATGCCAGCCGGATGCTGCCTGCGACGACAGCGGCTCGGTCGATGATCATGAGGGGCAGCCTATGACCAACGACCCGCCGGATGCTCAGAACGCGCTCACCTGCCGAAACCGGCGTCGCGCAGCGCCTGCGCCATCGACCCGGCGGGCCGGGCCGGCTCGCGGCGACCGGACTCCTTGCCGCGAGCCGGGTTCCGGCGCTCCTGACCATTCCGGCTGCCGGCATCGCGGCGCGGCGCCGCAGTGTTCCCGCGCGGGCTGCGCCCGCCCCGGCCCTGCTCCGGCGCGTCCTTCAGCCGCATCGTCAGTGCGATGCGCTGGCGGTCGAGGTCGATGTCGACCACCTTCACCCGGACCACCTGCCCCGACCGCACCACCTCGTGCGGGTCGGACACGAAGCGGTCGGCCAACGCGGAGACGTGTACCAGGCCGTCCTGGTGGACGCCCACGTCTACGAAGGCACCGAACGCCGCGACATTGGTCACCACACCTTCGAGCACCATGCCGGCCTTCAGGTCGGCCACCTTCTCGACACCTGCGGCGAAGGTGGCGGTGGTGAACGCCGGACGCGGGTCTCGGCCCGGCTTCTCCAGTTCGGCGATGATGTCGGTGACGGTGGGCACGCCGAACCGGTCGTCGGCGAAATCGGCGGGTGCGAGCGAGCGCAGAGTGCGTGCGTCGCCGATCAACTCGGCGAGTGTGACCTTCGAGCGGTCCAGGATCTTGCGCACCACCGGGTACGACTCGGGGTGCACACCTGAGGCGTCGAGCGGGTCGTCGCCGCCGGTGATCCGCAGGAATCCCGCGCACAGTTCGAAAGCCCTGGGCCCCAGCCGCGGCACGTCGAGCAGCGCTTTGCGGTGCGGGAAGGGTCCGGTTTTCTCGCGGTGGCTGACGATCGCCTCGGCGAGTGACTCGCTGACGCCGGACACCCGGGCGAGCAGCGGCACCGACGCGGTGTTCAGGTCGACGCCCACCGCGTTCACCGCGTCCTCGACCACGGCGTCGAGGCTGCGGGCGAGGGTGCCGGGCGTGACGTCGTGCTGGTATTGACCGACACCGATGGACTTCGGTTCGATCTTGACCAGTTCGGCCAGCGGATCCTGCAGGCGCCGCGCGATCGACACCGCGCCGCGCAGTGTCACGTCGAGGGCCGGCAGTTCCCGGGCGGCATATGCCGAGGCCGAGTACACCGACGCGCCCGCCTCGCTGACCATCGCCTTGACCGGCGCGTCGGCACCCGCGGCGCGGATGTCGGCGATCAATTCGGTTGCCAGGGCGTCTGTCTCGCGGGACGCAGTGCCGTTGCCGACCGCGATCAGGGTCACCTTGTGACGGGCGACGAGGGCGGCCAGGGTGGCCTTGGCGGTGTCCCATTGCTTCTGCGGCTGGTGCGGATAGATCGCACAGGTGTCGAGCACTTTGCCGGTGCCGTCCACCACCGCGACCTTGACGCCGGTCCGGAAACCGGGGTCGAGGCCGAGCGTGGTGCGCGCCCCCGCCGGCGCGGCCAGCAGCAGGTCCTTGAGGTTGCGTGCGAACACCGCCACCGCGTCCTCCTCGGCGCGCTGCCGCAGTTTGATCCGCGCGTCCACCGAGGCCGAGAACATCAGCCGGGTGCGCCAGGCCGTCCGCACCGTCGCGGCCAGCCACGGTGTCGCAGGTGCCGCCGCAGCCATGTCGACACCGAGCGTGCGGGCGATCATCGCCTGGTAGGCGTCGTCCTCGCCGCCGTCGAAGGTCAGCGACAGCGCCTCCTCCTTCTCTCCCCGCAGCACGGCGAGCACCCGGTGGGACGGCATCTTCTCCAGCGGTTCGGCGAAGTCGAAGTAGTCTCGGAACTTCTGCGCCGCCGGGGTTTTCGCGGCGTCCTCCGACCAGGGCCGGGTGCGCAGAGAGCCATCGGCCCAGAACTTGGTGCGGATCGCGCCGACCAGTTCGGCGTCCTCGGCGGCACGTTCGACGAGGATGTGCCGCGCGCCGTCGAGGGCGGCGGCCACGTCGGGGACCGCGTCGCCGAGGTGGTCGGCGGCCAGTGTCTCCGGCAGCTGCCCGGGGTCGGCCAGGAGCCGGTCGGCCAGCGGTTCGAGACCTGCCTCGCGGGCGATCTGCGCCTTGGTGCGCCGCTTGGGCTTGTAGGGCAGATAGATGTCCTCGACCCGCGACTTGGTGTCGGCGGCCAGCAGCGCCGCCCGCAGGTCGTCGGTGAGCTTGCCCTGCTCTTCGATGGAGGCCAGCACGGTGGCGCGCCGCTGGTCGAGCTCGCGCAGGTAGCCCAGACGCTCCTCGAGGGTCCGCAGCTGGGTGTCGTCGAGGCTGCCGGTGACCTCCTTGCGGTACCGCGCGATGAACGGGACGGTCGCACCCTCGTCGAGCAGCCGGACGGCGGCCGCCACCTGGGCCTCCCGTACGGCGAGTTCCTCAGCGAGACGGGCGTTTACCGATACGACGGCAGGGCTCGAAGTCACGCCGAGACCCTACCGAACGCCGCCGACATGTCACGGCGGGCGGCCGGGGCGTGTCGCGGCCGGCCGTTATCGTCGGGCGATGCCCCTCCAGAACCGGGTCACGCCAGACGGAGACATCATCGCCACCGAGGCGAGGGGCACGCTGATGGGCAACCGGGGGGTCCTGCACGACGCGGACCGCCGCATCGTCCGCAGGTCGCGCAACCGGATGTGGTTGATCTGCCTGCTCGAGTTCCGCGAGCGCAGGCGGTCGGTGATGACGCCGGGCAGCTACACCGAACTCTTCTTCCTCGACGAGGCCGTCGCGCTGGCCGCGGGCCACCGGCCGTGCGCGGAGTGCCGCCGCGACCGGTACCGGGCGTTCCTCGACGCCGCGCGCGTCGGCGCCGGCCGGCCGGTCGCCGGCGCGAAGGATCTCGATGCCCTGCTGGCCGCATCGCGGCGGGCGCCGCGCTCCAGCGCACTGGCTGCGGAGCTTCCCGACGGGGTGTTCGTCGACCTCGGCGGCCGGGATGGCGGCCGCGACCTCCGGTTGCTGTGGGACGGTGCAACGCACCGCTGGACGCCGGCCGGCTACGTCGATCCGGCACCGGTGTCCGCGGCGGCGGCCGAGGTGGCGGTGGTGACGCCGGCGTTGACGGTGGCGGCGTTGCGGCACGGCTACCGGGTGCAGGTGCACCCCACGGCGCACCGGTCCGGCTAGACGGCCGTGCGGCCCGCGCAGAGACGGGCGGCCACGGCGGCGAGCAGGAAGCCGCCGAGGGTGACCCAGCCGGTGGCGCCCGCCAGTCCGTTCTTGGCCAGCAGCACCAGCGCGACGCCCGCGACGCACACCAGCAGGCCCGCCGCCGTCGACCGCGCGCCGGCGGGGCGAGCCGGGGCGTCCCACCACGGCAGGGGGCGGTGTTCCAGCGGTGACAACACCCGGAAGGCGACGGCCATCACGACCGCGAAGACGAGTGCCCGCAGTGCCAGCAGCGCCCAGAAGTCCGGTGCGTGCACGTCGTAGGCGTCCAGGCCGAGGGCGTGCAGCGCGAAGGCGGCCACCGCGATCGCCGGGATGTGCCAGAGGTACAACGTCATCGCGCCACCGTTGCCCACCGCGACGGCGTGCCACACCCGCGGGCGGGCGGCCCACCGGCGGACGGGCCCGGCCGCGGCGATGAACGCGCAGGACATCCAGGTGCACTGCAGCGCGAGCAGCAGTGTCGGCGGCGACACGTTCGACATGTGCTCGACACCGGTGACCACCAGTGCCACCTCGTACACACCGGTTGCCGCGAGGGCGATCTGGGCGCCGAGGGCGGCCGCGGCGGCGGCCAGGGCGGCGCGCCGACAGACGAGACCCCGCGCGTAGGCCACCCCGAGCACGATCGGGATCAGCCAGACGATCAGGAAGTTGGCGACACCCGCGGTCGGGGTGCCGGCGGCGACCCGGATGGCGTCGACGGCCGCCGCGGCGACGAGCAGCGAGGCGACCAGCGCCGTGGCCGAGCGGCCCGACCGCACCCGCGTCAGCACCGGGACGAAGGCGAGGGTGACGAGGTAGACACCGAGGAACCAGAGCAGCGCGACGGATTCGCGTCCGAGCCGGTCGGCCGATTCGCCGCCGAGCGTGACGCGCACGACGAGCAGTCCCAGCGACCACATCGCGAGATACCAGAACACCGGCCGGCAGAGCCGTTGGGTCCTGGCGAACAACCAGCCACCCCAGGCGGCGCCGGACCGCCAGCCGTAGGCGCCCGCGGCGCCGCCGGCGAGGAAGAACAGCGGCATGACCTGGACGACCCAGGTGACGGGCTGGATGTCGGGCAGGGCCCCGAGCAGGTTGCCGATGCGGACACCGCTGCTGTCGATGGTGGCCAGCAGCAGGGCGCAGTGCCCGAACATCACCACGACCAGCGCGGCGAGGCGGGCGACGTCCACCGCGCGGTCACGGCCGGGTTTGGTGACGTCACCGGCGAGCGCGTCGGCCGTGGGCTGGATGAGCGACATGTCCATCAGCATGCCCGGTGGCAGGCGGTCAGGGGATGAGTAGACCTACGCAACCTGCCGATTCCGCGAGCGTGCGTGTTTGCCCAGCGACACGCCGTGGCGGACCGGCATTTTGCGCACGCTCGCCGCATGGATGGGCGAATTCACCGCGGCCCGACCGTCACCGGCCGCCGGGAACGGCCATCTCGGGGCGATGGCCGCCCGGCTGAGCCGGGCCCCCCTAACCGAGTCGTTGTCGCCGGTCGCCCGGGACGCCGCGCGCCGCCTGCAGGTGCCCGCCGTGGCCGCCGAAGCGCTGTGGCGCAACGCCCGGCAGACCGCGGCTAGCTCTTCTCCGTCACCGGCTGCTCGGTGACGCTTTCGAGCACGGTGTTGAGCGTCTTGCTCGGCCGCATCACCGCTGTGGTCTTCTCGCGGTCCGGGTAGTAGTAGCCGCCGATGTCGACCGCATCGCCCTGCACCTCGGCGAGTTCGGACACGATCGCGTCCTCCTTCTCCTCCAGCGTCTTGGCCAGGGTGGCGAAGTGCTCGGCCAGTTCCTTGTCGTCGGTCTGTTCGGCGAGTTCCTGCGCCCAGTACATGGCGAGGTAGAACTGACTGCCCCGGTTGTCGAGCTCACCGGCTTTGCGCGACGGATTCTTGTTGTTGTTCAACAACTTTCCGATGGCCGAGTCGAGCGTCTTGCCCAGCAGCACCGACCGCTTGTTGTCGGCCTTGCGGCCGAGGTCCTCGAAACAGGCGCCGAGGGCCAGGAATTCGCCGAGCGAATCCCACCGCAGGTGATTCTCCTCGACCAGCTGGTGGACGTGCTTGGGCGCCGAACCGCCCGCACCGGTCTCGTACATGCCGCCGCCCGCCATCAGCGGCACGATCGACAGCATCTTGGCGCTGGTGCCGAGTTCCAGGATCGGGAAAAGGTCGGTCAGGTAGTCGCGCAGGATGTTCCCGGTGACGGCGATGGTGTCCTCTCCGCGGATCACCCGCTCCAGCGTGTACCTCATGGCCCACACCTGCGGCATGATCTGGATGTGAAGGCCCTCGGTGTCATGGTCTTTCAGGTAGGTCTTCACCTTCTTGCGCAGCTCGGCCTCGTGCGGACGCTCGGTGTCCAGCCAGAACAACGCCGTCATGCCCGATTCGCGCGCACGGGTGACCGCGAGTTTCACCCAGTCCCGGATCGCGGCGTCCTTGACGATCGGCATGCGCCAGATGTCGCCCGTCTCGACGTTCTGGCTCAGCAGCACCTCGCCGGTGTCGATGTCGACGATGTCGGCCACCCCGTCCTCGGGGATCTCGAACGTCTTGTCGTGGCTGCCGTACTCCTCGGCCTTCTGCGCCATCAGGCCGACGTTGGGAACGGTGCCCATGGTCGTCGGGTCGAACTGTCCGTGGGTCTTACAGAAGTTGATCATCTCCTGGTAGATCCGGGAGAACGTCGATTCCGGGTTGACCGCCTTGGTGTCCTTGGTGCGTCCGTCGGCGCCGTACATCTTGCCGCCGAGCCGGATCATGGCGGGCATCGAGGCGTCGACGATCACGTCGCTGGGCGAGTGGAAGTTCGTGATGCCGCGGGCCGAATCGACCATGGCCAGCTCGGGCCGGTGCTCGTGGCAGGCGTGGATGTCGTTGACGATCTCCTCGCGCTGCGAGGCCGGCAGCTGCTCGATCTTGTCGTAGAGATCGGACATGCCGTTGTTGACGTTGACGCCGAGCTCGTCGAACAGCTTCTGGTGCTTGGCGAATGCGTCCTTGTAGAAGACCTTGACCGCGTGGCCGAACACGATCGGGTGCGACACCTTCATCATCGTCGCCTTGACGTGCAGCGAGAACATCACGCCGGTCTCGTAGGCGTCCTGCATCTCGCGCTCGTAGAACTCGCACAGCGCCTTCTTGCTCATGTACATGCTGTCGATGACGTCGCCGGCGTCGAGTGCGACCTCGGGCTTGAGCACGATGGTCTCGCCGCTCTTGGTCTCGAGGACCATCTTGACCTTGCGGTCCTGCTCGATCGTCATGGACTTCTCGCCTGCGTAGAAGTCGCCGCCGCGCATGGTGGCCACGTGGGTACGCGACGCCTGCGACCACTGGCCCATGCTGTGCGGGTGCTTGCGGGCGTACTCTTTGACGGCCTTCGGAGCGCGCCGGTCCGAGTTACCTTGGCGCAGAACGGGGTTGACCGCGCTACCGAGGATCTTGGCGTAGCGATCCTTGATCGCCTTCTCCTCGTCGTTCTTCGGCTCCCCCACCCAGTCGGGCAGGTCGTAGCCCTTGGCCTTGAGCTCCTTGATGGCGGCCAGCAGCTGGGGCACCGAGGCGCTGATGTTCGGCAGCTTGATGATGTTGGTGTCCGGCGAGTGGGTGAGTTCACCGAGCGTGGCCAGGTTGTCGGGCACCCGCTGGTCCTCGGTCAACCGGTCGGAGAACTCGGCCAGGATCCGCGCCGCCACCGAGATGTCGCTGGTCTCGACATTGATGCCCGCCGGTTCGGTGAACGTCCGAATGATGGGCAGAAAGGCGTAGGTCGCCAGCATCGGCGCCTCGTCGGTCAGCGTGTAGATGATGGTCGGCTTCTCGGCGCTCATTGGTCTGTTCTCCCGGCGTCAGTTCGGTCAGTGGCGAAGCGGTCCGCTTGTGGCGGCGGTTACCAGTATTGCCTCGCGCACACCTCCCGTGTGATGTGCCCTGCACGACGACAGTGCACCGGCCATCCGTGGCCGCGACGTGGCGCAGCGCGATGCTTTGCTGCCGTCACCGGTGCGGGCGTGATATCCAGCACCTGCTGCCGGCGGCGCCGACGGGCGGAGTTCGCCGACGCCGACCGCGCCCGGTCGGCCGTCGGGCGTTCGCGGCCCGCCGGTACGGTCACAGTGGGCGCGCGGTCGCAGCCGCATGCCGGGCGCGAATCCGCAGCCGACACGCTGGAGGAGCACTTCATGAGCACCGTCGCCGAGGCCGAGCGGGTCGCCGAACTCGCCCGCACCGTGGTCGCCGAACACGATCCGAAGTCCGTGCCCATCCCCGAGTTCCTGGGCGCCTGCTACGACGCCGGCCTGTCCTGGGTGCACTTCCCCGACGGGCTCGGCGGCCTGGGGCTCTCCCGCGGACTGCAGGCCGTCGCCGACGGCATCCTGCAGGGCGCGGGCGGGCCGGTGCCGCTGGGGCTTAACCCGATGGGCTACGGCATGGCGGCGCCGACGGTGCGCGAGCACGCCCGCGGCGACGACCTCAAGCGGCGATGGCTGCGGCCGTTGGCCACCACCGAGCACATCTGGTGTCAGCTGTTCTCCGAGCCCGGCGCGGGTTCCGACCTGGCTGGGCTGTCCACCTCGGCGGTCCCCGACGGCGACGAGTGGGTGATCAACGGCCAGAAGGTGTGGACCAGCCTCGCCCACCGCGCGCGGTGGGGGCTGCTGCTCGCCCGCACCAATCCCGACGTGCCCAAGCACAAGGGCCTGACCTACTTCGTGATCGACATGCACGCGCCGGGCGTCGAGACCCGGCCGCTGCGCCAGCTCACCGGCCACGCCGAGTTCAACGAGGTGTACTTCAGCGACGCCCGCATCCCCGACGCACACCGCCTCGGCGACATCGGGAACGGCTGGGCGGTCGCGATGACCACGCTGATGAACGAGCGCAGCGCGCTCGGCGGCAGCGGCAGCCGCCGCGGCGCGGGCACCATCGCCGACGCGGTCGCGCTGTGGGCGTCGCGGCCCGAGCGGCAGACACCGGTGCTGCGGGACCGGCTGACCCAGCTCTGGTTGCGCTCCGAGGCACAGCGGCTGACGTCGGAGCGCTCGCGCGCCTCGGCGACCGTCGGCGGACCCGGCCCCGAGGCCTCGATCGGCAAGCTCGTCGGCGCCGAACTCAATCAGCACATCTACCAGTGGTGCATGGATTTCCTGGGGCCGGAGGGGCTGCTCTACCACGGCTACGGGATGCAGGACGGCGGCCGGGCCGCCGAGGAGACCGACTGGCGGGGCCCGCTCCAGCAGCGGTTCCTGCGCAGCCGGGCCAACACCATCGAGGGCGGCACGTCCGAGGTGATGCGCAACATCCTCGGTGAGCGGGTGCTCGGCCTGCCCGGCGACCTGCGTGCCGATGCCGGCATGCCGTGGAAGGAGATCCCGCGTGGCTGAGGAGCTTGCGGATCAGCCCGAGAACCAAGCTGAGTTCACCTTCACCGGCGAGCAAGGGCAACTGCGCGAAGCGGTGCGGCGGTTCTGCGCCGAGCACTTCGACGAGCAGGCGGTGCGGGCCCTGATGGAGTCCGACCCGCCGTTCGACCCGAAGCTGTGGTCACGGCTGGGCGCCGAACTCGGCGTGCTGGGACTGTCGGTGCCAGAGTCCGACGGCGGCGCGGGCGGCAACCTGGTTGATCAGGCGGTGGCGGTCGAGGAGTTCGGCGCCGCGCTGGCGTGCGGGCCACTGTTCGGGACGGTGTACCTCGCCGTTCCCGCGCTGGTTGCTGCGTCGGCGGGGGCGGCACGTGACGGCCTGCTGGCCGATCTGGTCGAGGGCGTCCGGACCGCCGCGTTCGCGGTCGGTGGCCGCGCCGGCGTGTTCGACCCCGGCGCCGTGACGGTCACCGCCGAGGGCGACGCACTGACCGGGACGCTGCCGCAGGTCGTCGACGCCGGCGCGGCCGACGTGCTGCTGGTCGCCGCCACCGGATCCGACGGCCCGAGGTTGTACGCGGTCGACACGACGGCCGACGGAGTGACGCGCACACCGTTGCAGACGCTCGACCTGACCCGCCCGCAGGCGGCGGTCGAACTGGCAGACGCGACGGCCACGCTGATCGCCGGTCCCGACGAGGCGCCCCGGGTGATCCAGCACGCCCTGCACGTCGGCGCGGCACTGCTGGCCGTCGAACAGGTCGGCGCCGCACAGCATCTGCTCGATCTGGCCGTCGACTACGCGAAGTCACGGCTGCAGTTCGGCAGGCCGATCGGGTCGTTCCAGGCGGTCAAGCACCGGTTGGCCGACATGCTGGTCGAGACCGAACACGCCCGTTCGACGGCCTATCACGCGGTGTGGGCGCTGACCGACGGGTCCGACGACCCGGCCCTGGCCACCGCGATCGCGCAGGCCACCGCCTCGGCCGCGCTGAGCCGGATCGCCGCCGACACCATTCAGGTGCTCGGCGGTATCGGGTTCACCTGGGAACACCAGGCGCATCTGTACTTCAAGCGCGCCACCACCGATGCGGCGCTGCTGGGCAGCGCCGAAGACCACCGCTCGCGCATCGCCGAACTGGTGCTCGATCCCGCAAAGCCCGACCGGGTGGTCCGGGTCGCCGCGGGCTGAGGCGGCTGGCGTCAGCGCTCAGCGCTGTCGGAGGGGACGGTCGCGTCGGCCGGCGGGCCGGCCACCACGGTGGACGGACGACCCAGGAGCAGGAACAGCGCTCCGCCGACGAAGGCGGCGGCGCCGGCGAAAGTCAGGAAGCCGTTGAAGCTCGGGGCGGCCTGCAGTGTCCGGCTCAGAATCAGGGCGCCCAGCGCCGAGGAGACGCCGATGGCGGCCGACAGCACACTGAGCACGGTGCTGTAGATCGTCAGGTGGAAGCGACGCGCCACCAGGTAGGCGATGACGTCCCCCTCGGCCCCCCAGGCCGCCCCGAGGCAGCACACCGCCACCACGACGACGGGGAAGCTGTCCCACGGTGACGCGATCAGCAGGCAGCCGAGGCCGGGCAGTCCCATCGCCACGGCCGCGACGATCTGGGCGGGCAACCGGTCGAGGGCGATGCCGCAGGCGAACCGGCCGACGATCACGGCGACGGCGAACACGGACACCAGCAGGGCCACCGCCTGGCCCGCGGGCACCGAGTCGCCCAGCATCACGCCGAGTTGGGTTGTGGTCACCGAGTGGTACAGGTTGCACAGCAGCACACCCCCCAGCAGGATCCAGAACACCCGGCTCCGCCCGATCGCCCGATAGTCGTTGCGGGTGTTGGCATCTCGCGCGGCGCGGCGCAGCGTCCGGTCCTCGGCGGGGATCAGCATGAGGGCCAGCACGCCGATCGCGGCGATGACGGCCGCGATCGCCAGGCAGCCCACCCGCCAGCCGTAGGCGCTGTTGACGGCCTCCACGGCGGGGACGCCGATCGCGCCGAGCAGCGGCGGACCGGAGATGGCGATCGCCAGTGCCAGGCCGCGGGCCTCCTTGAAACGGGTGGCGACGAGGCGGCTGTAGATCGAGGGGGTCGTCGTCACGCCCAACGCGATCAGCACGACGTTGATCGCGAAGTACTGCCAGATCGGGCCGGACATCAGCGAATAGCCGATCCAGCAGGCGGGCAGGCCGATCACGCCGAGGATCGCGATCCGGCGCACACCGAACAGGTCGGTGAGGCGCCCGTAGACGGGCAGGAAGACGAAGGTCAGCAGGGTGATGACGCCGGTCAGTGCGAAATCGGCGCGGCTCCAGCCGAATTCCGCGAGGAACTGTGGTCCCATCGCGGCGTTGGTGTAGGCGCTCAGACTCAGTCCGGCGCTGAGGCCTGCGGTCGCCGCCGCCAGCGGCTGCCAGTTGGTCCGCAATTCGCGGAAGTAGCTCATGGGTTTCCTTCGTCGTGGGCAGACCTCGGCAGCACCACCGAGTATCCCGTCTGCCCGCTGTGGCGGGGCGCTCCCCCGCAGCCCGGATGGTCAGGGGGCGGGAACGGGTCTGGCCCGCGCCCGGACGGCGACGAGGCCGCCACCGATGACCAGCAGCATCCCGGCGTAGGTCACCGGCGTCGGCGCGTGGTGCCACACCACCCAGTCGATCAGGGCGGTGAAGACGATCACCGAGTAGATGAAGGGGCCCACCTTCTCCGCCGACGCGTAGCGGTAGGCCAGCACGATGAGGACCTGTGAGCCCATCTGCGCGCATCCGAGGGCGGCCAACCACACCCAGGCCCGCCCGGGAATCGGTTGCCAGTCAAGGACGGCGATCGGCACGGACAGCACGGTGGAGAGCAGGAAGTAGTAGAACAGGATCCTGATGACGGGCTCGGTGGCCCCCAGCCAGCGCACCGACATCATCGCCACGGCCAGGAACACGGCGCCGGCCAGAGCCGACAGCTCGCCGGTGTCGAAGCGATGGCCCTGGGGCTGCAGGACGAGCAGCACCCCGGCGAAGCCGAGTCCGGCGCCCGCCCACGTCAGCCCGGAGATGCGGGCCCGGGTGACGCACCAGGCGACCAACGGCATCCACAGCGGAGCGGTGTAGGTCAGCAGGGTGGCGTTGGCCAGCGGGATCTGGGTGATCGCGAAGAACAGCGCATACCAGCAGGCGGTGCCCATCGTCGCCCGCAGGATGTGCATGCCGATCCGGTCGGTCCGCAGTGCGCTCCGTCCACCCCGCAGCGCCGTCGGGGCGATGAACAGGAAGCAGATCAGGTTCTGCGCGAGCAGCAGGACGCCGGTCGAGGTGTACTCGCCCGAGACTTTCGCCAGCGCACCCACCATTGCCACACAGAAGAACGCCGCGGTGGTGAGAGCCGCTGCGAGCAGGAGGTTTTCTGGCCGGTATCCGGTGCCGGCCGCCGCCGACGGCATCACTGCCCCCGCAGGGCCGGCATGTCTGTGGCGGTGGTGGATTCGGTGGTGCGTGCGTTCATCCGATTGGTCTCGCGCTCGAGGACGTGGTTGAGCGCGCGGGGCGCGACGACGTCGAGGGCCCGCAACGCGAGGGCCTTCCGGGGCGCGATGCGCACGGGCCGGTGGCGCGCGGCCGTCACCATCCACTCGGCGGCCTCCTCCGGGGTGAGCGCGGGCAGCCCGGCGTAGGCGCGCGTCGGCGCGATCATGGCGGTCGCCACCAGCGGGTAGTACACGGTGGTGGAATGCACGCCCGCGTGGCCCCACTCGGTGTCGATGACGCGACTGACCGCGCTGAGTGCCGCCTTCGACGCGTTGTAGACGGCGAAGAGCGGCGAGGATTCGGGCAGCACCCGCCAGGTGGCGATGTTGATGATGTGGCCATCGCCGCGTGCGCACATACCGGGGGCCAGCCCCCGCATGAGTCGCAGCGGCGCGTAGTAGTTGAGCGCCATCACGCGTTCGACGTCGTGCCAGCGGTCCAGCGAGTCGGCCAGCGGCCGGCGAATCGACCTGGCGGCGTTGTTGATCAGGATGTCCACCGGCCCGGCCTCGGCCACGAGGTGGTCGACCTGGTCGAGGTCCGCGAGGTCGGCGGCCATGGCGACGGCCCGGCCCCCATGGGCGGTGATGCGGTCGACCAGTTCGGCGAGGAGATGTTCGCGGCGGGCGACGGCGATGATCGACGCTCCCCTGGCGGCGAGCTTCTCGGCAGCAACGGCGCCGATGCCGGCCGAGGCGCCGGTCAGCAAGATCCGCTTGCCGGCGAGATCCACGGGACGACGTGAAGGAAGATGTGGCAGCGGACGCATCCCCGCCAGCCGCATCGCTCTTCTGAGGTCGGGCTTGGCCACCGTCGGTCCCCTGTCCGGCCGGCACGCCGCAGCCGGGTCCGTCCACAATCTAGGGTGCGGGAGCTGCGCACGTAGCAAATTGACTGAATGGTCAGCAAGCGGACAGCGCTGTCATTGCTGCGTGGGTCGGGTCGACTCCCGGGCGGCCCGCGCCAGCACCTGAGGGCCCGTTGTCAGGGCCTTGCGCCACGGCGCGACGCCGTCGACCTCGACCTCGATGGTGATGCTCAGCACCGTCCGGATCAGGACGATCATCCCCAGCACCGCCGCATCGGTCAGAGACGGCGTCGAGGTGACGGTCTTGACGATGTCCGCGGCCACGAGCAACTCGAGGCCGAGCAGGATCGCCCCGCCGAGCGAGTTGCGCAGCGTCTTGAAGGCGCGGCCGCCGTTGCCGGTTCGCGCCCAGACGACCGCGGCGAGCGCGAAGGCGAACACGAAGCCCACCACCATCGACAACACACCGGACACCTCGAACACCTGGGTGGCCCGCTCGAAGAACGTCTCTATTCGCACTCAGATCACCCATGCCCTCACTTCGACCAGTCGGCTGCCTGCTCGTTGATCAGGCTCCACCGCACCGACGTCACTCCGGCCTGCCCGCTCAGGGCACGGATGGCGTTCTCGGCGGACGGGTCGTCACGGACGGCGGTGGTGTATTCGGCTCGGACTTCGGTCTGGTCGGCGGTGGACGTCGGCAGAGACTGCACTGCCCGCAACTGGAAGTGCGGTGCGGGCAGGGCTTGTGCCACCAGCGCTTTGACCTCCGCTTCCACCGGGGCGCCGCACACGACGCTGAGCCGGTATTCGGCCGGCGTCACGTCGCGACCGCCCTTGGTGGTCATCCGGTCCAGCCGGGTTCCGAGGGGCTGCAGGAACCAGTTGCCCGCGACGACGATGACGGCGCCGGCAACGGCTTCGCGCCACATCCACGCACCGGCCAGCGCGCCGACGGCAGCCGTGGCCCACAGGGTGGCGGCGGTGTTGAGGCCGGTGACGGACAGCCCGTGCTTCATGATGACGCCGGCGCCGAGGAACCCGACGCCGGAGACGATCTGGGCCGCGACTCGAAGCCGGTCGCCTTCCTGGTCGAAGCTGTAGGCGCTGAGGATGAGGAAGAGCGCGGAGCCCATGCTGACCAACGCCATCGTCTGCAGTCCCGCCATCCGAGACCGCCATTGGCGTTCGAAGCCGATGGCGATGCCGAGCGCCGTGGCCAGACCGACCCGGGTCAGCAGTTCGAGGGCCAGCATGCCTGCGATCTTCCCCGCTTCTGCGGCTTTCCGCCGTAGGACACGCTCGGTGACCGCGGCCGGCCCGCCACCTCTCGGTGGCGGGCCGGGTGGGCGGCGCGGATGTCAGGGTTGTGCGGCGACCAGCGGCGGATTCTGGGTGACCGGCCGCGGCTGCTTGGGCGGCTTGGGCGACTGCTCGACGACCGCGAGGCCGGGTTCGACGATCTGGGGCCGGATGTTGCCTGCGCCTCGCTTGGGGGCGGTGGTGATGACGATGGATCCGCCGCGGCAAGAGACGATCTTGCCGTCGACGATGACGTCCTGGCCGTCGTCGATCGGGATGTTGTGGCCGTCGGCATCGGTGTAGTTGCAACTGCCGGCGGGGCCGGGATCGTTGTCGGTGGCGTTCGCGGTGGCCGGGGCCAGGGCGAAGATGGCGAGTGTGCCGAGCATCGTGGCCGCGTAGCGGAAGCGGGTCAGCTTGCGGGTGTTCGAAGTGGTCATGGTGAGTTCCTCTCGGGCGGGGCTGGTGCCTGGGTGCTGAGAAGAATGTTGCTCGCCGCAGGGGGGTGTCCGTAATCGCCCACAGGCCAGAGTTCTCCCGTGCGAGGCAAGGGTTTCCTGGTCGCGCGGCAAGGTCGTGCAGAGAGAGAAGAGCCGGGGCCGGCTCGTCGTCAGGGTGCCGCGCTGCCGGTGGTGACGAGGGTCGTGGTCAGCCCGCTGAGGATGAGGTCGAGGCCACGGTCGAGTTCACTGGCCCCGTCGTACGCCGACAGGACGGGTGCGAGTTCGCGCAGGTTGGGGAACTCATTCACGGGAAACCGGTGCAGCCCCAACCGCAGCACGTGGTCGGTTTCCTCGGGGCGCTCTACGATCTCCTGCAGTTCGTCGAGGATGTGGCCGTGGAGGTAGCCGAAGAGCACCCGGTAGACGTGGAGCGCGTCCGTTCCGGTGAATCCAGCCGATGTCAGCAGGGCGAGTACGTCTTCGAGAGGACGCAACATTCCCGGAGACCGCTGTCCGAGCGGGGTGGCCAGCGGTCGGGTGACCAACAGCGTCGCCGCGTTGGGGTGCGCCATAGCGAGTCGACGGTATTCGTGCGCGACACAACGCAATTGATTTATCCAGTCAGGATCACTGCGGTCCACCGCGAGCTGACTCAAGAGGATCTCGGCGACACCGTCGAGCACAGCACCCTTGTTCGGGACGTGGCGGTAGAGCACTGCCGGATCCCGGTTCAGCGCTTCGCTGAGGCGGCGCATGGACAGTCCGCTCTCACCGTCGCGGTCGAGGATCGCCAGCGCGGTGTGCAGGATGAGATCGCGCGAAATGGGTGCAGCGCGCACGTCGGCCCCGATACCCGTGGGGTGCCTGCCGTTGTGCCCGCCGTCCGTGCGATCCAACCGTCCAGCCATCGCCTGCACCTCCACGTGCTCTGACCTGTGACCACACCATAGACCAACGGTGTGGGTCAACGCTGTTGACACTGAAGCTGGGCAGGTGTGTACTGGAGTTCCACAGAGTCTGAGGCGCCACATGATCGTCATCGGTTTGATCGTTCTCACGATTGCCGTGACCGGCGCCCACCGCCGACTCGTCGGATCGCGAACACGAGACCGCACGCATAGCAGCCCGTCACCGCGTCAGCCGACGCGGTCGCAGCCACCCCTAGCCGGCCCATGACCGGCGCCGGTCCGCAACACCACACGAAGGAACACCATGACCATCGGTAAGACGATCGCCCATCAGGCCGAAGCCGCAAGGGGTGCGACCAAGAAGATCCTCGGACGCGCCGTGGGGAACACCCGCCTACGCACCGAGGGACGCGCGGAACAGGCGAAGGCCAATGCCAAACAGTCGGGGGCAAAGCTGAAGGACGTCTTCAAGCGATGAACTCCTCCTGGTCTGTCCTCCTACACATCTCGTCAGAAATCAGGTCCACATCATGATCGTTCTCGGAATCGTCCTCATCGTCCTCGGACTCCTGCTTCCAAGCCTGGTCCCGACTTTCGCCTTCGCCCAGATCCTGTTGGTGATCGGGATACTTCTTCTCGTTGTCGGCTTGATCCTGCTCGTGGTGGGACGGATGGGACACGCGGTCGGCGGTCGACGTCACTACTACTGAAACCAGCCGCACGGCAGCTTTCGCACAGCAAACCGACTGTCAGAAAACACTTCTGCGCCACCTGTGAGCAGATTCTTCACCTCATCGACCTAAGGAATGAACATGGACACCAACACCATCGTCTTGATCGTCGTCGTCGCGCTCGTGGCACTGCTGCTCCTCGCGGCTCTTGCCTGGATGGCGCGCAAGAAGCGTGATCAGCACCGCCATACCGAAGCGGAGAACATCCGCGGCCAAGCCCGAGAAGAGGACCGGCACGTCACACAGCGCGAAGCGCGCGCCGAGGAGACCGCGGCCAAAGCCCGCGCCGCTCAGGCCGAGGCCGATGTCAAAGCTGCCCAGGCGAAGGGACTGCAGCAGCAGGCCGCCGGTCATCGTCACGAGGCGACCACCTCTCGCGATGACCTCAACCAACAGTTCGAGCGTGCCGACGCCCTTGATCCAGCCTCCCCTGCGCCGCAGAGCCGCGAAGCGGCCACCAACGACGAGACGCGACCCGCGGCCGGGTCCCGATGACCCCGGCGCACCCGAACACGTCGGCGGCTGCCACGCCCGGACAGGAGCAATTGCCGGCGAGTCACCTCAAGATCGTCAAACTCGAACTCTCACCACAGGACAGCCCCCGCTACGACGTGCTGCTGCAACTGTGCCGACCCCTGACGAATTACGAGATGCACGAACTCGAGGTGCACCGATCGATCGGACTCGAGGTGTCAGCCGATGACCCGTCGCAGATGATCGCCACCCACACCACCGTCGAAGACGTGCAGGACCGGTTGCCGGAGTTCCACGATCTGCTGACCACCGCTTCAGCTGACGCCCACGCCGCCCAGGCTGCGGCCGACCACGCCCGGGATGCGGTCGCCGCGGAAGAGTCGCGACGTCAGAAAGTGATCAGCGAAGCCAACTCGGCCCTTGGAGCGTGCCCTCACACTCATGCGGTGAGTGCGGTGTGACAGGCACGTTGGCGGACATCGCCCAGAACAGCGTCTTCGAGCGCGTCGCCCGGACCGGCTACGTTGTCAGCGGGCTGCTTCACATCGTCATCGGCTACCTGGCGATTCAGATCGCGCTCGGTACCGGCGGCACCGCCGACCAATCCGGTGCCCTGTCGGCTCTGGCGGTCAAGCCAGGCGGCATCGTCGCGCTCTGGGTCGCGGTGGTCGCGCTCGCGATCATGGCGATGTGGCGGATCGCCGAAACGTTGCTCGGCCGCTCCACCGACCCGAAGCGCCAAAGTGCCATGCTGGAAAGCGTCGACCGGGTGAAGGCGTTCGCGCTGGCCGTCGTCTATTTCGGATTCGCATACTCCACTTTGGGATTCGCCCGCGGTGCCGGGAAATCCACCGGTGACCAGAATATCGGCCTGAGCGCCCGGCTCATGCAAACCGGCGGCGGCACCGTCCTCCTGGTGATCGCCGGGATCGTCATCGCCGCCGTCGGTGGTTACCACGTCTACAAGGGAGCGGGCCGCAAGTTCCTCGACGATCTCAATGGCAACGCCAGCGATCTGGTGCGGCGACTCGGTGTCATCGGTTACGTCGCGAAAGGCCTCGTCATCGCCGGCGCCGGGGTACTGGTGATCATCGCCGCGTGCTTCTCCGAGCCCAGCAAGGCCACCGGACTCGACGGCGCACTCAAGACACTCGGAGCGCAGCCCTTCGGAGCGCTCCTTCTCATCGTCGCGGGCCTGGGGATCATCACCTATGGCCTGTACAGCTTCGCGATGGCGCGCTACACCAAGATGTAGCGGCCTGGTCAGCGACCCGCTTCGCCGAGTGCGGCCTTGACGTCCGCCTGGGTGTCGGCCAGGAAGGTCGAGAACTCCTGGCCGGTCATGAAGGTGGTGGTGAACTGGTTCCGCTCCGAGATCTGCTGCCAGGTGGGCGATTTCACCATCTCACCGAGCGCCTTCTGCCAGAACGCGACGGCAACCTCGGGCATGGCCGGTGGACCGTAGAGGCCGCGCCAGTTCGACAGCGTGACGTCGAGCCCTTGTTCCCGTGCGGTGGGCGCCTCGACGCCGGGCAGCCGGTTCTCGGCGAGGACACCGAGCGCCACGAGCTCGCCTGACTTGAGTTGGCCGACGAACTCGCTGACGCCGCCGATCGCCACACTGATGGCACCGTCACGCAGCGCGGCGTTCTGGTCGCCGCCTCCCTCCTGGGTGACGTACTCGATGGTCGACGGGTCGCCGCCTGCCGCCGAGACCAGGAGGTCGAAGGGTGCTTGGTCGTCGTTGGCGGCGCCAACTCGGACACGACCTGGATCCGCCTTGATGGCGGTCATGAGGTCGCCGAGATTCGTGAACGGTGAGTTCGCAGCGGTGACGACGACGTAGTACTCGGTCATCAGACGGGCGATCATGGTGACGTCGTCGTACCCGTACTTCGACACGCCGCGCAGCTCGTTCATCATGATCGACAGCGACGTGACGGAGACCTGGTCGCCTCTGCCCTTGTCCTGCTCGACCATGGTTGTCAGGAAGTCCGCGCCGCTCGCTCCCGGCCGGTTCTCCACCGGGAGCGGAACCTCGACGATTCCCTCCTTCTGCAGCGCGTCGACGACCGAGCGGATCGTGAGGTCGAACCCGCTTCCGGGGTTGGCACCGGCCGTCATCGTGACGGGTCCGGTCGGGTAAGCGTCTGCGGCTGGGGCCGACTCGGCGTCCTGACAACCGGTCAGCACCAGCGTCGAGGCCGCCACAGCGGCGATGGCGTGCATGATCTTCACGGGGGGATGCTCCTAGCTCGAGTGTCGCGGCCGGCAGCCAGCGCGTTCAGTCGCTGAGAGCTGAGCCCACCCAGAAGCTGTACACGAAAGTCGCGCGTTGCGGTCGATGCTTCGATGGATTTCCCCGCCTCTGGTAGTCGGTATGGGCATGACTGAAGAGCGCATCGCAGCGAGCATCACGATCGATGCCGCGGCGGAGACCGTGTTCGACGTGCTGGCCGATCCGGCGGCTCATGTGGCAATAGGTCGCGGCGGAGGGGTGCGGCACGCTGTCGACGGCGAACGCCTGACCGCGGCCGGCCAGATCTTCCGGATGGGGATGTACCACGACGGTCATCCGAACAAGAACTACGAGATGTCGAACCGGGTGGAGGTGTTCGACCGACCGCGCGTCATCGCCTGGCAGCCCGGGGCCGAACCCCGCCACATCCCCGGTCGCGAGACCGACGACGGCCCCGTCGAGTGGGGCGGGTGGATTTGGCGCTACGAGCTCGAGGCGGTCACCGCCGACCGGACCGTGGTCACGTTGAGCTACGACTGGTCTCAGGTGCCGCCGGAGAACCGCGACATCGAGTTCCCGCCGTTCGGCCCCGAGCATCTGGACACTTCGTTGAAGAATCTGGCGGAATTGGCGGATCGGGCGTGAGAATTTGCGGGTCGACCGGGTAGCACGACTTGTAACTGCTCCTCAAGATCATCTGCACACAGCGGCGGCAACACTGTGAGCAGCCACTTCACCCGAGACAATGCAAGGTGTCCCGACGCGTTGATTGCGTTGACAAGCACCCCGTGCCGCGCTTGCTGTCTCGCGTGGTGGATGGACGGCGATCGCCGCTAGGGTCATCGCGTGCGCAAACCCTCCACCTTCGTGGCATCGGCCTTGGCGGCCGGCGCCGCCGCTTTCCTGCTCGCGGCGCCGATCGCCAACGCCGATCCGCCGCCGCCCTGCCCTCCGGACGACCAGCAGTGCCAGGAGCAGCAGAAGAACCCGGGCGCGGGTATCGCCAACGAGGTCATCGACAACGTCCAGCAGGGCGTCGATCAGGCGAACGAGGCGCTGAACCCGAAACCCAGTGCCGGCCCGGGCATCATGGTGCTCAAGAACGGGGTTCCGTGGTGCATGGCCTTCGGCCAGCCGATCCCGCCCGGCGCCGTCATCGACAAGATCCACCCCAGCGGGATGACGTCCTACTGCTGAGCCCGCGGGTTGCTGTCAGACCGTGACGGCTGCGAGCGCCTCGGCGAGATAGGCGTTGAGCTCTTCGGCGCTGCCGCTCAGGCGGGCCTTCACGTCCGTGGAGTCCTCGTCGGCGAGCACCTCGAAAGCGCCTGAGGCGACACCGTCGTACGCCTGCGCCACCACGCTCGCCGGACTGCTCTTCGGCACCTCGAAGCGGGTCACCATCGCGGTGTCGATCATCCCGACGATCAGCCCGGTGACGCTGGTCCGCTGCGACGCCAGTTCGGCCCGTAAAGCGTTGGTGGCCGACCACATCGCGGCCTTGGATGCCGCGTAGGCCGTCGGCATCGGGATCCAGGCGGCCAGTGACAGCACGTTGAGCAGGGCGCCGCCGCCATTGGCGGCCAGCACCGGTGCGAACGCCTTGGCGACGCGCAGGTTGCCGAAGAAGTTGGTCTCGAAGATCCGGCGCGCGACGTCCTCGTCGCCGGTCAGGACTGAGAAATCCTCCTCGGGTGCGACGGCTGCGTTGTTCACCACGAGGTCCACGTCCGTCGCGGCCGCCGCAGCGTGGGCGACGGAGGCCGCGTCGGTCAGGTCGAGCCGCAACGGCACCACGCGGCCGTCGTTCCAGTCCCGCGGCGTCCGGGCGGTCGCGTAGACCCGTCGCGCCCCGCGTTCGAGGGCCTGTCGTACGAATTCACCGCCGAGACCGCCGTTCGCTCCGGTGATCAGCACCGTCCGACCCTTGAGTTGCTCCGTCATCGTGACTCCCGCCGTAGTGTGTTGTAAGTGGGGTATGTCCCCACCTACATAAGTGGGGAGCATCCCCAGTTATTCCAGGGAGTGGAGGTCGACTCGGTGGCCACAGTGTCGCGTCCGCTCCGCGCCGACGCCCGCCGCAACCGCGAGGCGATACTGCGCGCTGCTCGAGTGGCGTTCGACACCGAAGGGATCTTCGCCCCCATCGACGGCATCGCCACCGCCGCCGGCGTCGGCAACGCCACCCTGTACCGCAACTTCCCCACTCGGGACGACCTGCTGGCCGCGGTGATCGAGGACAGCGTGGCGGACCTGCTTGCGGAGGCCGACGGGTTCGAACGCGATCGGTCGGTCGATGATGCGCTGCGCGAGTGGCTCTTTCGGCTCGCATGGCGACTGCGGATTTGGCACGACCTGCCGACCTGCATCGCCGGCGCGCTGGACGACGCCGATTCGCCGGTCAAGCACGTCAACACGAGGCTCACCGACCGCACCCGTGAGTTCCTACAGCGGGCCCGTGATCACGGATCGGCGTCGGCTTCCGTCACCGCCGAGGAACTGTTCGAACTCGTCACGGCGGTGTCCTGGGCCATCGACCGGTTCGGCGACAAGCCGAAGCGCGCGCGGCGCCGGGTGGCGCTGGCGACCGCCGGGGTGTTCACACCGCGATAGGCCTCGGTCGATGCGGGGGCTAGCCGGCATTTGATATCTCGGTCCATTGCTTCATGTCGACAACCGCGTTCTCGCTCGGCTTCGCTGATCCCGATACCGGTATCGGCTTCGCCTACCCGACGAACAAGGCCGGCTTCCATCTGTACAACGACCCGCGCGAACTCGCGCTAGGCCAAGCGCTGTTCCATGACATCGTGGGTGCGAGGTCGCAGGTCTGACTACTGCCGCGCCATGGCCACCCGGAAGCGTTCGTCTGGCTCGATGTAGTGGTCGGCGTCCTTGGCATCCTCGCCCAGGTCGATTCGAATCCAGTTGATCGTGCCGCTGAACTTGCTCGTGTGGGCCGTGTAGTCGGGGCTCACCGTGGTACCGGATTCGTAGCCGATGTCCGTCGTCTCGTCGGCGGAGAAGATGAAGCCCTGGGTCTGATCGATCCGACCCTTGCCGACTTCCCTGCCATCGCTGTAGAGCACGACGTCACCGCCCTTGCCCATGCCGCCACCGTCATAGGAGAACTCCATGCGTATCCGGGTGGTGCCCTTCGGGATCGGCTCGGTGGCCTCCACATCGAAGGACTTGATGCCCAGCACGTTGTAGTGGAATTTCGTTTTCCCGCCTTTGGCGTACAAACTCCAGCCGCCGAAACGGCCGCCCTGAGCGATGATCACCCCCTCTGCCGCCCCAGCAGGGATCTCGAGTTCCGACGTGACCGAGAACGACTTGTTCTTGATGTCGACCACGCTGTTCTCCGAAAGCCGGCCCATTCCCGGGAACAGCAGCTGCGAGTTCCCCTTGATCAACGACGGCCGGCCGGCCGTCGTCGGGTTGATGCGCTCGATCTGGCGGTCGTCGAGCGGGAGCACGTTGTACTTGACCGCCTCGATCAACCAAAGCCGTTGCAGCTCGTGCAATTTCTCGGGGTTCTGCTCAGAGATGTCGTTGGACTGCGTCCAGTCGACGCTGCCGTCGTACAGTTCCCAGACATCGTCGTCGAAGGCAGGCATCACGGCTCCGCCCATCTCCCACGGCGTGCGGTGCTTGGTTACCGCACTCCAACCCTTGTGATAGATGCCGCGGTTGCAGAACATCTCGAAGTACTGGGTCTCGTGCCGCTCCGGCGCGTCGGCGTCCCTGAAGCTGTACAGCAGGCTGGTGCCCTCGTATGGGCTCTGCATGACGCCGTTGACCATCGTGGGCGCGGGAATACCCGCCGCCTCCAGCACAGTGGGCGCGAGGTCGATGACGTGGGTGAATTGGTTGCGGACGCCGCCCTTGTCTTCGATTCCCTTGGGCCAGTGCACGATGGTGCCGTTGCGGGTGCCGCCCCAGTGCGAGGCCACCTGCTTGGTCCACTGATAGGGCGTGTCCATCGCCCAGGCCCACCCCACCGCGTAGTGGCCGTAGGAGGCTTCGCCGCCGAACTCGTCGAGCTTGGAGGCCAGGAACTCGGGGGTCTCGAGAGTGGCCATGCCGTTGAAGTTGGCCATCTCGTTGAACGAGCCTTGAAGCGTGCCCTCCGCCGATGCGCCGTTGTCACCGATGATCACATAGACGAGCGTGTCGTCCAGTATCGGTCCGAGGGCTTCGATCAATCTGCCGACGTGGTGATCCGTGTGCTCCAGGAAGGCGGCGTACACCTCCATCTCGCGTTCCAGAGCGGGCTTGAGCGCAGGATCCATCTCGTCCCAGGCCGGGATCTCCGCGTGGCGCGGCGTGAGCACCGCGTCCGCGGGAATCACCCCCAGTTCCTTCTGCTGCCCGAAGGTGATCTCGCGCTGGCGGTCCCAGCCGTGCGCGAACTTTCCCTTGTATTTGTCGATCCAATCCTTCGGCACGTGGTGCGGCGCATGCGTGGCGCCGGGTGCGAAGTACATGAAGAACGGCTTGTCCGGCAGCAAGGCCTTCTGCTGACGCACCCAGTTGATCGCCTTGTCTGCGAGATCCTCGGTCAGGTGATACCCCTCGGCCGGGGTCTTCGGCGGTTCGATCGGGGTGGTGCCCTCATACAGCGCCGGGTCCCACTGATTGTTCTCGCCGCCGATGAAGCCGTAGAAATACTCGAACCCGCCGCCCCCGGTCGGCCACGCGGTGAACGGTCCTGCCGGACTGGTCTGCCACACCGGCACCTCGTGACACTTGCCGAACTGGGCCGTCGAATAACCGTTGAGCTTCAACGTCAACGCCAACGGCGCCTTCGTGTTCGGCAACACGGAGGTGTAACCGGGCGCTGCGGTGGCGGTCTCGGTGATGTTGCCCATGCCCACCGAATGATGGTTGCGGCCTGTGAGTAGCGCCTGGCGCGTCGGCGAACACAATGCGGTGGTGTGCAACCGTGTGTACTTCAGCCCACCGGAGGCGAGCTTCGCGAAGTTCGGCGTCTCGCACGGGCCGCCGAACGCGCTGCTGGCGCCGAAGCCGACGTCGTCGATCAGGACGACCAGAACGTTCGGCGCGCTCGCCGGCGGCCGGACATCCCTGATCGGCGGATAGGTGGTGTCAGGGTCTTTCGCATCGTAAGTTGTCAGCCCGACGTGCGGCACGTCGGGAATCGGCAGGATGTCGCGCTTTACCTCGGACTGATGGGACACCGGCGACGTGCCGGCCTGACCGTTGGGTTGTGCTGATGACGTCGCCATCATGGTCCTCTCGCGAGAGAATGAGTGCTCCGACCGAGCGCTTTCGGCGACGCAGCATGAGCAGAATGACTGGCCTCGGAGTGGCAACGCGGTCCCGCGTTGCACCATCGAGGAGCGGGATGTTGAATGCGTGCCCGGGTCGCCCGCCGGCCGCCGAGCCCCTACGTTCCGTCCTTAACCGAGGGGATGATCGTTGCCGGTGATTCCGGACAGCGCCCTCGCTTTCATCCCTTCGGTCAGACTAAATTGTCGACCTGGTAAGCGAGGGCTTTTGAACACCGCGGATTCTCCGCGCACTGTCGGCGACTGGTGGTCCGGTGTCAGCCTCGGGCGCTCGAGGCCGGCACGTCCTGGTTGACCCGCGGCGGACAGGCCGGTCTCGGCCAATTCTGCGTGTGCCGCCCGCCGGGTGTGATCGACGACGGCCAAGAATGTCGTGACAGCGATGTGACGGTGACGATTCAGCGACCGTCAAAGGTTGCGTGGCCCGGTCCGGCGTCAAGAAAGCTCGCCACCGCACCTTGCAGGTCTTCGGTACCGAACAGGGCGCCGGACACCTCGGGGGTGACCGCGTCGGCGTGTCCAACACCGCCCGACCGCCACGCCGCGATGATCTCCTTGGTCGCCGCATTCGCCTTGGTCGGTCCGTCTGCGAGGCGGTTGGTGAGTGCATGGGCGGCAGCGTCGACGTCGTCGTGAACGGCGTTCACCACGCCCCAGTCAGCCATGGTGGCGGCGTCATAGAGATCACCCGTCATGACGAGCTCCCGCGCGCGGCCGGAGCCGGCCCGCTCCGCGAGCCGCTGCGGTCCGCCCATCGACGGCGTCAACCCGACCACGATCTCGACGAGTCCGAACTTGGCCTTCGGCGCCGCCAGAATGATGTCGCAGCCGAGCGCGATCTCGAACGCCGCTGTCAGAGTGAGGCCGTGGGCTGCGTACACCACCGGGCACGGCAGCTGCTCGAGCGGATGAATCACTTCAGCGAACAGTCGACGCCAGAGGTCGGCGCCCTGTTCCGCGGTCAACCCCTGGAAGACATGGACGTCGACGCCCGCCGAGTTGACCTTGCCCTCAGCGCGCAGCAGCACGGCGCGTGGCGGGTTCGCGGTCACTTCCGCGATGCGGGCGACCAGAGAGTCGAACGTCGCTTGGTCGAACAGGTTCAGCGGGCCGTTGTCGAAGGTCAGCGTCACCACGTCGGCGCCCGCGGGCGTGGTGGTTGCTTCGAGCACGATCGGATTAGTCGACACGGCCCTCACAGTGCCACACCGCGTTACAGCCGCTGTGTCGATGCCCGGACCGACATCACGTCCTACTTGTCCGAGTCGTCCTTCGAATCGTCGTCCGACTTGTCGGCGGAGTCGTCCTTCGAGTCGTCCGACTTGTCGTCGTCCTTCGACTTGTCCTTCGAGTCGTCCGAGTCGTCCTTCGAATCGTCATCCGACTTGTCGTCAGACTCCTTCTTCTCCTTCTCTGCCTTCTTCTTCTCCGCCTTCTTCCTGGCGGCCTCCACCAACTCGAGCGCCTCGTCGTCAGTGCATTCCGTGCCGGCGTCTTTAAACTGCTGTTTGACGGCCTTCACGGCCTCGTCGTCGCTGACGTTGAGTGGCACCTCGACGTCTTCGGGCAATTCCGCATCATCCTCGTTCGCCCGCTTGTTCAGATCGTCGATCACGTCCGGGTCTACTTCGTCTTCCGCCATACCGCTACCTTAGGAAGTCGGCCGGCAATCCGTGGTCGCTTCGGCTTCATGCTCTAGACACGCACCTCGATAGGCACTCTGATCGGAGAAGTCGGGCATGAATTCCTCGAAGAGCGTCGACGGCGCGCAACGATCGCAACCGCGTTGGCTGGCCATGGGCAGCTTGTCCGTTGTCGGTGGAGTGCTCGTCGGACTGAACGCGCTCTTCATCCTGTTGGTCGCATTCGGGAACATCACCGATTTCGCCACGAATCAGGCGTTCGTTCAACACGTTTTGTCAATGGACACGGCGAACTTCGGTGCGCCGGCGGGGCAGAAGCTCGACCCGTCGGTGATGTGGCACGCGATCGAGTCTCGGCCGCTCCAGAATGCCGCGTACATCGGCGTCATCGCGTGGGAACTCCTCGCCGGTGTGGCACTGGCAGCGGCGACTGTCTGGTGGTTCGCACGTTCGGCGCGAAACAGGAGGCGGGCACGCGCCCTGGCGACCATCGGGCTGACGATGATCGTCGTGCTGTTCTTCGGGGGCTTCCTCGCCGTCGGCGGCGAATGGTTCCAGATGTGGCGTTCGTCAGATTGGAACGGGTCCGATGCCGCGTTCCGCAACGTCGTCATCGCGCTGTTCTCGCTGCTCGTCGTCCACCTGCCTCCTGCACCGGATGATGCTCAGGCCGGAGACTGACCACACCGCAGTGCATCTGGCCGGCCGCGCCTTCTACTTGAAAGGGTTGAAGGTGCGGCCCATCACGTACCGAATGCGTTGCGGGACGGGGCGTATCGCCGCGGCGGTGAGCTTGTTGACGGTGCCCGGCACGCACACCGGGCTGCCCTTGGTGACGGCGGCCCATCCCTCGCTGACGACAGCATCGGGCTGCTGCCACAAGAACCCGGGCAACTTGTCTGCGGCGTCACGAGTGCCCATCACGTCGTGGAACTCGCTGTGGGTGAAGCCGGGGCAGAGCGCGGTCACGTGGATGCCGTGAGGCTTGAGCTCCATGTCGAGGGACTGGGACATGTTGAGCACGTAGGCCTTGATCCCGGTGTACAGCAGACCCTCCCCGGGCGGGGCCATCGCAGCCAGTGAGGACAGGTTGACGATGCGGCCCCATCGGCGTTGCTTCATTCCCGGGATCACCCGGTGGGCGAGCTCGGTCGTGGCGGTCACCATGAGCTGGATCTCGGCGGCCACCGATTCCCACGGAGTCTCGGAGAACTTCGTGCTCGACGACAGTCCGGCGTTGTTGATGAGCACGTCAATGGGCAAGCCGATCTTCTCAGCGTGATCGATGATCGCGGCTGGGGCAGCGGGGTCGGTCAGGTCGGCGGTGAAGACCTCGCCGCGTCCACCGTGCGCCTGACGCAGCTCGGCTGCCAGTTCTTTCAGACGCTCGGCGCGACGCGCGACGAGCAGCACGTCGAAACCCTGGGCGGCGAGATGGCGGGCGAAGGCGGCTCCGATACCGGCGGAAGCTCCGGTGATGAGGGCGGCGCGTCGATGAGTGGTCATGGGACTCTCCTCTCTCTTGATGTTGAGTCTTCGTGGCGCGACAGGCATGTGCGCCGATGCGCGCAAATCGGTCAGGCCGCGGTTCGCCGCGCTCCGACGTGGCGGTCCAGGAACGCGATCTGATCGGTCACGATCTGCTCGAAGTGCGGGTCCAGGTAGGGCTCGAAGTGCGTGCAGTCATACGACCGCACCTCACCCTTCGGGATGCGCGCCGCGATCTTCTGCGCCTTCGCGAAAGGAGTGACGTCGTCCTTAGTGGCCAGCTGCACCAGCGTAGGGGCGGTGATCTTGGCGGCGTGACGGCCCGGAGAATAGAACGGAACCCCCAGGGCGATCCGCGCGGCGACGTCATTCTCCGCGAGCAGTTCCTCGCGACGGTCCCCGGCCATCCGTTCCACCAGGTCCGCCGCCCCCGGGGAGGTCATCATCGCAACGTCGCCCGGTCGTCCAATGGCGGCCACCCGGTAGGGCGGACGTCCCAGCCAGTCACCCACCTGGTCGCGCAGACCCGCGAGAATCAACCGCGACACCAGCTTCGGGGATTGGGCGAACGCCGACGCTGGGCCGGTGACGTGCGGCACCTGCACGATTGCCGCGGCGAGGTCGTGGTCGTGGCTGGCCAGTACCAGGACGTGCCCGCCGCCGAAGGAGGAACCCCAGCCCACGACCCGGGTGTTGTCGACACCGTCGAGCTGGCGGGCGTAGGCGATGGCAGCCGACCAGTCCGCTTGCTGGGCTTTGATGTCCAAGACTCGGCGGGGCTCCCCGCCGGATGCGCCCCAGAACCGGTAGTCGAACACCAGCGCGGCGTAACCGGCCTGGGCGAACCGTTCGGCGTAGGCGTCCAGCCGCAGTTCCCGGAACGCGGCGAAACCGTGCGCCATCACAACGATCGGCGGATTGGCGACGCCATCGGGCCGGTACAGCCACGCCGCGCAGGGCGTGCCGTCGGAGTCGAAGGTGACGTCGTGTCGAACGTAGCTGCGTGGATGAGTCACGAAATGTCCCTCGTCGAGTATCTTGAATGGTATTCAAGGGAACATAGCAGTCTCTTGAACGGCATTCAACAAATGTGACCCACCGGTCGACGGAAGGACGCCATGGCGCGCAACAAGCGTCCCCAAGCCGCTGACGAGAAGCGGGCTGAGATCGTGGCCGCGGCACGGCAGCTGTTTATCGACGCCGGCTACGACGCCACGTCGATGAGCCGACTCGCGAAGGAAGCCGGGGTGGCTCCGAACACGATCTATTGGTACTTCGGCGACAAGGACGACGTCTTGATCGCGGTCCTGAATGCCGTCATGGCCGACGTGTGGCCGCAGTACCAGGAGGTTGCGAGCGACCCGATCGCGGCCCGGCTGCTCTGGGTGGCCGGGCAGCTCACGGAGATGAGTCGCCTCGTGACGACGGTGCACGCCCGTGTCGAGCACTCACCGGCCGTTGCCGAATGGCATCGAGATTTCCACGCGATCACCGGGAGCCTGTTCCGCTTCGAACTCGAGAACGCGGGAGTCTCCGCCCAGACGGTGGACGCCGAAGTGATGATCGGCATCTTCACCATCGAAGGACTTCTCATGCACCACCTGGAGGAAAGCGAGCAGCGTGCCATCTGTGACGCCCTGGCTTCGCGGTGGACTCCCGCACAGTCGCACCAGATCTAAGGGCTACAGGGGTAGCGTCTCGTTGAACCAAGGATTCGGCGAACAGCTCCGCATCGTGGCGTTGCAGGCCACGCAAAGCATAAGGGGGAAAGTCGATGTCCCCCAAATGGTTTGAAATCGGGTATAGGCCTCTGAGGGATGCGAAGATCGGACGCCGATCCTTTCTGTTCCTTACCGGTGCTGTCGGCGCGGGGCCCCTGCTGGCGGCTTGCGCTGAATCCTCGCGACCACCCGGCGTGAGTGCGATACCGCCGATGCCCGTCTACGCGGCGGCCCTCAACGAGCAGATCCCACCCATTCTGAAAGAAAACGGGATCCCCGGTGCGATCGTGTTGATCCGCAGCCCCGAAAAGGGTGATTGGAGCGCGACATTCGGTGTGGCCGGCATCGGAAGCAGCGCGCCGCCCTCGATCCACGAACACGTCCGCATAGCCAGCATCACCAAGTCGATGACAGCCACCGTCATTCTGCAATTACAACAAGAGGGCGAGCTGGCGATCACCGATTCGATATCGCGTTACATACCTTCGGTTCCCGACGGCGACAGCATCACCATTCAGCAGCTGGCAGAGATGCGCAGCGGGTTGTACAGCTACGCCGATGACCCCGAGTTCGCCGCCACGCTGGAGAAGCACCCCGACACCGTCTGGACCCCGCAGCAGCTACTCGGAATTGCGTTCACCCACCCTCAGAACTTCCCACCGGGCAGCGGGTACGAGTACAGCAACACCAACTACGTGCTGCTCGGCTTGGTCATCGAGAAGGTCACGGGCATGACGGCGGCGGCTGTGCTGCAGGCCCGGATCTTCGATCCGCTCGGCCTGCGCAACACGATGTTGCCGGCCGCCGCCGATGCTGCGTTGCCCGATCCGCATCCCCGCGGATACATGTGGGGGCCCAACGAGGCGTTCGACGGACCACTGCCCGAGGCTCAGCTGAAGGCGGCGCTGGCCGGGAATCTCCAGCCCGCCGATCACACGAACGACAATCCATCGTGGGCATGGACGGCCGGTGGTGTCATCTCTCGGGCAGAGGACGTCGCCGACTTCATCGAGGCGATGGTGGCCGGACCGCTGCTCGACGACGCGACCCGGCAGTGGCGGCTGGAGAACTTGAAGCCAACGGACCCGTCCGATCCGGGTGGCGCGTCCAAGCTCGGGTTCGGAACCTACGGATTCGGATTGGAGGGAGCAGGTCCGATGTACGGCCATCCCGGGAACATCGTCGGCTTCTCCGGGCTCGCCGCTCATGACCCGAGGGCCGGCACCACGGTGGTCATTCTGACGACGGTGTATCTCACCCCGCAGGGCGATTCGCCGCAGAATGCACTCTTCGCGCCGATTCTCAGTCAGCTGTATCCAGATGTGGCGGCGCAGCTTCCCGGTGGATCCCCGACCGCCACACTCTCCCCTTCGACGTCGGCCGAACTCGACAGCTCGACGTCTGTGCCGCCCACCAGCTCGACGGGGCCGGGCCGCTGAAGCGGGCGACGATTCGAATGGCCAGCGGACGCCTGCGAACCTCAGGGTGCTGAGGTATCAGATGGATCGAGGCACCTTCCGAGCCTCCGGAAAGTGCCTCTGACCTGTGTCGGGCTAACAGGATTTGAACCTGCGACCACTTGACCCCCCAGTGAGTCGGACACTGTGAACGGGTGTTCTACCGCGTCCAATACGTCCAGTCCAGCATCGCGCCGCCGTCCAACCGGTGATGCCGTGTCCACCCAGATCGGCGATGACGAGCATCGCGAATGGAGACGCGTATTCGCCGATGAATTCGCAGCGCCCGCCGGTGAGCGCGCAGTCGAACTGGCGGTCGGCGAGCCGCCACATGAAGTCTTCGTTCTCCTTGAGTAGCTTCGGAGTGAGCATTCTCGACAGCAGCGCTCGGTGCGCGGTGTGTACCGGCGCGTCGAAGGTCGGCAGTTGGTCGCTGAACGGCACCTCGTCGCGGTGCAGGGCGATCAGTTCGGAGACCTCGTCTCCTTCGAGCGGCACGGGGAACCCGGGGAACGGACCGGTGACCGAGATGCACGACGAGAACCGCGCCGTGTCGTTGTAGATGGCGACACCCTCGTGTACCCGGTCACCATCACCACGTCGTGGTGAGGCTCGCGGCGCAGCGGGCACTCGTCGCGCAGACCGGCGAGGTAGTCGCAGGGTCGTGCAGTAACTCGTTGTCGGTGAAGCAGTCGACGGCGTCGAGTTCACCACCGCCGGTGGTGGTTGACGGCGCCGGGGTCACTCCGCACCCCCGGCGCCGTCAAAGCTCGGCACGGTGCCCGTGTTGGGCAATTCCATCTGCAGATAGACGGCTATCCGACGCACTTTGTCGTCGGCATCGAACTCGTAGACCGAGACGGTGTTGACCACGCTGCTGAAGTCGCCGACGCGACTTCGCTCTTCTAGTTCGAGGAACACCAGATCCGGCGTCTCGGTGACCCGTTGGAACGAGCAGTTCCAGTCCGCTGACCTCGCCCAGTTCGTCAGGAATTCCGCGTATTCGGCCCAGTTCATCACCTCCTTGAACGGGCCGATGCGCACGAACTCGTCAACGGCGATTAGCTCGGCAAGTGGCGCCCAGCTCTCGACAGAGAACCCGGGTTGCTTTGCGCTGTCGACCAATCGCTTGGCGATCTGGCTGTACTCCAGCACGGTGCGGGATCGTCCCGTCACGGTCGCAAGGACATCTGCGATCGTCAATTGATCCTTCTTTCAGGGGATTTGGCGCTACTGGTGGAGGTCAGGATTTCGCGGCGTCGGCCATGTAGCGGTCGATCACCGTGTGGAAGTGCGCAATGACCACTTCCTCTTTCACCAACGACATGTGGTCAAGCCGGTCGTTACGCAATCCGCGTTGCTGGCGCGGCATTTGCACGTAATCCTGGTGAAGGGCCTCGAAGTATTTGTAGCTTCCGGGCTCGTCCACCACGATCGGTTCGGCGCGGAACGCGTCGCGGTGCTCGGGCGGCAGGTACATGTAGCTCGCGACATGCCAGATGCAACGGTTGGGATCACCATCGGGGTGCGGGGCCGCCGTAATCACGTGGCATTCGCCGGCGCGCACGGTCATGAAGTAGTTGGGGAACAGCACCCATCCCTGGTTGTCGCTCATCTGGTTGTCGGTCAGTTCACTGACATCGAGTCCCATACCGGTCAGGACGTCGCGGGTGGCCTCTTGCAGCAGCCCGCGGGCAGTGGTGCCATCCGGGAACTCCACCTCTCCGTCCTTACCCTGGTAGGGCGCGACGAGTTCCTGGAAGCGCGGAATCACCGCCGCGGTGCCGGGGAATGTCTCAGGAAGCGCCATGATCCCGTCGACCTGCTTCTGCGCACCGGCGCCCTGCACCTCGAAGGGTGCGACCGCCACACTGTGGCGCTCGAAGAACTGGTACCGCGCTGTCTTTGGGTTGATGTTCAGGACCGCGAGCAACTGGGGATGGATGCCGTTGATGTGGTAGCCCTCCTCGAAGGCGTCCATGACGACCTTCCAGTTGCAGTCGATGGCCTCCTTCACATCCATCACCGTGGTGAATTGATCGATGTGGTAGGGCTCGAGCAGGCGGTAGACCTCCTCGCCCAGGTACTCGCGCAGCGGCCTGGCCTGGGGGTCGGGGTTGAGGAAGATGAATCCGGCGAATGTGTCGACGGGCACCTCGTATAGGGAGTTCTCGTTCTTGTCGATCTGGCCGGCAAGGTCTTCCCGCAGCACGCCGCGCAGCTTGCCTTCCAGATCGTAGGACCACAGATGGTACTGGCAGAGAAAGCCTCGCTTTGCGTTCCCGGTTTCGTTGATACACAAAGCGTTCCCACGGTGCCGGCAGGCATTCACGAATCCGCGAAGCTTGTCGTCTTTCCCTCGGACGATGACGTACGACTGGTCTTGGATGTCGCACTTCTTCCAGTCGCCGGCTTTCGGCAGGTCTTCGGCGCGGCCGACGATCTGCCACACGCGCATCCAGATCGCTTCCCTCTCCCGCTGCGCGTATTCGCGCGAGGTGTAGCGGTCTGTCGGGATTGTCATGTTGAACGTTCCCGGCTGGACGTCTTCCAGACCGAGACCCAGCCCGGAGTCGGGGTCCAGCCAATCTCCGGGTCGCGTTGCTGGCATCAAGGGAGTCCTCCTCAGTCGGTGAGACCACGCGGCGGGTGCTGGTTTCCGACACTCAACGGGGGTTCGCTGGCGCTAGTCCCCGTCTTGGCTGTGGCATGGACCCGAGCGCCCGACGCTGTGATGTGCTTCACCATATACGTGCATGTATCTTAGATACAACCGTGTATATAAGCGGTCGGCGTCACATCAGCCGAAGCGACCAAGGAGGACCGGACGTGAGCAGCTACCGACTCGACGTGATAAGCGCTAGCGTCGCCGACGCAGTTCGTTACGCCGGCGGACTGATGTTCGACCGCGGTCGCGCGGGGTGGCGCGTCGTTGTCGTCACCGAGGACCTCACTCAATCAACAGCGCTGACCATTCTCGGGACCCGCACGCAGCCCCCTGGGCAACCTGAACTAATTCTGGGGAAGCCGGGTCGAATGGTCCGCACCCGAATCCTCCCGGGCGCCAGGTTTTCCGTGAACCGCCGCACAGCGCGCGTGGGGCTGCCACGGGTCGAGTCGGCTCCGCAGCTTCTGTTCTGGGGGCCGCACCTCGGCTGCGAGACGGCCGCGACAGTGCACCCAGTCCGTCATGAGCTGAGTCCGGCGGCCCGGACGTTCAAGGCCCATGCGCTGCACGCCGCCGGGCTTGACACTCATGTAGAAGCTTCGGAGGAGTTCTGGTCGACTGACGCCCTCGATCCAGCGCTCCTGGTCGATAGCTTGCTCGAATCGCAGACCCATGCCGGCGAGTTCGAAGCCCGGCCGCCTTCGCCCACTTTGATGGGAGGATGAGCCTATGGCCGAGCGGTGGACGAAAGAGCGGCGTGCCGAGCACACCCGGCAGATCCTGTTGGATGCCGCCGAGGAGGTCTTCGCTCGCAAGGGCCTTAGCGGTGCAGCGCTCGAGGAGATAGCCGACGCCGCCGGATTCACCCGCGGCGCCATCTACTCCCAATTCGGCGCCAAGGAAACGCTGTTCCTGGCGGTCGTGGACCGCCAGCGGCAGCGCTTCCTCGACGGATTCATCGACGTGATGATGTCGTTCCATCGCCTCAGTGACGTCGATCTCGACGAGTTGGCCGTCCGATGGCGCCAACTGAGCCGCGGAACGGACCGGGCGGCACTGGGGTTGGAGTTGAAGCTGTTCTTGCTGCGCAATCCCGACGCGCTCGAGCGCGTCGCCGCTCAGCGCCTCGAAACCATCCGCGCTCTCGGTGAATTCATCAGCAAGAACGTCGCCCGCATCGGCGGAACCCTCACCATCGAGGCTGAGACGCTGGCCCGGGTAATCCTTGCCGCCAACGACGGCATCACCCTCGACAGCCACCTCGATGGCCAAGACCTCTACGGCCCGTATCTGCAACTGGTGATGTCGAGCATCGAGACCCCCGACAGTTGAACTGCAGCGGCTCGTCGCCGGCTGATGCGCCGACTCCGTCACGGGTTCGCTTCCTGAGACGGACGCCTGAGCACCCGCTCTGCGGCAGTCTTCGCCACCGCGCCACCGGCGTGTTGGGACACCATTGGCCCACCGGGACCGGCCCGGCGAGCACTCCTCCTGCAACGACGAACCCGCTCCGACGCTGGTCAGAGCGGGTTGTTCTGGTCGGGCTGACAGGATTTGAACCTGCGACCACTTGACCCCCAGTCAAGTGCGCTACCAAGCTGCGCCACAGCCCGCGGTGCCGCCGGGATCGCCGGCAGCGATCGAGAGCCTACCGCAGGCCCGTCCCGAGGTCCCAACCGCTATCCGTCTTCGCGGTAGCGCGGCGGCTTCCGATACCGCTCCGACCAGCCGCCCGGGTACCGCGGGCGCCAGTCGCACGTCTCGTAGTGGTCGTGCATCGCGGCATAGGTCGCTTGATAGTCCGCGAGCTTCTCGAACTCCGGCAACGGCAACTCGACTTCAGCCCCGTACGGCTCGAAGTGCACCAGACAGAATTCCGTGCCCTTGCTGAACAACGTCACCCGGTTACACCGCGCACATCGGGCGATGGCCTGCAGCGGCCGCCCGTGCAGCGCGTGCCCGGGTGGGATCACCCAGGCGGCGCGCTGTCCTACCTCAGCCGCGTCCTCCGCCGTCAACCGGGTGAACTGGGGCGGTAGATCGCCGAACTGCGGGCCGTCGGCCGTCAGCCCGTCCTGCAGCCGGTGCACCAGATACGGCAGCGCGACATGTTCGGACCACCACTCCCGCGCCGGGCCGATCCCCGGCCTGACGAGCTCGATCTCCTCGGCGGACACGGCGGTCCCCAGCCCGACCGGGAACGCACGGACCCAACCCGTGAACAGGTCGCACATCGCCGCATCATCCTCGACCACCATCGGCCTGACCTCGCCCCGGTCCCGGCGCTCCCCCGCCCACGCCCCGGTTTCGTTGCGGCGCAACGTGAAACCGGGGTCGCCGTTGCCCCAGAAGATGAGGTCGCCGCGGATCGTCGCGCCGAGCAGGCCGACCGAGTTGAGCGTCGTCGCCAAGCCGTGCGGCGTCCACGGCGCCGGGAACCGAGCCAGCAGGGCGACGCTTAGCACCGTGCGGCACGGGTACTCCGAATCGCATGCCCGGCACTCGATCGACCTGTACTTCGGACGGTGGTGCTCCAGCGCCTGCGCCAGCAGGTACTGGTGCAGCCCGACCGGCTCGCCGGGTCGCTTCAGCTCGCGCAGGAACACCATCAGTAGGAAGTAGAAGTCCGTTGCCGCCTCGAGCGACCCGAACGGCGGTGCCGTCAAAGTCCGCATCAGCGCATCGTAAGGACCGGCGGCCACCCCGGTGAGCACCAAAGTGCGCGACGACACCCCGTTGTGGTTGTTCGCCGACCAGCTCGGCCCGGCGATGTACGGCGGCGAGCACGCCCACCGCGAAGTCCTGCTCATCGAGTCGACCGCCGCGCTGCGCAAGCGCCGCTACCACCGCCAGAAGCTGCACCTTGTGCTCTCCGCGCTCCGCCACGCCGACCGCGACCTCGGTGACCGCGCCACCCTGATGCGGACAGAGGACTACACCGATGCGCTCGAACGCTTCGACCGGCCGGTGCTGGTGTTCCAGCCGACGTCCTTCGCCGCCGAACGCTTCGTCAATCGTCTGCACGAGCAGGGGCTGGTCGCCGACGTCCTGCCCACCCCGATGTTCGCGCTGCCCCGCGCCGACTTCGAGACCTGGGCCGGCAACCGCACCCGCTTCCGGATGGAGGACTTCTACCGCGACCAGCGCCGCCGGTTCGACGTCCTGATGCAGGGCGCCGATCCGGTGGGCAACCGGTGGAACTACGACGAGGAGAACCGCGAACCACCGCCGAAGAAGCAGGATCGGCTCGACGTCCCCGCGCCGTACCGTCCCCGCGAGGACGACATCGACGAACAGGTGCGCCGCGATCTCGACGCGATGGACCTCGACACCGTCGGCGTGGACGGACCCCGCCTGTTCGCCGTCACCCCCGCCGAAGCGCAGCGGGCCCTGAAACGCTTCATCGACCACCGGCTGCCGACCTTCGGCCGCTTCGAGGACGCGATGATGGGCGACGACTGGGCGATGTCGCACTCGCTGCTCTCGGTGCCGCTCAACCTGGGCGTGCTGCATCCCCTGGACGCGGTGCACGCCGCCGAGCAGGCCTACCGCCGCGACGGCGCCCCGCTCGCCGCGGTCGAGGGATTCATCCGGCAGATCCTGGGCTGGCGCGAGTACATGTGGCATCTGTACTGGCACTTCGGACCCGGCTACACCCGAAACAACGAGCTGGCCGCCCGCACTCCCCTGCCCGACTGGTGGCGCGACCTCGACTCCGACGCCGTTACCGCCGAATGCCTACGGCACGCGCTGATGGGCGTGCGCGACCGTGGCTGGACGCACCACATCCAGCGGCTCATGGTGCTCGGCAACCACGCACTGCAGCGTGGCTACCATCCCGCCGAACTCACCGAGTGGTTCGCGACCGCCTACGTCGACGGCTTTCGGTGGGTGATGCCCACCAACGTGGTCGGCATGAGCCAGCACGCCGACGGCGGCAGGCTGGCCACCAAGCCCTACGCTGCGGGTGGCGCCTACATCAACAAGATGAGCGACCATTGCGGCGACTGCGCCTACGACCCGAAGAAGCGGGTGGGCGAGGATGCGTGCCCGTTCACCGCCGGCTACTGGGCGTTCGTCGACCGCCACCGCGACCGGCTGGCCCGCAACAACCGCACCCGCAGGGCGGTGTCGTCGATGGAACGACTCAAGGATCTGTCCGCGGTGCTCGAGCAGGAAGCGGCGCGGAAGGACTTCTGACTCACGCCGTGGCGAGCAGCCGCCACAGTCCGATCAGCCCCACCACGACGATCACCGCCCGCAGCGCTCCCGGTGACAACCGGCGGCCGTAGTGTGCTCCGAGGAAGCCGCCGGCCAGTGATCCGACAGCGATCAGACCCGCTGCGGCCCAGCTGATCCGGTCGAACGCCACGATGGTGTACGCCACCGCGGCGACCACGTTGACGATCAGCGACAGCAGGTTCTTCGCGGCGTTCATCCGCTGCATCGACTCGGGCAGCAGCGCACCCATCGCGGCGATGAGCAGGATGCCCTGCGCGGCGGTGAAGTATCCGCCGTAGATGCCGACCACGAAGGTGGCGATCACCAGTGCGGCCATCCTGCCCCGGCTGATGTCGTCGACGGACCGGCCGCTGTCCTCGGCCCGGCGCCGCGCCCAGCCCTGGATGCGCGGCCCCACCAGCACCAGCAGCAGTGCGGCGATCAGCAGCACCGGGACGACCTGGACGAAGACCTTCTCGGGCAGGTGCAGCAGCAGCCACGCGCCGGCCAGCGCGCCGAACAACGACCCGGGGATCTGCCACCGCAGCCGGCGCCACTGACCGCGCAGTTCCCGGCGGTAGCCCCAGGTGCCGGACACCCCGCCGGCGACGAGTCCGACCGCGTTCGACATGGTGGCGGTCACCGGCGGATAGCCCAGCGCGACCAGCGTCGGGAAGGTGATGAGCGTGCCGGAGCCGACCACCGCGTTGATCGCACCCGCTCCGACGCCGGCCAGCGCGATGAGGATCATGTCGAGGACGGGCACCGGACCACCCTAATCGGCGCCGACCGGTGGCCTCCGTCACGCTCAGCGCAACGGGCGACGCCCGGGAATCACCGCTTCTGGCCGCGCTTCTCGCGCACCCGCACGTTGACCCGGATCGGGCTGCCGTCGAACCCGAAGGTCTCCCGCAGCCGGCGCTCCAGGAACCGGCGGTAACCGGCCTCGAGGAACCCGCTGGTGAACAGCACGAAGGTGGGCGGGCGCGTCGCCGCCTGGGTCGCGAACAAGATGCGCGGCTGCTTGCCGCCACGCACCGGCGGCGGGTTGGCCGCGACGACCTCCTTGAGGAAGGTGTTCAGCCGGCCGGTCGAGATGCGCGCATCCCAGGACGCGAGTGCCTGCTCGAGCGCGGGCACCAGCTTCTGTACCGCACGGCCCGTCATCGCCGAGATGTTCACCCGCGACGCCCACTGCACCTGGGCGAGTTCGCGGTCGATCTCGCGGTCGAGCTGGTAGCGGCGGTCCTCGTCGACGAGGTCCCACTTGTTGAACGCCAGCACCAGCGCGCGTCCGGCCTCGATCACCATCGACAGCACCCGCTGGTCCTGCTCGGTCAGCGGCTGTGAGGCGTCGATCAGCACCAGCACCACCTCGGCGGCGTCGATGGCGCCGTGCGTGCGCACCGATGCGTAGAACTCGTGGCCGCTGGCCTGGCCGACCTTACGGCGAAGTCCGGCGGTGTCGATGAATCGCCATGTCTTGCCGCCCAATTCGATCAGCGAGTCCACCGGGTCGACGGTGGTGCCCGCGACGTCGTGCACCACCGAGCGCTGATCGCCCGCCAACCGGTTCAGCAGCGAGCTCTTGCCGACGTTCGGCTTGCCGACCAGCGCCACGCGGCGCGGTCCGCCCCCGGTCGCCGAGAACTCCGACACCGCGGGCAGGCTCTCCATCACCCGGTCGAGCAGGTCGGCGACACCACGGCCGTGGATCGCGCTGACCGGGTGCGGCTCACCGACACCCATGGACCACAGCGCCGCCGCGTCGGCCTCCCCGCGCTCGGTGTCGACCTTGTTGGCCGCCAGGAACACCGGCTTGCCGGATTTGCGCAGCATCCGTGCGGCGGCCTCGTCGGCGGTGGTCGCGCCCACCACCGCGTCGATCACCAGGATGATCGCGTCGGCCGTGCGCATCGCCACCGACGCCTGTTCGGCCACCAGCTGCTGCAGACCCTTGGCGTCGGGCTCCCATCCGCCGGTGTCCTGGACGACGAACCGCCGGCCTGACCACGTCGCGTCGTAGGAGACCCGGTCGCGGGTGACGCCGGGCACGTCCTGCACCACCGCCTCGCGGCGGCCCAGGATGCGGTTCACCAGTGTGGACTTGCCGACATTGGGCCGTCCGACCACCGCGACGACCGGCGGCGGGGAGGTCGCCTCCTCGATCGCCTCGGCGACCTCTTCGGCGCCGACCTCCCATTCGCTCTCGTCGGCCCACGTTCCGTCGTCGGTCATCGCCGCACCCCTGTGCGCCGGGCCACCAGGTCGGTCAACGCCGCCACCACCTCGGGTTCGGTCATCGCGCTGGTGTCCACCTGCACCGCGTCGTCGGCGGCGCGCAACGGCGACACCGCCCGTGTCGAGTCGAGATGGTCGCGGCGCCGGACGTCGGCGAGCACGGTCTCGTAGTCGTCGGGCAGCCCGTTGGCGACGTTCTGGTCGTTGCGCCTGCGGGCGCGTTCCTCGGCCGAAGCGGTCAGGAAGATCTTCAGATCGGCGTCCGGAAGGACGACGGTGCCGATGTCGCGGCCCTCGACCACCACGCTGCCGGGGCCCGTGGCCAGCTCCCGCTGCAGCCCCACGAGGCGGGCGCGCACCGCGGGCACCGCCGAGACCGCCGACACCGCCCTGGTCACCGCGTCGCCACGGATCTCACCGGACACGTCTTCGCCGTCGAGGTAGGCACGGTCCTCGTCGGGGTCGTAGCCCACCGACAACGGCACCGCGGCCGCGGCACGCTCGATGGCGGGCGTGTCGGCCAGATCGACCCCGGCACGCAGCACCGCCAGCGTGACGATGCGGTACATCGCCCCGGTGTCGAGATACCGCGCGCCGAGCGCACGCGCCAGCCCACGCGACACCGATGACTTCCCGGTGCCTGCCGGACCGTCCACGGCGATCGTCACTGCCTCGAGCACCGATCCGGTCACATCCCCACCGCCTTGTACAGCTCGCCGATCTCCTTGCTGGTCAACACCCGGATGCTGCCGGGGCGCTGATCGCCGAGGGTGACGGCGCCCAGGTCGGTGCGGACCAGTTCCTGCACTGGATAGCCGACCTCCGCCAGCATTCGGCGCACGATACGTTTGCGGCCCTCGTGCAGCGTCACCCGCACCAGGGTCTTGCCCGGCACCGCGTCGACCACCGCGAAGTCGTCGACCCGCGCAGGCCCGTCGTCGAGTTCGACGCCGTCGCGCAGCTTCTTGCCCACCCCGCGCGGCATGGTGCCGAGCACCGTCGCCAGGTAGGTCTTCTGAATCTCGTACGACGGGTGCATGAGCCGGTGTGCCAGTTCCCCGTCGTTGGTCAGCAGCAGCAGGCCTTCGGTGTCGGCGTCCAGCCGGCCGACGTGGAACAGCTTCTTGTTGCCCCGCACCCGGTGCTCGACGAGGTCGCCGACGCAGGGCCTGCCACGGTCGTCGGACATCGTGGAGTGCATCCCCCGCGGTTTGTTGATCGCCAGGTGCACCAGCGTGTCGTCGAACCTCACCCGCACGCCGTCGACCCGGATCTCCGACACCTCGGGATCGACACGGGTGCCCTGTTCGGTCACGATCCGGCCGTCGACCTCGATGCGGCCGTCGCGGATCATCCGCTCGGCGACCCGCCGCGAAGCCACCCCGGCCTGCGACAGCACCTTCTGCAGCCGAATCCCCTCGGCGTCCGTCCCTGCCACGTCAGTCCCGGTCCACGTCGAAGGACAGCGGCTGGTCGGTCGTGCGTCCGCCGCTGAGCTTGATGAAGCGCGGCTCGTCACCGAGCGACTCGCTGAGGTCGTCGATGACGTCGACGTCGGGCAGCAGCGGTGCGATGTCCGGCAGGTCGGTCAGAGACGACAACCCGAGGCGCTCCAGGAACAACTCGGTGGTCGCGAAGGTGGTGGCACCCGAGTCGGGGTCGGTGCCCGCCTCGGTGATCAGCCCGCGGGCCACCAGCGTGCGCACCACCGCGTCGACGTTGACGCCGCGCACCGCGCTGACCCGGGCGCGGGTCACCGGCTGCCGGTAGGCGACCACCGCGAGGGTCTCCAGCGCCGCGCGGGTCAGCTTCGACCGCGCGCCGTCCAGGACCAGCCGCTCCACATACGGGGCGAAGCGCGCACGGGTGTACATCCGCCAGCCGCCGCCCGCCTCCCTGAGGTCGATGCCGCTGCCGCGCTCGGCCAGCTCCGCGGCCATCTCCGTCAGCTTCGTGACGATCCGGTACGCCGGCTGCTCGGTGGCCGTCGCCAGCGCATCCACCGTCACCGGGGTGTCCACCACCAGCAGCAGCGCCTCGAGCACCGCACCGAGTTCGGCGTCCTCGAGCTCCGGCGCCGTCGCGACGTCGATGCCCAGGTCGGTGTCGTCGTCGTCGGTGTGATTGGAGTCGGTGCGGCTCAGGTCGTCGTGCACCGCGATGTCGTCGGTCATGGTTCTCGCTCTTCCACCGCGTCAGCGGTTGCCAGGTGTTCGCTGGTCGGCCGATCCCCGGTCCACGAAATCTGGAGCACACCAAGCGGTTCTGATTGGTCGAATGCTACCGCCCGCGCCCGGTACAGTTCGAGCAGCGCCAGGAACCTGCCGACGATCTCGATCGGACCCTCGCATTCGGCGACCAGTTCGGCGAACGTCGCCCACTCGCCCGCTCCCCGGATCTCCAGCAGCGACAACAGCCGCCTGGCCTGTTCCGGCACCGAGACCGCGGAGACGTGCATGTGCTCCATGCCCACCGTCGGCACCGGCCGCGGCGTGAACACCGTCGCCGCGATCTGGGCGAACCTGTCGGCGTCGACGCCGAGCATCACCTCGGGCAGCAGGTCGGCGTAGCGGTCCTCCAACGACACCGCCCGGGGGTAGCTGCGCAGCGCCGCCGCCTCGAGTTCGGCGAACATCACCGCCACGTGTTTGTACGCCCGGTACTGCAGGAGCCGCGCGAACAACAGGTCGCGCACCTCGAGCAGCGCGAGGTCCTCTTCGTCGTGCACCTCGCCCGAGGGCAGCAGCCGCGCCGCCTTGAGGTCGAGCAGCGTGGCCGCGACCACCAGGAAGGCGGTGGTCTCGTCGAGCTCCAGCAGCGGGCCGATGTCGCGGGTGTAGGCGATGAAGTCGTCGGTCACCTGATGCAGCGCCACCTCGGTGACGTCGAGCCGGTGGGCGAAAATCAGCTGCAGCAGTAGGTCGAAAGGGCCCTCGAAGTTGCTCAGACGCACCCGGAACCCGGTCTGACCGCCGGCGTCCGGTTCGCCGTTCCCAGCGGCTGCGGCGTCGGTGCTCACCCGCCGAACCGGTGGATGACTTCCCGCGCCAGCGCCCGATATGCCTCGGCGCCACCGGATTTCGGCGCCCAGGTGGTGATGGGCTCGCCGGCCACGCTGGTCTCGGGGAAGCGGACGGTTCGGGTGATCACGGTGTCGAACACCAGGTCGCCGAAGCGCTCGAGCACCCGCGCCATCACCTCGCGGGAATTGACGGTGCGCGGGTCGTAGCGGGTGATCAGGATGCCGCTGATGGACAGCCGCGGATTGAGCCGGTCGTGCACCTTGTCCACGGTGTCGGTCAGCAGCGCCAGCCCGCGCAGTGAGAAGTACTCACACTCGGTCGGGATGATCACGCCGTCGCTGCACGCCAGCCCGTTGACGGTGAGCAGACCCAGCGACGGCTGACAGTCGATGAGCACGTAGTCGTAGCGGTCCAGCACCGGGTACAGCGCCCGGGCCAGTGTCTGCTCGCGGCCGACCTCGTTGACCAACTGGATCTCCGCCGCCGACAGGTCGATGTTGCTGGGCACCAAGTCCAGCCCTTTGACCCGGGTGTTGATCAGCACATCGTCGATCGACACCCGCGGTTCGACCAGCAGGTTGTGAATCGTGTGGTCGAGTTCGTAGTGCGGCACCCCGAGACCGGCCGACAGGGCGCCCTGCGGGTCGAGGTCCACCAGCAGCACCCGGCGGCCGTACTCGGCGAGACTCGCGCCGAGGTTGATCGTCGACGTGGTCTTGCCGACGCCGCCCTTCTGGTTGCACATCGCGATGACCTTGGCCGGGCCGTGCGTCGTGCGTGGCGCCGGTTCGGGAACGGTGCGCGCCGTCCGGCCGGTGAGGCCGGCCTGCGCCGGTGGGTCGGCGCCGCCGCCGTCCTCACTCATATCTCGGCCATGGCGAACATCCGGGCAAGTTTAACGGCGCGACGCTGCGGAAACGGGCAGACCCGCGGGCGACATACGCTGTTGACGCCGAGTACCGACCTTCACGGAGGACCAGATGGCCCGCATCCCCGCCCGGCTGGGCCTCACCGACGACGAACTCGACGAGTTGATGACGACGTCGTGGAACATGCGGGTCGCCACCCTGGGGCCTGACGGCCGGATCAACCTGACCCCGCTCTGGTTCGGCTGGGCCGGCGGCCGCGTCTACTTCTACTGCCGCGGACAGAAGGTGGCCAACCTGCGCCGCAACCCCGCCTGCACGGTGCTCGTCGACCGCCACGAACGCTTCCCCGACCTGCAGGGTGTGATGTTCCAGGGTGAGGCTCGGGTGCTCGAGGACGCCGCTGCCGAGGAGGCCGACCAGCACCTGGAGGACGTGCGCTGGCAGATGGGCGGCAAGTACGCCGGCGGGCACGGCGAGCCGGCGCCGCCGCCGGGCCAGCGGGTGCGCAACCCGATGAGCGCGCAGGGCCGCTCGGCGCGGTGGGTGGTGTTCGCGCCGACGCAGCGCACGGTGTCGTGGGACAACCACAAGCTGGCGTCGCGCTCATGACGCTCAAGCGGCGCCTGCCGTTCCTGCGCTGGTCGGTCCTGCGGTTCGCCTGGGCGATGCCCGGCTTCGTGAAAACGGGCCAGCTCGGCGACGGACGCGAGGCCGCGGTCGCCGCCGACGTCGAGGCCAACGCCCTGGCCGGCGACGTCGACGACGTGCTGGCGACCATGGACCGCTTCGCCTACGAGAAGTCGATGCTGGTCAACGTCGGCGACGAGAAGGGCGCGCTGCTCGATGCGGCGGTGCGGCGCGCCGACCCACGCCGGGCGCTGGAACTCGGCGCCTACTGCGGCTACAGCGCGCTGCGGATCGCCCGCGCCGCGCCGGCGGCCGCGGTGTACTCCGTCGAGTTCTCCGCCGCCAACGCCGACATCGCCCGGCGGATCTGGCGCCACGCCGGCATGGCCGACCGCATCACCTGCGTCGTGGGCACCCTCGGCGACGGCGGCGCCACCCTCGACGCGCTGGCCGCACACGGGTTCGCGCCCGACAACCTCGACCTGTTGTTCATCGACCACGACAAGCGTGCCTACCTGCCGGACCTGCAGCGCATCCTCGACCGGGGCTGGCTTCACCCCGGGTCGATCGTGGTCGCCGACAACGTCCGCGTCCCCGGCGCCCCGAAGTACCGCGCGTACATGCGTGACGAGCAGGGCAGGTCCTTCGACACCGTGGAACACCGGACCCACGTGGAATACCAGACGCTGCTCGGCGACCTGGTGCTCGAATCCGAATACCTCGGCTGATGGTGGCTACCGCGCGCGGGGGTGGGCGCCCGCCCACACCTCGCGCAGCGCGTGCACCGTGACCATCGTGTAGATCTGCGTGGTGGTGACCGAGGCGTGGCCCAGGAGTTCCTGGACGACGCGGACGTCGGCGCCGCCGTCGAGCAGATGCGTCGCGAACGAATGCCGCAGCGTGTGCGGTGACACCGCCGCGGTGATCCCGGCCCGCTCCGCCGCGTCCTGCAGCACCTGCCAGGCGCTCTGCCGCGACAGCCGGCCGCCGCGGACGTTGAGGAAGATCGCCGGCGTGCCGCGGCCGCGGCGGGCCAGATCGGGCCTGCCGCGCACCAGGTAGGCGTCCAGCGCGCTGACCGCGGGCCTGCCGATCGGCACCAGCCGTTGCTTGCCGCCTTTTCCGCGCAGCAGCACCGACCGCGCGCGGGTGTCGACGTCGCCGACGTCCAGGCCGACCGCCTCGGAGATGCGCGCTCCGGTGGAGTAGAGCAGTTCCAGCATCGCGCGGTTGCGCAGGGTCAGGGGGCCGTCGGCGTCGCTGTCCCCGCCTGCGCCGTCGAGCAGCGCCAGCACCTCGTCGACGGTCAGGCTTTTGGGCAGCCGGCGTGAGGGCGTGGGCGGCTTGACCGCGCGCGCCACGTCCAGGTCGGTCAGGCCTTCGGAGGCCGCGAAGCGGTGCAGGCCGCGCACCGCGATCAGCGCGCGGGCCGCGGAGACGGCCGACAGCGCGGCGGTGCCCGCCTCCGGATCGCCGCGCCGCAGCGCCATCAGGAAGTCGCTGACGTCGGTCTCGGCGACCGCGCCGAGATCGCCGATCCCGCGGGCGTGCAGATGGTCGGCGTAGCGGCGGAGGTCACGCCGGTAGGAGCTCAGCGTGTTGGCGGCGACGCCGCGTTCGATGGCGAGGTGGTCGAGGTACCCCTGCAACTGACCGTCGAGCACCAACCCCAGGCCCGGCGGCGAGCCGCCCGCACCCAGCGCCGGTGTTGCCATCAGTGCCCTTTCCGGCGCGCGAACGCCGTCGGCCGGTCCACCCACTGCGCACTGATCGGGCGGAGCCCGTCGCGGTCACCGACGGTGTTGGCCGCCAGGATCCCCGCCACGGCGATCGAGTTGACGATCTCTCCGCGGAGCACCATACGGACGGCCTCCGACAGCGGAACCCGCTCGACGGTCAGGTCGGCCTCCTCGTCGTGCGCGTCGGGCCGCCCGACGTCGGACAGGCCCGTCGCCAGGTACACCCGCACGCTCTCGTCGCTGAATCCGGGTGCGGAGTCCAGGTCGACCAGCACCGACCAGGTGTCGGCGGCCAGGCCGGCCTCCTCCTCGAGTTCCCGGGCGGCGGTGATGTGCGGCGCCTCCCCGCCGGCGTCCAGCAGGCCGGCGGGCAGCTCCCACAGCCTGCGGCCGAAGGGGTGGCGGTACTGGTACACCAGCACGACGTTGCCTGCGTCGTCGACTGCGACCACCGCGACGGCGCCGTAGTGCTCCACCACCTCGCGACGCGCCGTCGTGCCACCCGGCATGCGCACCTCGTCGGCGCGCAGCGCGAAGATCTTGCCGACGTAGACGGTCTCGCTCTCGACGGTCTCGAAGTCGTGCTCAGCCACGGGCGGCTTGCTCGTGCAGGTACGCGGCCTGATCGCCTGTCGCCTCGGCGCCGTTGGAGCGCTCCGGGATCTCCACCGGAAGGCGTTCGGCGGCTTTGTACTCCAGCGCCGCGCCGATGAACGAGGCGAACAACGGGTGCGGGCGGGTCGGTCTGCTCTTGAGCTCTGGGTGTGCCTGCGTGCCCACCAAGAACGGGTGCGTGGCGGGGTCGTACTCGACGAACTCGACCAGGTGGCCGTCGGGCGACGTGCCGGAGAACCGCAGACCGCTGGCCGCGATGCGGTCGCGGTATTCGTTGTTCACCTCGTAGCGGTGCCGGTGCCGCTCGGACACCTCGGTGGCCTGGTAGGCCTGCGCGACGATCGAATCCGGCTCCAGCACAGCCGGATACGCACCGAGTCGCATCGTGCCGCCCAGGTCCGCCTCACCGGCCACCGCATCGCGCTGATCGGCCATCGTGGAGATCACCGGGTCCGCGGTCGTCGGGTCGAACTCCGCGGAGTTGGCGTCGGCCAGCCCCACCGAGCGCGCCGCCTCGATGACGATGCACTGCAGGCCCAGGCACAGCCCGAGCACCGGAAGGCCCCGCTTGCGGGCGTAGGAGATGGCGCCGATCTTGCCCTCGATGCCGCGGATGCCGAACCCGCCGGGGATGAGCACCCCGTCCACATCGCCGAGCGCCAGGGCCGCCCCGTCCGCCTCGCAGTCGTCGGAGGCGACCCACCGCATCTCCACCTTGGCGTGGTGCTTGAAGCCGCCCGCACGCAGTGCCTCGGCGACTGACAGGTACGCGTCGGAGAGGTCGATGTACTTGCCCACCAGCGCGATCCGCACCGTCTCCTGCGGTTCGTGCACCCGCCGCAGCAGATCGTTCCACTGCGTCCAGTCGACGTCGCGGAACGGCAGGTTGAGCCGGCGCACCACATAGGCGTCGAGCTCCTCGCGGTGCAGCACCTTCGGGATGTCGTAGATCGACGGCGCGTCCGGCGTCGAGATGCAGCCGTCGATGTCGACGTCGCACATCAGCGCGATCTTGTTCTTCAGCGCTTCCGGCACGTCGCGGTCGCAGCGCAGGATCAGCGCGTCCGGCGTGATGCCGATGCTGCGCAGGGCCGCCACCGAATGCTGGGTCGGCTTGGTCTTCAACTCCCCCGACGGCGCCATGTACGGCACCAGGGAGCAGTGCAGGAAGAAGCAGTTCTCCCGGCCCACCTCGTGGCGCACCTGGCGGGCGGCCTCCAGGAACGGCAGCGACTCGATGTCGCCGACCGTGCCGCCGACCTCGGTGATGATCACGTCGGGCCGGTTGCCGTCGGCGTCGGGGATGGCCATCGCCAGAATCCGGCGCTTGATCTCGTCGGTGATGTGCGGGATCACCTGCACGGTGTCGCCGAGATACTCGCCGCGCCGCTCCTTGGCGATCACGGTCGAATACACCTGACCGGTGGTCACATTCGCCGAGCCGGACAGGTTCCGGTCCAGGAACCGTTCATAGTGCCCGACGTCGAGGTCGGTCTCGGCGCCGTCCTCGGTGACGAACACCTCACCGTGCTGGAACGGGTTCATGGTGCCGGGATCCACGTTCAGATACGGGTCGAGCTTCTGCATCGTCACCTGCAGCCCGCGGGCGGTGAGCAGCTGACCCAGGCTGGAGGCCGTCAGCCCCTTGCCGAGCGAGGAGACCACGCCGCCGGTGACGAAGAGATGCTTGGTCGCCGTTTGCGGGTGCTTGCGTAACGATGGCAAGAGCGACCTCCGTGATGACCGGCGCAGGACGATGCAAGGACTGCTGGGGCCTGCCGACCCACGGAACCCCACCCTAACAGCGAGTCCGACATGACGTCACTGACGCGCCGTAGCTGCGACCAACGGGTCGCCTACTGGGGAACGGTGACCGAGGTGGCGCCCTGCCCGATGCCGTACTGCCCGGGCCGTCCACCGTTGACCAGATCCTGCACGGCCAGCACCGCGGTAAGTCGCCCGGACTCCGCGTCGACGTCGTCGACCGTGCTCACAGCCGCGGACAGCGCGGCGTCACTCCTGGTCACCGCCACCGATCCGGTGCCCGACGCCGACCCGTCCCGGCCGACCAGAACAGTCCCCGACCCGTGTTGCGCGAGGCCCGCGGCGAATCTCGCGACGGTGGCGCCCCGGTTGCCCGCATCGTCTGCCATCCCCGCTCCGGTGACGACCACCGCCGCGTTGGCGGCGCCGATGCGCTGGTCACCGTAGGTCAGGAAGCCGGTGTCGCGAAGCGCGGCCAGCACCGTGTCGCGGGACATGTCATCGACCGCGGGCGCACCGGGCTTGCCGGTCGTCAGCAGAGCGATGCCGAGCAGGTCCCCGGCCTGGGAGCCCTGATCCACCGATGTCGTCTTGAGCTGGGTACCGGCGGGCACGATCGGCGAGTTCACCACCGACAGCAACTTCTCCGCGGAGTTGGCCTCGACGAACTCGGGGGTCAATGACACGGTGCCGGTGACCGTACCGCCGCCCTGGCCGATCAGCCGCGACAGCGCCTCGACGTCGTCGTCGGCCGCGTCCGGTGTGCGGAACAGCACCACCGACTTGCCGCCCAGCGCGTCACGCAGGATCCGCTGCGACATCTGGGCGTCGAATTCAGCCGCGGCGCTGAGCCTCTCGTTCAGCGCGTTCTTCTCGCCGGTCAGCGTGTCGATCTGGTGCTGCAGATCCTGTTTGTCGTCGCGGAGCCCGGACAGCACCGTGCTCGACAACAGGCCGGATCCGAGCGCAACCCCGATCGCCAGCGCCAGGAACACCGCGGCCAGTGAGATCGCATGCGCGCGAAGCGAGATCATCGATACCCCTCAGGTGACCAGACCCTGGATCCACAGCGTGAACTGGTTCCAGTACTCCACTACCCAGTCGATGACGGCGGCGTCGGCCCGCGACACCCACAGTGCCGCTATCACCGCGACCAGCATCGCCATGATCAGCAGCGCGATGGCGCCGCCGGAGACCCTGCTGCGGTACAGCGTGGCGACGGCCTTGGCGTCGACGAGCTTCTCGCCGACCTTGAGCCGGGTCAGGAATGTCGAGGGATTGCTGTGCTGTCGTGAGCGGTCGAAGAACTCCTCGATGCTCGCGGAGTGGCCGACCGTGACGATCAGCGACGCGCCGTGGTGGTGGCTCAGCAGCAGCGCCAGATCGGCCGCCGATCCCGCCGCGGGGAAGGTCATCGCGCCGACGCCGAGGTCCTGGATCCGCTCCAGCCCGGCGGCGTGGCCGTCGGCGTCAGCGGGCAGGATCACCTGCGCTCCGCCCCGCAGCGTCTCGGCGCTGATCCGGTCGGGGTCGCCGACGATCAGTGCCGGCCGGTAACCCGCCTTGCGCAGCACGTCGGCGCCGGTGCCGACGCCGACCAGCACCGGCTGGTACTCCTTCAGGAACGGCTTGAGCGCCTTGAGGTCCTCGGCCGCGTCGGGTTCCTCGGCGACGATCACCACGTGGCGGCGGTTGATGTCGACGTCGATGTCGGGGATGCCGATGCCGTCGATGAGCAGCGGGCTCTCCGAGCGGATGAACTCGATGGTGTTGCCGGCGAAGGCTTCCAGATGCGCGACGAGACCGCTCTTGGCCTCGTGCATCAGCTCGTTGATCTCCTGGTCCGTGCGCTCGGTGCCCAGCGCCAGGCGACGGTCACCGGAGTACACGCCGCCGTTGTGCAGGCGCACCCGGGCGCCGTCCTTGACCTTCTTGAAGACGTCCGGCCCGGTCTCGTCGATCAGCAGCACGCCGTTGGCGACGAGCACCTCGGGCCCCAGATTGGGGTAGCGGCCGGAGATCGACGGCGACGCGTTGACCACGCCTGCGACGTTCGCCTCGACGAGCGCGTCGGCGGTGATGCGGTCCAGGTCGAGCGCGTCGAGCACGACGATGTCGCCGGGTCCCACACGTCGCAGGAGCCGGTCGATGTCGCGGTCGACTCGTGCGGTTCCGGTGAGGCCCGGGCGCGTGCCGGCATTTCGGGTTAGCAGCGCTGACATCTTCATGCGGCGATTCTGTCGGCCAACCCTCAAGTAGAGGTGGAGGCGCGCCGTAACACCTGCCTCAGAAGTGTTCTTCTGTCACAGCTGTCACATCACGGGGCGTCGGTGCGCTCCTGCTGTGCGGCGTCCAGCAACTCGCGCGCATGCGCCCGGCCACTGTCGGACTCGCCCAGCCCGGCCAGCATCCGCGCCAGCTCGGCGACCCGGTCGTCGTCGTCGATGCGCCGCACCCGGCTGGCGTTGCCGCGGCCGCCGCTGTCGACCACCAGGTGCGCGTCGGCGTACGCGGCGACCTGCGGCAGGTGGGTGACCACGATGACCTGGTGGCTGCGCGCCAACCGGGCCAGCCGACGCCCGATCTGGACGGCTGCCCGGCCGCCGACGCCGGCATCGACCTCGTCGAAGACCATCGTCGTGCCGGCGTCGGATGCGGCGAGGACGACTTCGAGCGCCAGCATCACCCGGGACAGCTCGCCGCCCGACGCACTCTTGGACAGCGGCAGGACGTCGGTGCCACGGTGGGCGGCGAACCCGAACTCGACGGCATCGACACCGTCGTGCCCGGCATGTGCCTCCGTGCCGTCGGCCAGCTTCAGCGGTGCCGAGTCGTCGGCCCGGGCCGGCAGTGGCGCCACCGTCAGGGTGAAGTCGGCACCGGTCATCGCCAGCCCGGACAGCTCCGCGGTGACGGCCTTCGCCAGACCCTTCGCCGCCTTGGTGCGAACCCTGGTCAGCTCCGTCGCCGCCGCGACGACATGGGCCTGCAGTTCACGCACCCGCTCGTCGAGGCCGGCGAGCGCCTCCTCCGACACGTCGAGCTGATCGAGCCGCTCCCGCGATTCGTGCGCCCATGCCAGCACTCCGTCGATGTCGGCGGCGTACTTGCGGGTCAGCGTTCGCAGCTCGGCCTGTCGTGCCAGCTTGGCCTCCAGGGTGCTGGCATCGCTGGGCAGTTCGGCCAGGAAGTCGCCGAGCTCGCCGGCCACGTCGTTGACCACCGCGAGCGTCTCGGCCAGCCGGGCGCCGAGGGCACGCAGCGCGGTGTCGTCGGTGCCCTCCAGGGCGGCCCGGGCGTGACCCAGACCGTCGACGGCCGACGAATCCCCCGGCGCGGCGAGCTCGTCGAACGCACCGGCGAGCGCGGTGCGCGCGGTCCGCGCCGCTTCACGCAGCGCATCGAGCTCCGACAGCCGCCGGATGTCCTCGACGAGCGTCTCGTCCTCGCCGGGTTGCGGGGCGACCGCGTCGATCTCGTCGAGGCCGAACTTGAGCCGGTCGGCCTCCAGGGTGAGCTCACGCGCACGCTCGCGGCGGTCCGCCAGGTCCCGGCGGGCGGTCAACCACGCCTCGCGCGCCGCGCGGTACTTCTGCAGCGCCTTATCCACGCCGGCGAACCGGTCGAGCGCCGCGCGCTGTTCCTCGGGCCGCATCAGCCGCAGCTGGTCGTTCTGGCCGTGCAGGGTGAGCAATTCGGTGGTGAAGGTGCTCAGCGACTTCGCAGGCACACTGCGGCCACCGAGATAAGCGCGGGACGGACCGTCGCGGCTGACCGAACGCGCCGCGATGACGCTGCCGTCGTCGTCGCGCTCGGCGCCGCAGGAGTCCAGGATTCCGTCGACGCGGCCTGCCGTCCCGTCGCCGAGATCGGTCGTGGTGAACCGGCCTTCGACCACGGCCCTACCCGCCCCCGTCCGCACCCTCGAGGCGTCGGCACGGGCGCCGCCGAGCAGGTGCAGACCGGTGACCACCATCGTCTTGCCCGCGCCGGTCTCGCCGGTGAGCACGGTCAGCCCCCGGTCGAACTCGGCGGTGGCGGCGCTGATGGCGCCCAGCGACTCGATTCGTATTTCAGCCAGCACCTGTGACTACTGCCCCCGCCAGCCGGTCACGGGCAGCCGGAACTTGCGCACCAGCCGGTCGGTGAAGGGCGCGCTGTCGAGGCGCACCCACTTCAACGGCGTACCGCAACGGGTTACTTCCAGCCGGCCACCTGCCGGCAGCTTCATCTCCCGACGGCCGTCGCAGAACACCGTCGCGTCGTGTCCGTCGCCCTCGATCTCGATGGCGATCGCGGCATCCGGGCTGGTGACCATCGGCCGGGCGAACAACGCGTGCGCATTGTTCGGCACCACCAATATCGCCTCGAGATCCGGCCACAGCACCGGACCCCCGGCGGAGAAGGCGTAGGCGGTGGATCCGGTCGGGGTCGCCACCAGCACGCCGTCGCAGCCGAACGCCGACACCGGCCTGCCGTCGACCTCCAGCACGGCGCCGAGCACGCCGAGGCGCGGGCCCTTCTCCAGGCTCGCCTCGTTGAGTGCCCACCCCCGGTGCAGGATCTCCCCCGCCGCGCGTACCACCACGTCGAGCGTCATCCGTTCCTCGATGCGGTAGTTGCGGTTGATGACGTGGTCGAGGACGCTGTCGAGCGCGTCGAGCTCGGCTTCGGCGAGGAACCCGATTCGGCCCAAGTTGATTCCGAGCACCGGGATCTCGACATTGCGGGCGAGTTCGGCGGCGCGCAGGAATGTGCCGTCACCACCGAGGCCGATCACCAGCTCGCAGCCCTCGGCGGCCCGCTCCTCGGCATCGACCACCTCGAAACCCGTACCGAGGGCGCCCATCTCCTCGGGCGCCAGATGCAGCGGGGCCTTGTCGACGGCCTCCGCGGCAAGTACCCGCAGGCTGATGCCGTTGTTGCTCAACACCTTCTGCACCCGGCGGACGACGTCGATGGCTTCCGGACGCCCGGTGTGCACCACCATCAGCATGGTTCGTTCGACCGTCATTGCGGCCCTTCCGTCACGGCACGCGTCACCGCGTGCTCGAGGTCGCCTGCGGGCAACGCGCCGTCCGCGCCGCTGCGTAGCCAGAGGAAGTACTCCACATTTCCCGAAGGGCCGGGCAGCGGGCTCGCGGCGACCCCGGCGGCGTGCCAGCCGAGTTCGGCGGCGCGGTGCGCGACCTGCAGCACCGCCTCGGCCCGCAGGCCCGGTTCGGACACCACCCCGCCGGGGCCGACCCGGCCCTTGCCGACCTCGAATTGCGGCTTCACCATGGGAACGATATCGGCGTCGGGTGACGCGCAGGCGGTCAGCGCAGGCAGCACGGTGCCCAGCGAGATGAACGACAGGTCGGCCACCACGAGGTCGACCGGACCACCGATCGTCTCGGCGGTGATCTCGCGCACGTTGGTCCGCTCCAGCACGGTCACCCGCTCATCGGACCGCAACGACCAGGCCAGCTGTCCGTACCCGACGTCCACGGCGACCACCTCGCGGGCACCCCGGTCGAGCAGCACCTCGGTGAAGCCGCCGGTGGACGCGCCGGCATCCAGGCAGCGCCTGCCGTCTGCCGAGATCCCGAAGGCCGACAGCGCGCCGATGAGCTTGTGCGCGCCGCGCGAGACCCAGGTCCGCTCGGTGGCGGTCACGGTGAGGTTGGCGTCCACGGCGATCGCCGTCGCCGCCTTCGCCGCAGGCATGCCGTCGATGGACACGCGGCCGGCGCCGATCAGTTCGGCCGCCTGCTGGCGCGACCGCGCCAGTCCGCGCCGCACCAGTTCCGCGTCAACACGAGCGCGCCGCGCCACGTGCGCTCACCTCTCGAAGCCCGAAGAGGCCGCGGGACCCCGGTCCACCGCCTCGAGCGCGTGCACCAGCAGATCGTGGGCCTGCTCCAGTTGCGCGGCGATCGCCTCGATCTCCGCATCGGCGAGTTCGGCCGCATCGGGGCCGACGTCGGGCAACTCGGCGAGCCGAGCCGCGATCTCGGAGCGGATCTGATCGGGGTCGGTAATCATGTCGACGTTCACGCTAGTCGATCGGGCATCACAGCAGCGACAGGTGCTGCAGCGCCTCCCGGGCGGTGTCGTCACCGGCGTCGACGGTCAGCGAATCCCCCGCGATACCGGCCGACCACACTGCGTCGGCCAGGGCGCGCAGCACCGACAGACCGTCGCCGTGATCCTGACCCGTGGCGCTGACGGTGACCGCCGTGGTGTCGACGTCGACCCGCCACCCCGGGTGTGGTCCCACCCGCAGCTCTTCCGCGGGCCGATCGAGCGAGCGCAGGTCGGCGCCGATGAATCGGGGACGCAGGTCGGCAGGGGCGCGCAGCGTGTCGTCGGCGGTGCTGACACCGCTGAGCACGAGAAGGCTGGGCAGCTCGGCGGCGTTGGCGCCGGCGATGTCGGTGTCGAGGCGGTCCCCCACAGTGAGCGGAGTGGCGTAGCTCCCCCGGCTGAGCGCATCGGAGAACAGGGTGGGCTGCGGCTTGCCCGCCACCTGCGGCTCCCGCGCGGTCGCCGCCCGCAGCGCCGCCACCATCGATCCGTTGCCGGGCAGCAGGCCGCGCTCGGACGGCAGGGTGAGATCGACGTTCGCGGCCACCCACAGGGCGCCGGCCCGGATGGCGAGGGCCGCTTCGGCGAGGTCGGACCAACCGGTCTGCGGGTTGTGGCCCTGCACGACGGCGACCGGCTCGTCGTCCGCCCGGCGGACCGGCCGCAGTCCGCGGCCGGCGACCTCGTCGGCCAGCGCCTCGGTCCCGACGATCAGCACCTTGGCCTCCGGCGGCAGCTGGTCGGCCAACAGTCTGGCGGCGCTCTGTGCGCTGGTGACGACGTCGTCAGCGGTGGCACGGAATCCGAGTTCGGTCAGGTGCGCGGCGACGTCACCGGGTGCGCGGGACGCATTGTTGGTGACGTAGAGGACTCTCGCCTCGAGCGCCGCGAGGGTGTCGACGGCCCCGGTGGTCGGCTCGTGTCCACGGAAGACGGTGCCGTCGAGATCGAGCAGCAGGCAGTCATGTTGCGCAGCAATGCTTGTCACGACCGTCTCAGCTCAGCTCGGTGATTCGGTCTTCGGCGTCGGTGGCGCCCTCGAGGTCGGCGGCGGCGGCGTTGATGAACCACTGCAGCGCCTCGTCGCGGCGCTCCAGCGCGAGCAGCGTCTCTGCGTAGACATAGAAGAGTCGAGCCGCGGTTTGCCCGGTCCTGGTCCGGTCGAGTGGAGGTGAGGACAGGATCGCCAGCGCCTGCTCGACCTGACCGAGGTCGGACCGGGCGCCGGCGACGACGATGCGCAGCTCGTCGGCATCGTCGCCGGTGAGCTGCTCGGCTTCCGGGCTACGCGCCAGCTCGATCGCACGCTCCGGCCGGCCGATGCCGCGTTCGCAGTCGGCGATCAGTGCCAGGAGCGGCGACTTGCTGCCCATCCGGCGCGCCGCGCGCAATTCCGCGAGCGCCTGATTCCAATCGCCGCAGTGATACGCCGCGATTCCGACGGCCTCGCGCACTGTCGCGAGCCGGCTCGAACGCGCACGGGCCGCCCGCGCATGTTCCAGCGCGGCCTCGGGGTCCTCGTCGAGCAATGTGCCTGCGGCCACCAGATGGCGGGCGACGAAGTCGGCGGTGGCCTTGTCCAGCGTGGTGAGTTCGCGTCGGACTTCGGGATTCAGCTGTTTGGCTTCGATGTCCCGAGGAATGGCGGGTCCCGGCGCGCCCTGCTCATTGCCCGCGGGTTGCGCGCCGCGCGCCCTGCCGGGTCCCGACGACCGCGGCGCCGAGCGTTGGTTGCGCGGCCGGCCGCCGTCGGGGGTACGTCCGGGTCGCTGGTCGCCGCGTCCGCTCTGCCTGTCGTCGCCCACGTGTGCCTTCCGCTGGTTGCCCCGACCGAAGTTTACGGCCACGGCGCATTCGACGACAATTTGGCATTCAAAGAATGGCGTCGAATAAAAGAGAATCACCCCCCACGTGAACGTGGGGGGTGATCCTTAATGTGTGTTCGGCGGTGTCCTACTTTTCCACCCGGAGGGGTAGTATCATCGGCGCTGGT
>NZ_JAPZPY010000008.1:0-254278 GCF_027529605.1 Mycobacterium hippophais | reverse complement strand
GGACGCGGCGCCCCTGGCCGTCGCGCCACCGCCGGCCGCAGCACCCGCCCCGGCCACGCTGCCGGTCCCCGGACTGCCGCTGCTGCCAGGCCCGGCGCCCGAGCAGGTCGCCCCGGCGGTCGCGGCCGCCGAACCGCCCCATCTCGACACCCCCCAGACACCGCCCGCGCCCGGCCCCACCGCGGGCGCCGAGCAGTTCACCCCGGTAGCCGCACCGCTGCCCGGGCCGCAGGGATGAGCCGCGACGCGAGCCGGCGCCGTCCCGCTCGGCCGGCCGCCAAACCCCGTAAGAAAGGTGCGGCGCCGTCGGCCGAACACTCGGCACGGGCCCGCCGTACGCGGGAGACCTCGGTCGAAACAGGCTTGCGCAGTTCGTCGTTCACGTTCCGGCACCGTGGCGGCATGGCGGTGATCTTCGTGCTGCTGCTCGTCGCGGGCGGGCAGTTGTTCAGCCTGCAGGTGCCGCGGGCCGAAGGGTTGCGCGCGGAGGCCGCCGGCCAGCTCAAGGTGACCGATGTGGAGAAGGCGGTGCGCGGCAGCATCGTCGACCGCAACAGCGACAAGCTGGCCTTCACCATCGAGGCCCGGGCGCTGACATTCCAGCCGGTCAAGGTGCGCAAGGAACTCGAAGAGGCGTTCACGAAGAACGAGGCCGCGACTGTGGAGGCGCCGGACCCCCAACGCCGGCTGCGTGACATCGCCACCGAGGTCGCCGCTCGGCTCGGCAACAAGCCGGACATGAAGACGGTGCTCAAGAAGCTGCGCAGCAACGAGTCGTTCGTATATCTGGCCCGCGCGGTCGACCCGTCCGTCGCCGACGCGATCACCACGAAGTTCCCCGAGGTCGGCACGGAGCGCCAGGATCTCCGTCAGTATCCCGGCGGGTCGCTGGCGGCCAACATCGTCGGCGGCATCGACTGGGACGGCCACGGTCTGCTCGGACTCGAGGACTCACTGGACGCGGTGCTGGCAGGCACCGACGGCTCGATCACCTACGACCGCGGTTCCGACGGCGTGGTCATCCCCGGCAGCTACCGCAACCGGCACGACTCGGTCGACGGCTCGACGGTGATGCTCACCGTCGACGACGACATCCAGTTCCACGTCCAGCAGCAGGTGCAGCAGGCCAAGGACGCCTCCGGCGCCAAGAACGTCTCCGCCGTGGTGCTGGACGCGAAAACCGGTGAGGTGCTCGCGATGTCGAACGACAACACGTTCGACCCGTCGCAGGACATCGGGCGCCAGGAGCACAAGCAGAACGGCAACCTTTCGGTCTCCTCGCCGTTCGAGCCCGGATCGGTGAACAAGATCGTGACCGCCGCGTCGGCGATCGAGTACGGGCTGACGAATCCCGACGAGGTCCTCCAGGTGCCGGGATCCATCGACATGGGCGGTGTCACGGTGGGTGACGCGTGGAAGCACGGGGTGATGCCCTATACGACCACCGGCGTCTTCGGGAAGTCGTCGAACGTCGGGACGCTGATGCTGGCCCAGCGCGTCGGGCCGGAACGCTTCGCCGACATGCTGCGCCGGTTCGGGCTCGGCCAGCGCAGCGGCGTCGGCCTGCCCGGCGAGAGCGCGGGCCTGGTGCCGCCGATCGATCAGTGGTCGGGCAGCTCGTTCGCCAACCTGCCCATCGGCCAAGGACTTTCGATGACCCTGCTGCAGATGACGGGTATGTACCAGACCATCGCCAACGACGGCGTCCGGATCCCGCCCCGCATCATCAAGGGCACCGTCGCAGCCGACGGCAGCCGCGCCGACGAACCGCGCCCGGAGGGCATCAAGGTGGTCTCGCCGGAGACGGCGCGCACCGTGCGGAACATGTTCCGCGCCGTCGTCCAGCGCGACCCGATGGGCACCCAGCAGGGCACCGGTCCCGCGGCCGCGGTGGAGGGATATCAGATCGCGGGCAAGACCGGCACCGCCCAGCAGATCAACCCCGCGTGCGGCTGCTACTACAGCGACGTCTACTGGATCACCTTCGCCGGCATGGCGCCCGTCGACGACCCCCGCTACGTCGTCGGCGTGATGATGGACGCCCCGCACCGCGCGGCCGACGGCACGCCGGGATCGTCGGCCGCCCCGCTATTCCACAACATCACTTCCTGGCTGCTGCAGCGCGACAACGTGCCCCTCTCGCCGGACCCCGGCCCGCCGCTCACGCTGCAGGCGAGCTGACCTGTAGAAGCGCCGCCGGTGCCGGGATCGGTACTGTGTCATCGCCATGAACCTGCGTCCCAGCCATCCCGCCGGATACCCGCTCGGGCCGCTGGCCGAGCGGGTCACGGCGGTCCCGCGTGCGGACGGTCCGGCGGCCGTGCCGGACATCCTGATCACCGGGGTCACCCTGCGCGGGCAGGACGCCCGCCCGGGCGACCTGTTCGCTGCGCTGCCCGGTTCCTCGTCGCACGGCGCCCGCTACGCCGGTGCTGCGGTGGCCGCCGGTGCGGCCGCGGTGCTCACCGACGCGGCGGGCGCCGACCTGATCGACACCGCCGGCGATGTCTCGGTCCTGGTCCATCCCGACCCGCGCGCGGTGCTCGGCGACGTGGCGGCCACCGTGTACGGCAGGCCGTCGGAGCGCCTGCGGGTGATCGGGGTGACCGGCACCTCGGGCAAGACCACCACCACCTATCTGGTCGAGGCGGGCCTGCGCGCGGCGGAGCGGGTGGCGGGCCTGATCGGGACGGTCGGCGTGCGCATCGACGGCCTCGACCAGCCGAGCGCACTCACCACACCCGAGGCGCCCGACCTGCAGGCGCTGCTGGCGGTGATGGTGGAGCGCGGCGTCGACACGGTGGTGATGGAGGTGTCCAGCCACGCGCTCAGCCTCGGCCGGGTCGACGGGGTGCGGTTCGCCGTCGGCGGATTCACCAACCTCTCCCGCGACCACCTCGACTTCCATCCGACGATGGCCGATTACTTCGCCGCCAAGGCGCGGTTGTTCGACCCGCGGTCGGCGGCCTGTGCGGATCTGTCGGTGATCTGCGTCGACGACGACGCCGGCCGCGACATGGCGAGGCTGGCCACCGCACCGGTGACCGTCAGCGCCACCGGCCGCGATGCCGACTGGCGGGCCGAGCAGATCCGCGCCGTCGGTCACGTCGCCCAGGAATTCGTCGCCGAGGACCCGGCGGGTGTGCACCACGGCCTGCGGATCGGGTTGCCCGGCCGCTACAACGTGGCCAACTGCCTGCTCGCCACCGCGCTGCTGGACGCCGTGGACGTGTCGCCCGAGCAGGCCGCGCCGGGTCTGCGCACCGCGGCGGTGCCCGGCCGGCTGGAACCGGTGGACCGCGGGCAGGACTTCCTCGCGCTGGTGGACTACGCGCACAAGCCCGGCGCGTTGCGCGCGGTGCTGGAGACGCTGCGCCAGCACGCCGGCGGCGCACGGGTGGCCGTCGTCTTCGGCGCGGGCGGGAACCGTGATCCGGGCAAGCGGACGCCGATGGGCCGGACGGCCGCCGAACTCGCCGATCTGGTGGTGGTCACCGACGACAACCCGCGCGACGAGGATCCGGCCGCGATCCGGGCGGCCATCGTCGCGGGCGCGCGCGAGGCCGGGACGACGGCCGAGATCCTCGAGGTGGGGGACCGGCGCGGCGCCATCGACTGCGCGGTGGCGTGGGCGCGTCCCGGCGACGTCGTGCTGATCGCGGGGAAGGGCCACGAAGCCGGCCAGACCAGCCAGGGCCGCACCCGGCCGTTCGACGACCGTCACGAACTGGGCGAGTCGCTGGCCGCATCGGGGCGGGGCGCATGATCGCGCTCAGCCTCGCCGAGATCGCCGGCATCGTCGGCGGCGAACTGGCCGACGTCACCCCCGAGGCCGCCGCGGCGACCCGGGTGACCGGGACCGTCGAGTTCGACTCGCGCGCCGTCACGCCGGGTGGGCTCTTCCTCGCGCTGCCGGGCGCCCGCGCGGACGGCCACGAGTTCGCCGCGGCCGCTGTCGCCGCCGGTGCGGTCGCCGTGCTGGCCGCGCGGCCGGTCGGTGTGCCCGCGATCGTCGTACCGCCCGCCGAGGGCGCCGACGCCGGTGCCGGGGTGCTCGAACACGACGTCGACGGCGCGGGCGCCGCGGTGCTGGCCGCGCTGGCCAGGCTCGCCGCGGCGGTGGCCGAGCGGCTGACCGCGGACGGGCTGACCGTCGTCGGGATCACCGGCTCGTCGGGCAAGACCTCGACCAAGGACCTGGTGGCCGCGGTGCTGGCGCCGCTCGGTGAGGTGGTCGCCCCGCCCGGTTCGTTCAACAACGAGCTCGGCCATCCCTGGACGGTGCTGCGTGCCGACGAGTCGACCGACTTCCTGGTCCTGGAGATGTCGGCCCGCCATCCCGGCAACATCGCCGCTCTCGCCGCGATCGCCCGGCCCTCGATCGCGGTGGTGCTCAACGTCGGCACCGCCCACCTCGGCGAGTTCGGCTCGCGCGAGGCCATCGCCGCGACGAAAGGTGAACTGCCGGAATCGGTTCGGTCGTCCGGCGTGGTGATCCTCAATGTCGACGACAGTGCGGTCGCCGCGATGGCCGACCGGACCCGCGCGCGGGTGGTGCGGGTGTCGCAGGAGGCGGGCGCCTCGGCGGACGTCTGGGCCGACGGGATCGGTCTCGACGCGCTGGCGCGGCCACAATTCACGCTGCACTCCGCCGCCGGTGAGGTCGGCGTCGCGCTCGCGGTGCACGGCGAGCACCAGGTGTCTAACGCGCTGTGCGCGGCGGCGGTGGCGCTGGAATGCGGCGCCCGCCCCGAGCAGGTGGCCGACGCGCTGGCCGGCGCCGGTCCGGCGTCGCGGCACCGCATGGAGGTGACCACCCGCGCCGACGGGGTGACCGTCGTCAACGACGCCTACAACGCCAACCCCGACTCCATGCAGGCGGGTCTCAAGGCGCTGGCCTGGATGGCCCGCGGCGGGGGGGAGCGGCGGCGCAGCTGGGCGGTGCTCGGCGAGATGGCCGAGCTCGGGGACGACGCGATAACCGAGCACGACCGCATCGGCCGGCTGGCCGTGCGCTTAGATGTGTCTCGACTCATCGTCGTCGGAACCGGGAGGTCGCCGAGCGCCATGCATCACGGGGCGGTCATGGAGGGATCGTGGGGGTCGGAGGCCGCCCTGGTCGCCGACGCCGACGCGGCGCTGGCCGTGCTGCGCGCCGAATTGGCGCCCGGTGACGTGGTGCTGGTGAAGGCGTCGAATTCGGCCGGCCTCGGTGCGCTGGCCGACGCGCTGGCGGCGGACACCGGAATCGGTGATCGATGAGACAGATCCTCATCGCCGTCGGCATCGCGCTGACGGTGTCGATCCTGCTGACCCCCGCGCTGATCCGGCTGTTCACCCAGCGCGGCCTCGGTCACGAGATCCGCGAGGACGGCCCGGCCAGCCATGCCAAGAAGCGCGGCACCCCGTCGATGGGCGGGGTGGCGATCCTGGCCGGCATCTGGGCGGGTTATCTGGGCACCCACCTCGTCGGCGTGGCGCTCGGCGGGGAGGGCCCCTCGGCGTCTGGTCTGCTGGTCCTCGGGCTGGCCACCGCGCTGGGTGTGGTCGGCTTCCTCGACGACCTGATCAAGCTCCGGCGCGCCCGCAACCTCGGCCTGAACAAGACCGCCAAGACGGTGGGCCAGCTGCTGGCGGCGGTGCTGTTCGGGGTGCTGGCGCTGCAGTTCCGCAACGCCGACGGGCTCACCCCGGGCGGCGCGGAGCTGTCGTACGTCCGCGAGATCGCCACCGTGACGCTGGCGCCCGCGGTATTCGTGCTGTTCTGCGTGGTGATCGTGAGCGCGTGGTCGAACGCGGTCAACTTCACCGACGGCCTGGACGGCCTGGCGGCCGGCGCCATGGCGATGGTCACCGCGGCCTACGTGATCATCACGTTCTGGCAGTACCGCAACGCGTGCGCGACCAGTCCCGGTCTCGGCTGCTACAACGTCCGCGACCCGCTCGACCTGGCGCTGATCGCGGCGGCGACGGCGGGCGCCTGCATCGGCTTCCTGTGGTGGAACGCCGCGCCCGCCAAGATCTTCATGGGTGACACCGGCTCACTGGCGCTCGGCGGCGTCATCGCGGGCCTGTCGGTCACCAGCCGCACCGAGATCCTCGCGGTGGTGCTCGGCGCGCTGTTCGTCGCCGAGGTGACGTCGGTGGTCGTGCAGATCCTGGCCTTCCGCACCACGGGCAGGCGGGTGTTCCGGATGGCCCCGTTCCACCACCACTTCGAACTGGTCGGCTGGGCCGAGACGACGGTGATCATCCGGTTCTGGCTGTTGACGGCGATCGCCTGCGGCCTCGGTGTCGCGCTCTTCTACAGCGAGTGGCTCGCCGCCGTCGGGGCGTGACGTGTCGCCGATAGCCCCCGGGGCGGCGGTTCTGGTCACCGGAGCCGGGATCACCGGCCGCGCGGTGCTGGCCGCGCTGGCGCCGCTTCAGGTGACGGCGACGCTGTGCGACGACAACGCGTCGGCGCTGGCCCCCTACGCCGGCGCGGGCACCCCGGTGACCGACCCGGCCACGGCGGTGGCGCGCATCGCCGATTACGACCTGGTCGTGACGAGTCCCGGGTTTCCGCCCACCGCGCCGGTGCTGGCCGCGGCGGTCGCCGCGGGTGTGCCGATCTGGGGTGACGTGGAGCTGGCGTGGCGGCTCGACCAGTCGGGGCGCTACGGCCCGCCGCGGCGCTGGCTGGCGGTGACGGGCACCAACGGCAAGACCACCACCACCTCCATGCTGCACGCCATGCTGATGGCGGCCGGCCTGCGCAGCGCGTTGTGCGGCAACATCGGCGAGCCGGTGCTCGACGTGCTCGGGCAGCCGTCCGACGTCCTGGCCGTCGAGCTGTCCAGCTTCCAGCTGCACTGGGCGCCGTCGCTGCGCCCCGAGGCCGGTGTCGTGCTCAACGTCGCCGAGGACCACCTGGACTGGCACGGGTCGCTGGCCGCATACGCCCGCGACAAGGCCAGGGTGCTCGACGGCCGGGTGGCCGTCGTCGGCCTGGACGATCCGGTCGCCGCCGGCCTGCTGGACGGCGCGACCGCGCCGGTGCGGGCCGGCTTCCGGCTCGGCGTGCCCGGCGAGGGCGAACTCGGGGTGCGCGACGGCATGCTGGTCGACAACGCGTTCGGCCGCGAGGTCGAGCTGGCGGGCACGGCCGACATCCCGGTGGCGGGGCCGGTCGGCGTCCTGGACGCGCTGGCCGCGGCAGCGTTGGCCCGGGCCGTCGGCGTGGACCCCGCCGCGGTGGCCGCTGCGCTGCGGGACTTCACGGTGGGCAGGCACCGGGCGGAGGTGGTGGCGGTTCGCGGCGGCGTCACCTACGTCGACGACTCCAAGGCCACCAACCCCCATGCCGCCCGGGCGTCGATCGCCGCGTACCCGCGGGTGGTGTGGATCGCCGGCGGCCTGCTCAAGGGCGCGTCGGTGCAGGAGCTGGTCCGTGAGGTGGCCGGACAGCTGGCCGGAGCGGTGCTGATCGGGCGTGACCGCGCGGTCGTCGCCGAGGCGTTATCGCGACACGCCCCGGATGTCCCCGTCGTCGAGCTTGTGACGAGGGAGGATTCTGGGGTGCATGGGACAACTGAGTCTGCTGTTAAGCATGTGACTCGTGTGGTCGAAGTGGCTGACCGGGCGATCGCCGATGCGGTGATGGCCGCGGCTGTCGAGGCCGCGGGTGAGCTGGCACGGCCGGGTGACACCGTCCTGCTGGCGCCCGCGGGCGCCTCCTTCGATCAGTTCACCGGCTACGGCCATCGCGGTGACGCGTTCGCCGCCGCCGTGCGCGCCGGCACCCGGTAGCGGACCGTGGGCAACCTGCTGGCCCGCTTGCGCTCGAGGGGCGCCGGGGCGGAGACGGCCGGTGCGGCGGTGACGCACGGACCACGGACCCGGTTCGGCGCCTGGCTCGGCCGGCCGATGACGTCGTTTCACCTGATCATCGCCGTCGCGGCGCTGCTTACCACGCTCGGCCTGACGATGGTGCTCTCGGCGTCGGGGGTGTACTCCTACGACTCCGCCGGATCGCCCTGGTCGGTGTTCGCCAAGCAGGTGCTCTGGACCGCCGTCGGCCTCCTGGCGTTCTACGTCGCGCTGCGGATGCCGGTCGCCATGATGCGCCGGCTGGCGTTTCCCGCCTTCGCACTGACGATCGTCCTGCTGATCCTCGTGCTCATCCCCGGTATCGGCAAGGTGGCCAACGGGTCTCGCGGCTGGTTCGTGGTGGCGGGCTTCTCGATGCAGCCGTCGGAGCTGGCCAAGATCGCCTTCGCCATCTGGGGCGCGCACCTGCTGGCGGCCCGCCGCCTCGAGCGGGCCTCACTGCGCGAGATGCTCATCCCGCTGGTGCCCGCGGCGGTGATCGCCCTCGCGCTGATCGTCGCGCAGCCCGACCTCGGGCAGACGGTGTCGCTGGGCATCATCCTGCTCGCGCTGCTCTGGTACGCCGGCCTGCCGCTGCGGGTGTTCCTCAGCTCGCTGCTCGCGGTCATGGTGTCGGCAGCGATCCTGGCGATGGCCGAGGGCTACCGCTCGGCGCGGGTGCAGTCGTGGCTGGACCCCGCCGCGGATGCCCAGGGCTCCGGGTACCAGGCCCGCCAGGCGCGGTTCGCGCTGGCCAACGGCGGGGTGTTCGGCGACGGCCTCGGGCAGGGCAGCGCCAAGTGGAACTACCTGCCCAACGCCCACAACGACTTCATCTTCGCGATCATCGGCGAGGAACTGGGCTTCATCGGCGCCGCGGGCACGCTCGGCCTGTTCGGCCTGTTCGCCTATACCGGGATGCGCATCGCGCGCCGCTCGGCCGATCCGTTCCTGCGGCTGCTCACCGCCACCGCCACCACCTGGGTGCTCGGCCAGGTGTTCATCAACGTCGGCTACGTGGTGGGGCTGCTGCCCGTCACCGGTCTGCAGCTGCCGCTCATCTCCGCCGGCGGGACATCAACGGCGACAACGTTGTTGATGATGGGCGTGATGACCAATGCCGCGCGTCACGAGCCCGAGGCGGTGGCCGCGCTGCGGGCGGGCCGCGACGACCGGGTGAACCGCCTGCTTCGGCTGCCGCTGCCCGAACCGTATGCACCCACGCGGCTGGAGGCGGTCCGCGACCGGTTGCGGACGCGGCCGGGCCGGCCCGCCAAGCCGGCGCCGCGGGCCCCGGCACGCGATCGAAGGCGCAAACCCCCCGCCGATGACGGCCGGGCGCGGCGCGCAGGGCATCATGTAGGCGATCAACGGTCCGGCGGACAGTCCCGCCGGGAGACCAGGTCCGGTAAGCAGAACGCCGACCGCGCGAAGCGGACCGGCGAGGGCCGGACCGCACAACGCCAACAGGGCCGGCGGGCCCGCACACTGGAAGGTCAGCGTTACGGGTGAGCGGCAGTGGGATGTCCGTTCCGGCGGGGCAGGGAAGTAGCCACCGGCCGGTCTCGGTCGTCCTCGCCGGCGGCGGCACCGCCGGGCACATCGAACCGGCGATGGCCGTGGCCGACGCGTTGACCGCACTGGACCCCACGATCCGTATCACCGCACTCGGCACCGCTCGCGGCCTGGAGACGCGACTGATCCCCGACCGCGGCTACGACCTCGAACTGATCACCCCTGCGCCGCTGCCACGCAAGCTCTCCGCTGACCTCGCCCGTCTGCCGCTGCGGGTCCGCCGGGCGGTACGCGAGACCCGGACGGTGCTCGACGGCGTGCAGGCCGACGTGGTGGTCGGCTTCGGCGGCTATGTCGCGTTGCCTGCGTACCTCGCCGCGCGCGGCGGCGTGCGGCGCCGCACGGTGCCGGTCGTGGTGCACGAGGCCAACGCCAGCGCCGGGTGGGCGAACAAGGTGGGCGCCCGCTCGGCCCGCCGGGTGCTGGCCGCGGTGCCCGATCCCGGTCTCGGTGACGTCGAGGTCGTCGGTGTCCCGGTGCGCGCGGCCATCACGTCGCTGAACCGGGCCGCGCTGCGCGCCGAGGCACGCGCCTACTTCGGCTTCGGCGAGCACGACCCGGTGCTGCTGGTCTTCGGCGGGTCCCAGGGCGCGCAGTCGCTCAACCGGGCGGTGTCCGGAGCCGCCGAAGCCCTTGCCGCGGCCGGTGTCTCGGTGCTGCACGCCTACGGCCGCAAGAACACCCTCGACGTCCGCGAGCCGGCGCGCGGCGGCGCCCGCTATGTCGCGGTGCCGTACCTGGACCGGATGGACCTGGCCTACGCCGCTGCCGACCTGGCCATCTGCCGGTCCGGCGCGATGACCGTCGCGGAGGTCACCGCGGTCGGACTGCCCGCCGTCTACGTGCCGCTGCCGATCGGCAACGGCGAGCAGCGGCTCAACGCACTCCCGGTGGTGAGCGCGGGCGGCGGCCTGCTCGTCGACGACGCCGATCTGACACCGGACTTCGTGGCCGGCACGGTCGCCGGCCTGCTCACCGACACCGGGCGGCTGCAGACGATGACCGCGGGCGCGGCGCTGGCGGGACACCGCGACGCCGCCACGCAGGTCGCCAGGGTGGCGCTCGAGGTGGCGGGCCGGTGAGCGGCGCGCCGCTGCCCGAGGAACTGCGCCGGGTGCACATGGTGGGCATCGGCGGCGCCGGGATGTCAGGGATCGCCCGCATCCTGCTCGACCGGGGCGGCCTGGTCTCGGGCTCCGACGCCAAGGAGTCGAGGGCGGTGGCCGCGCTTCGCGCCCGCGGCGCGGTGATCCGGATCGGGCACGACGAGTCCTCGCTCGACCTGCTGCCCGGCGGGCCGACCGCCGTGGTCACCACGCACGCGGCGATCCCCAAGACGAACCCGGAACTCGTCGCGGCGCACCGGCGCGGGATCCCGGTGATCCTGCGGCCGGTGGTGCTGGCCAAGCTGATGGACGGGCACACCACGCTGATGGTGACCGGGACAGCCGGTAAGACCACCACCACGTCGATGCTCATCGTGGCCCTGCAGCACTGCGGGTTCGACCCGTCCTTCGCCGTCGGCGGTGACCTCGGCGAGGCGGGGACGAACGCGCATCACGGCAGCGGCGCCTACTTCGTCGCCGAAGCCGACGAGAGCGACGGATCGTTGGTGCAGTACCAGCCCGACATCGCCGTGGTGACCAACATCGAGGCCGACCACCTCGACTTCTTCGGCAGCGAAGAGGCTTACGTCGCGGTGTTCGACGCCTTCATGCAGCGGCTCAAGCCAGGGGGCGCGGTGGTGGTCTGCGTCGACGACGCCGGGGCCGCTGCCTTCGCCGAACGGACTGCCGCACAGGGGATCCGGGTGCTGCGCTACGGCAGCGGCGACCAGCCCGGCCTGGCCGGGGCGCTGCTGGACTGGTACCAGCAGGGCACCAGTGCGGTGGCCACCGTGCAGCTGGCGGGGGAGAGCAGCCCGCGCACGATGCGATTGGCGGTGCCCGGCAGGCACATGGCGCTCAACGCGCTGGCCGCGTTGTTGGCGGCCATGCAGGCCGGGGCCGCGGCGGACGTCGTGCTGGAGGGCCTGGCCGAGTTCGAGGGCGTCCGGCGCCGCTTCGAGTTGGTCGGAACGGCTTCTGGGACCAGGGTCTTCGACGACTACGCCCATCACCCGACGAAGGTCGCCGCCGCGCTGACGGCGGCGCGCGGGCTGGCGGAGGAATCGAACGGCCGTGTCGTCGTGGTCTTCCAGCCGCACCTGTACTCGCGCACCGAGGCCTTCGCGCCAGAGTTCGGCCGTGCTCTCGACGCCGCCGACGTGGTGTTCGTGCTCGACGTCTACGGCGCCCGCGAGCAGCCGCTGCCCGGCGTCAGCGGGGCGACGGTGGCCGAGCACGTGAGCGTGCCGGTGACCTATCTCCCGGACTTCTCAGCGGTGGCCGAGCGGGTGGCCGACACCGCCCGGCAGGGTGACGTGGTGCTCACGATGGGTGCCGGCGACGTGACCATGCTCGCACCGGAGATCCTGACTGCGCTGCGGGCGAAGGCCAATCGCCTCGCCCCGCCGCCGCGAACGGAGCGGTGATGACCGAGCCGACGCAGGGCGACGGCCCGCCCGCCGAACCACCGGAGGCGCCGCAGGATCGGGCGGCCGACGCGCCCGAGGACGCGAACCTCCCGCCCGCCGCGGAGGAGGACTTCGAGGGCCCGCGCCGGCGGGCCCGCCGCGAGCGCGAGGAGCGCCGCGCCGCGCAGGAACGGGCCACGGCCATCGAACAGGCCAGGCGCGAGGCCAGGCGCAAGGCCCTCGGGGCGCCCGTCGACACGCCGAAAACCCTTGGCCGGGGCACGGTTCGGGGCCTGAAGGTGCTGCTGTGGTCCGCACTGATCTCGGTGCTGGCGGTGTCACTGGGCCTGCTCCTGTACTTCACGCCGGTCATGTCGGCGCGCAGCATCGTGATCACCGGCATCGGAGCGGTGACGCAGGAGGAGGTGCTCGCCGCGGCCGCGGTGCCCGCGGGGACGCCGCTGCTGCAGGTCGACACCGACGCGGTGGCCGAGCGCGTCGCGACCATCCGCCGCGTGGCCGCCGCCCGGGTGCAGCGCGAGTACCCGTCCACGCTGCGGATCACGGTGGTGGAGCGGGTGCCGGTGGTGGTCAAGGACCTTCCGGACGGTCCGCATCTCTTCGACCGCGACGGCGTCGACTTCGCGACCGCGCCGCCGCCCCCGACGCTGCCCTACCTCGACGCCGAGAATCCCGGTCCCAGCGATCCGGCGACGCAGGCCGCGCTGGAAGTGATGACCGCGCTGCCGCCGGAGGTGGCCGGCCAGGTCGGGCGGATCGCGGCGCCGTCGGTCGCGGCGATCACTCTGACGCTGACCGACGGCCGGGTGGTGGTGTGGGGCACCAACGACCGCACCGAGGAGAAGGCGCTCAAACTGGCCGCCCTGCTCACTCAGCCGGGCCAGACCTACGACGTCTCCAGTCCCGATTTGCCGACGGTCAAGTAACGCCCGCCGCAACGCCGCCGCGCGGGGTCGATTGAAATTCGTCAGATGCGTACCGGCGCGCCTGCATGGTCAATGCCGGGGCCGGCCATACCGTTCTGTTTGCACGGCGCTACTTGACATAACTCTAAGCCTCACGTTGAGGTTGAGAGTTTGCCAACCGGAGTCGGACCAGTCGTACAGGAAGGCGAACGATGACCCCCCCGCATAACTACCTCGCCGTCATCAAGGTCGTCGGCATCGGCGGCGGCGGCGTCAACGCCGTCAACCGGATGATCGAACAGGGCCTCAAGGGCGTCGAGTTCATCGCGATCAACACCGATGCGCAGGCGCTGCTGATGAGCGACGCCGACGTCAAGCTCGACGTCGGCCGCGACTCCACCCGAGGGCTGGGTGCAGGCGCCGACCCCGAGGTCGGCCGAAAAGCCGCCGAGGACGCCAAGGACGACATCGAGGAGCTGATCCGCGGCGCGGACATGGTCTTCGTCACCGCAGGAGAGGGCGGCGGCACCGGAACCGGTGGCGCACCGGTGGTGGCCAGCATCGCGCGCAAGATGGGCGCGTTGACGGTCGGCGTGGTGACGCGGCCGTTCTCCTTCGAGGGCAAGCGCCGCAGCAACCAGGCCGAGACCGGCATCGCCTCGCTGCGCGAGAGCTGCGACACGCTGATCGTGATCCCGAACGACCGGCTGCTGCAGATGGGCGATGCCGCCGTGTCGCTGATGGACGCGTTCCGCAGTGCCGACGAGGTGCTGCTCAACGGCGTTCAGGGCATCACCGACCTGATCACCACACCGGGCCTGATCAACGTCGACTTCGCCGACGTCAAGGGCGTGATGAGTGGTGCGGGCACCGCACTGATGGGCATCGGTTCCGCCCGCGGTGACGGCCGTGCGCTCAAGGCCGCCGAGATCGCGATCAACTCACCGCTGCTCGAGGCGTCGATGGAGGGTGCGCAGGGCGTGCTGCTGTCGGTCGCCGGCGGCAGCGATCTGGGCCTGTTCGAGATCAACGAGGCCGCATCGCTGGTGCAGGACTCGGCGCATCCCGAGGCCAACATCATCTTCGGCACGGTGATCGACGACTCGCTCGGTGACGAGGTGCGGGTGACGGTGATCGCTGCGGGCTTCGACGCCGCCGGACCGAGCCGCAAGCCGGTGGTGGGCGCGGGCCAGGCCATCGCGCCGGGCCGGGCGGGCAAGGTGACCTCGCCGCTGTTCGATCCGGCCGATCCCGCGAGCGTGCCGCTGCACACCAATGGTGCGACGGTCAGAATCGGCGGCGACGACGGCGGCATCGCCGACGACGACGTCGACGTGCCGCCCTTCATGCGCCACTGAGCCGTTCACGTCCCGTGCCGTCCGGCGATACTGGTTCCGTGACCGTCCGGGTTCGGCGGGTGACCACCACCCGCGCCGGCGGCGTCTCGGCGCCGCCCTTCGACACCTTCAACCTCGGCGACCACGTCGGCGACGATCCCGGCGCCGTGGCGGCCAACCGCAGACGGCTCGCGTCGGCGACCGGCCTCGGCGTCGACCGGGTGATGTGGATGAACCAGGTGCACGGCGACCGGGTGGTTGTCGTGGACGATCCGGCGCAGGCCGCAGCGGGTCCGATCGGAAATACCGACGCCCTGGTGACCGGAGTCCCGAGATTGGCTCTGGCCGTGGTGACCGCTGATTGCGTTCCGGTATTAATGGCCGACGCGCGCGCGGGTGTGGTCGCCGCCGTGCACGCCGGGCGGGTCGGCGCGGCGAAGGGTGTCGTGCTGCGCACCGTCGAGGCGATGCGTGAACTCGGCGCCCGCACCGGGGACATCTCCGTGTTGCTCGGCCCCGCCGTCAGCGGAGCCAATTACGAGGTGCCCGCCGAGATGGCCGACGAGGTGGAGGCCCTGCTGCCGGGCAGTCGCACCACCACCGCCCGCGGCACCGTCGGCCTGGATCTGCGGGCCGGAATCGCAAGGCAGTTAACGGGTTTGGGTATCACCGCCATCGACGTGGATCCGCGCTGCACGGTGGCGGACAAGAATCTCTTCAGTCACCGCCGCGACGCCCCGACCGGCCGGCTGGCGTCGCTGGTGTGGATGGAGTGAGCGCCGTGACCACCGCAAGGGAGAGCGAATTGCAGGCGTCGCTCGCCGCGGTGCGCGCCCGGCTGGAGCGGGCCGCGGCGGACGCCGGACGCAATGCCGGCGAAATCGAATTACTTCCGGTCACAAAATTCTTCCCGGCATCTGATGTATTGCTATTGCATCGAATGGGCTGCACCGAATTCGGTGAATCCCGCGAACAGGAAGCGTCGGGAAAAGCAGCCGAAGTCGCCGCCGAATTGGGCGGGCAAGCCGTTCGCTGGCACATGGTCGGCCGCATCCAGCGCAACAAGGTGCGGGGGATCGCCGACTGGGCTCACACCGCACACTCCGTCGACGACCTCCGGGTGGCCGCCGGGCTGGACCGGGCCGTGGGCCGGGCGCTCGACGACGGCCGCCGGGCCGAACCGCTGCGGGTCTTCCTCCAGATCAGTCTCGACGGCGATGCCGGTCGCTCCGGTGTCGACGTGCGCAGGCCGGACCTCGTCGACGAACTGGCCGACGCCATCGACGCCGCCGCGGGCCTGCGGCTGGTCGGCCTGATGGGCATCCCGCCGCTCGACGCGGATCCCGCCGCGGCGTTCGCGAGGTTCGCGGCCGAGCGCGAGCGGATCCAGCAGCGGTATCCGCAGCGCATCGGGTTGTCCGCAGGAATGTCCGGCGACCTCGAAGTGGCGGTGCGACACGGTTCCACGTGTGTGCGTGTCGGAACCGGCCTTCTGGGACAACGACCGCTAACGTCACCATGAGTAGTCACACCAGTCACATCTTCATCACAGACACCAAGCTCCGGAGTCATCAGAAGGGTCGCGCGATGAGCACACTGCACAAGGTCAAGGCCTACTTCGGTATGGCGCCCATGGATGACTACGACGACGAGTACTACGAGGACGACGACCGCGGCGCGGCGCGTGCCTACGGTCCCCGCCGCCCGCGTGACGAGCGATTCGATGAGGAGGGATACGGACGCGGTTATGACGACCGCCCGCCCGCCCGCGAGTACGACGAGCCCCCCGGCTACCGCGCCGGCTACGACGAGCCGCGCTTCGAGCCGCGACTGCGCGGTCCGCGCGAGTTCGACCGGGCCGCCCCGAGGCTGGGTGCGCTGCGCGGGTCGACCCGCGGCGCGCTCGCGATGGACCCGCGCCGGATGGCCGAGTTGTTCGACGCGGGCAGCCCGCTGGCGAAGATCACGACGCTGCGGCCGAAGGACTACAGCGAGGCCCGCACCATCGGCGAGCGGTTCCGCGACGGCACCCCGGTGATCATGGACCTGGTGTCGATGGACAACGCCGACGCCAAGCGTCTTGTCGATTTCGCGGCCGGGCTCGCGTTCGCGCTGCGCGGCTCGTTCGACAAGGTCGCCACCAAGGTGTTCCTGCTGTCGCCGGCCGACATCGATGTCAGCGCCGAGGAACGCAGGCGCATCGCCGAGGTCGGCTTCCACGCCTATCAGTAGGTCGGCTCGTCGGTGGTCCGCCGATCGGTAGGCCCTGCCTCCGACGGGTAGGCTGGCGTCGCGCCCGAGGCCGCTGACTGGCCGCGGGCGCTGACTCCTGTATCGAATGTCACACATCTGCCCGTAGTGAGGACGGCTGTCGTTGTCGCTCTTCTTCGAAATTCTCGGTTTCGCGCTGTTCGTCTTCTGGCTCCTGTTGATCGCCCGGGTCGTGGTCGAGTTCATCCGATCCTTCTCGCGCGACTGGCATCCCAAGGGCGTGACAGTGGTGATCCTCGAGGTGATCATGACGCTCACCGATCCGCCGGTTCGGCTGCTGCGACGCCTCATTCCCCAGCTCACGATAGGTGCCGTGCGCTTCGACCTGTCGATCATGGTGCTGCTGCTGGTGGCGTTCATCGGCATGCAGCTGGCGTTCGGCGCCGCAGCCTGACGCCGGCCGCCAGCGGGTCGCGGGCGGCGTGCCCGGACCGTCGGCGCGGTGTTTGCCGAGGTCTCGGAATTGCGTTGCAACATTGAAATTCGTTCTTAAAATTCGGCCTCGACTGCAACCGCCGGGTCTGGTGTGACAGGATGGACGCCAGTTGCGTTCAGGTCAGGCTTTACACTTTGAGATCGGTTGACGGTCCAGACTCCAAGGGGGCAGACAATGCCGCTCACACCAGCCGACGTTCATAATGTCGCGTTCAGCAAGCCACCCATCGGCAAGCGCGGCTACAACGAGGACGAGGTCGACGCATTCCTCGATCTGGTTGAGAACGAGCTGACGCGACTCATCGAGGAGAACGCGGATCTGCGCCAGCGGGTCGCCGAACTCGATTCAGAACTCGCTTCGGCACGCTCCGGCAACGGCGCGCAGTCGACGCAGTCGACTCAGGCGATCCCGCTCTACGAGCCGGAGCCCGAGCCGGCGCCGGCGCCGCCCCCGCAGCCCGTGTACGAGGCGCCGCCGGTCGTGCAGCAGGCCGCGCCCAGCGAGGACCAGGCCATGAAGGCGGCCAAGGTGCTGAGCCTTGCGCAGGACACCGCCGACCGACTGACCAGCACAGCCAAGGCCGAGTCCGACAAGCTGCTGTCGGACGCGCGCGCCCAGGCCGACGCGATGGTCAGCGAGGCCCGCATCACCGCGGAGAACACCGTCACCGAGGCGCGCCAGCGCGCCGACGCGATGCTGGCCGACGCACAGACACGCTCCGAGACCCAGCTGCGGCAGGCTCAGGAGAAGGCCGACGCCCTGCAGGCCGACGCCGAGCGCAAGCACTCCGAGATCATGGGCACCATCAACCAGCAGCGCACCGTGCTCGAGGGGCGGCTGGAACAGCTGCGCACCTTCGAGCGTGAGTACCGGACCAGGCTGAAGACGTACCTGGAGTCACAGCTCGAAGAGCTCGGCCAGCGCGGATCGGCGGCGCCCGTCGACTCCAGCGCCAACAACGACGGCGGCGGCTTCAACCAGTTCAACCGGGGCAACAACTGATCCGCGATAGGTGATCGATGCTCATCATTGCGCTCGTCCTGGCCGTCATCGGCCTCGCCGCACTGGTGACCGCGGTGGTCACCAGCAATGAGCTGATCGCCTGGGTCTGCATCGCCGCCAGTGTCATCGGCGTGGTGCTGCTCATCGTGGACGCCCTGCGCGAACGCTCGCGGCGCGACGGTGGCGGCGGGGGATCCGACGACGAGCAGGAGACTGCCGAGTTCGACGCCGAGTATCCCGACGAGACCGTGCCCGCCGACGACGTCTCCACGGATGTGCACGCGGACCGCGACACCGATCTGGACGCGGACACCACCGCGGTGCCGATCGACCAGCGTGACGACGAGGTCGCCCGCGAGGATCGCCGCTAGACCGTCGGCGTGCCGAGCAGTTCTCGCACCTCGTCGTCGGTGACCTGATGGAAGTCGGCGAACACCTGACCGACGGCCTCGAATCCCGGCGGCATCGTCGCGCACACCACGTCGTCGGCCTCCCGGCCGATGTTGCGGCAGGCCGAGCTGGGTCCGACGGGCACGGCGACCACGATCCGGGCCGGCCCGACACTGCGCACCGCCCGCACCGCGGCCAGCATGCTCGCCCCGGTCGCGATGCCGTCGTCGACGAGGATCACCGTCCTGCCCCCCAGTTCCACCGGCGGCCGGCCACCGCGGTAGGCATGTTCGCGGCGAGCCAGTTCCGCCGTCTCTCGTTCGACCGCGGCCTGAATATCCGCCTCACTGATGCCGAGGCTGCGCACCAGCCGGTCGTTGACGACGATGCCACCACCTGTGGCGATGGCGCCCATCGCCAACTCCTCCCACCGGGGCACGCCGAGCTTGCGGACGAGGAAGACCTCGAGCGGCGCCCGCAGCGCCGCCGCCACCTCCCAGCCGACCGGGACGCCGCCGCGCGCGAGACCGAGGACCAGCAGACCGCCCGTGTCGCGGTAACCCGAGAGCTCGCGGGCCAGTACGCGCCCGGCCTCCGACCGGTCCCGGAAGGTGCGCCTGTCATCTCGGTGGGCGGCCCTGGCACCCATCCCGACGGGGTACCCGTAACCGGAGCCGCTCACCGCGGCTATCCCTGACGCCCTCGGCTACGAATGACGTTTGGGTCCCGACGCAAGGAGAAGCATGGGCATCGAGTTCGAGAGTGTCGTCGACCATCCGCTGGACGAGGTGTTCGCCTGGCACGGCAGGCCGGGTGCGATGTCCCGGCTGGTCCCGCCGTTCGCACCGATGACGGTGGTCGCGGAGACCGACTCGCTGGCCGACGGTCGTGCGGTGCTGGGTCTGCCCGGCGGACTGCGGTGGGTCGCGCAGCACCAGGCCGACGAGTACGACCCACCGCACCGGTTCGTCGACGTGCTCTCCTCCGACGGTGCGGCGTCGTGGCCGCCGCGGGCGATCGGCTGGTGGCGGCACACGCACGACTTCGCCGCGGAGTCGCCGGAGTCGACGCGCGTGCACGACCGGGTCGACACGACGGTGCCCGGACGGGCGTTGCGTTCGATGTTCGTCTACCGGCACCGGCAGCTCGCCGACGATCTGGCCGTGCACCGCGACGCCGCGGCGGCGGGCACCGGCCCGCTCGTCGTGGCCGTCACCGGCGCATCCGGACTGGTCGGGGCGGCGCTGACCGCGCTGCTGACCTCCGGCGGGCACCGGGTCATCCGGCTCGTGCGCCGCGATCGCCGAACTTCCGACGAACGGCGCTGGGATCCCGAACGCCCGGCGCCCGGACTGCTGAGCGGCGTCGACGCCGTCGTGCACCTGGCCGGTGAGTCCATCGCCGGCCGCTTCACCGCCGCGCACCGGGCGGCAGTGCGCGGCAGCCGGATCGGCCCCACCCGCAGGCTCGCCGAGGCCGCGGCGGGTACCGACGGTGGGCCGCGGGTGTTCGTCGGCGCATCGGCGATCGGCTACTACGGCTTCGACCGGGGCGACGAGGTGCTGACCGAGCAGGCCGCACAGGGGAGCGGCTTCCTGGCCGACGTGGTCGCCGAGTGGGAGGCCGCGACCGCGCCGGCCGCCGACGCGGGGCTGCGGGTGGTCGCCGTGCGGACCGGCATCGTGCAGGCCGCGGCGGGTGGCACGCTGCGGTTGATGCGGCCGCTGTTCGCCGCGGGCCTCGGCGGCCGGCTCGGCAACGGGCAGCAGTGGCTGTCGTGGATCGGCCTGGACGATCTGCTCGACGTCTACTACCGCGCGCTCTGGGACAGCCGGCTCGCCGGCCCGGTCAACGCGGTGGCGCCGGAGCCGGTGCGCAACGTGGACTACACCCGGGCGCTGGCGAAGGTGCTGCACCGTCCGGCGGTGCTGCCGGTGCCGTCCCTGGGCCCGCGGGTGCTGCTGGGCGCGCAGGGTGCGCGCGAGCTGGCCGAGGCCGATCAGCGGGTGGCGCCGACCGTGCTGCAGTCAGTGGGGCACAGGTTCCGTCAGCCGCTCGTGGCCGACGCGCTGGCCCATCAGCTCGGACACGGCTGACGCGCCACCCGATCCAGGAAGCCCCGCACCAGCAGCCCGATCCGGCGCGCGGCGTCGTCGCGCATCTCGGCTGTGCGGGCGAGCAGTTCGTCGTGTCGCAGGCCCGCCCCCACGACGTCTCCATCGCGGTCGTCGGCCAGCCAGCCGGCGAGCAGGCCGGCGTCCAACTCGGGGTGGAACTGCAGTGCCAGTGTGCGGCCGAGGACGAACGCCTGCGACGCCTGTGCGGTGCGCGCGAGTTCGGTGGCGCCGGGCGGCAGCGTCCACCGGTCGAAGTGCCACTGGAACCAGGGCCCGGGCGGCACCACCCCGGTGTCGTCGGTGTCGACCTGGTACCAGCCGATTTCGGGTGCCGTCGACCGGGCGACGGTGCCGCCGAACGTCTGCGCCAGCAGCTGACCGCCGAAGCACACACCGAGCAGCGCCACCCCGGCGGCCGCGGCGTCACGCATCATCTGCATCTCGGCGTCCACCCAGGTGCGGCGCAACGCCTCATCGTAGACCGGCCAGCGCGCGCCGAGCGGCACGACGACGTCGTAGCCGGTCGGATCGGGGAAGGTCACGTCGACCGCCGGGTTGTCCACCCGGTCGGCGGACACCACCTCGAACGTGTCGATGTCGAAGCCGCTGTCGGCGAATGCCTCGCCGAGGAGGCCCTCGGTCGCCAGATGCTCGTTGTAGAGGAACAACACCTTCGACGCCACGGCAGTCATTATCTCGGCGGCGGCATGGGGGGCGCATCCTCGGGGGCCAGTTCGGCGCCGATCCGGCGGAACAGCGCCTCGGCCTCGTTGGCGTAGTCGCCCTGGTCGTCGAACGCCTCGGGCGTGTAGGTCACCGCGACGGCGACGGCCAGCTTGCGTTCCGGAAGGTAGGCCTCCACCGCCGACGAACCGGACAGCAACGGGTTCTGCAGCAACCAATCTCCGGAGATCACCACGCCGAGGCCGTAGGTGTAGCCGATGCCCTGGGCGAAGCAGGTGCTGCAGCCGGGCTGCGGCCGTGTCCTGCCTCGCAGGTCGGTCGAGGTCATCCTGCGGTAGGACGCCTCGGACAGCAGCTGCCCGGAGCCGATGCCCTCTGCGGTGCGGGCGAGGTCGCCGATGGTGGAGGTCTGTACGGCTCCGTGTGTGATGGTCCACGACGGGTTCCAGAACGTCGACTCCTCGTAGAACGGGGTGCCGGCGGGCACACCGAGTGCGGCCCGGCGCTCGGAGCTGAAGGCGTGCAGCACCGGCTCGGGGATCTCGGCCGTCAGCGAAGCGGTGGTGCCGGTGAGGCCGAGGGGCTGTAACACGTTGGCGGCCAACAGTTCCGGCATACCCCGGCCGGTCGCCTTCTCCAGCGCCAGGCCGAGCAGCACGTAGTTGGTGTGGGCGTAGTTCCAGTTGGTGCCCGGTTCGTAGAGCAGCGGCTCGTCGACGGCGTAGCGCAGCAGTTCGTCGGTGGTCCAGGCGCGGAACGGGTTGTCGTAGGCGGCCGCGGTGAAGGCGTCGTTGCCGATCACGTAGTCGCGGTAGCCCGATGTCATCTGGGCGAGCTGGCCGAGTGTGACCGCCTCGGCGTGCGGGACCTCGGGCAACCATGTCGACAGCCTGTCCTCGAGCCGCACCGTGCCGCGGTCGACGAGGATGAGCAACAGTGTGGCGACGTAGGAGATGGCCACGGCGCCGTTGCGGAAGTGCATCTGCGCAGTGGCAGGCACACCGGTCATGGACTCGCCGAAGGCGTCGGTGAGAATTTCCCTGCCGTCCTCGGTCACCCGCACCAGCACCGCCTTGAGGTGGGCCGAGGCGATGGCGTCACGCACGATGGCCCGGATCGCCGCCGCCCTGGAATCCTCTGCGGGCGGCGGAGTCTGGTCGGGCTCCGGTGCGCACCCGGCGAGCACGGTCAGCGCGCACAGGACGGTGAGCATGCGACGGGCGCGGGTCATGACTGATCCTGGCAGAGTCGGCGAGCCCGGGCGGCGTACTTTGGCGGGCAAGTGGGCATTCCCCCGAGGTGAACGACCTCTCCGAGTGGTTCCTGACGACCGCCGAGCGGAACAACCCCCACTCGGACCTGCCCGCCTGGTGCGAGGGCAGCCTGGTGGAGCCGCTCATCCACGGCGCGACCTACTTCGACCACCTCGTCACCGAGGTGGAGGCGCTCGGCGAGGGCGACCACGTGTTCTTCACCGACTGGCGCGGTGATCCCGACCAGCTGCTGCGCGACGGCGGTCCGACCATCCGCGAGCTGTTCTGTCACGCCGCCGAGCGCGGCGTCGTCGTCAAGGGGCTGGTGTGGCGGTCGCATATGGACTGGATGCAGTACAGCGAGGAGGAGAACCAGCACCTCGGTGAGGCGATCGAAGCGGCAGGCGGGGAGGTGCTGCTCGACCAGCGGGTGCGCATCGGCGGGTCGCACCACCAGAAGCTGGTGGTCATCCGGCATCCCGGCGAGCCGGAGCGCGACGTCGCCTTCGCCGGCGGCATCGACCTGTGCCATTCCCGCCGCGACGACCGGTCGCATCACGGCGATCCGCAGGCGGTGCAGATGGCGGCCCAGTACGGCGAGCACCCGCCGTGGCACGACGTGCAACTGCGACTGCAGGGGCCAGTGGTGGGCGCGCTGGATGCCACGTTCCGCGAGCGGTGGAACGATCCGGCGTCGCTCGACATGTTGAACCCGATCGCCTGGGTCCGCGACAAGCTGCGCGGCGCGGATCTGGAGGCGGACCCGCTGCCGGAGCAGCCGCCGGACCCGCCGCCGTGCGGTCCGCATGCGGTGCAGGTGCTGCGCACATATCCCGACGGTCACTTCGAATTCGACTTCGCCCCGCACGGTGAGTTCACCGTGGCCCGCGGCTATACCAAGGCGATCGCGAAGGCGCGACGCCTGATCTACCTGGAGGACCAGTACCTGTGGTCGAAGCAGGTCGCCGACCTGTTCGCCGCCGCCCTGGCGGCGAACCCGGATCTGCACCTGATCGCGGTCGTGCCCAGGCATCCTGACGTCGACGGCAGGCTCGCACTGCCGCCCAATCTGATCGGCCGCCGCGAGGCGATCGATGCCTGCAAAGCCGCCAGCCCCGACCGGGTGCACGTCTTCGACATCGAGAACCATCGGGGCACACCGGTGTACGTGCACGCCAAGGTGTGCGTCATCGACGACGTGTGGGCGTGTGTCGGCAGCGACAACTTCAACCGCCGGTCGTGGACGCACGACAGCGAATTGTCGTGCGCCGTCCTCGACGGCACCCGCGACGAGCGGGAGCCCACCGACCCCGCGGGCTGCGGTGACGGCGCCCGCGTGTTCGCCAGAGAGCTGCGGCTGGAGCTGATGCGCGAACACCTCGACCGCGACAGCGACGACGGACTCATCGACCCCGCCGACGTTGTACGCGAATTCGTCTCGGCTGCAGAAACTCTCGACGCCTGGTACGACGGTGGGCAGCGCGGTCCGCGGCCGCCGGGCCGGCTGCGCAGCCACCGCGCCGAGAAGCTCGGCCGGCTGACCCGGCTGTGGGCCGGTCCGGCCTACCGGCTGCTCTACGACCCCGACGGCCGGTCCTACCGGGACCGCTTGAAGGGCCGGTACTGAGTCAGCGGCCTTCGGTGTCCGCGTCGGCGAGTCCGGCGAGCGCCGGTGGCAGCGGCCCCTCGTGCAGCACCCCGAGTCGTTGGGTCGCGCGGGTGAGCGCAACGTAGAGTTCGGCCGCGCCGCGCGGGCCTTCGGCGAGGATCCGCTCCGGCGCCACGACGAGGACGGCGTCGAATTCGAGGCCCTTGGTCTCCGACGGCGGCACCGTGCCGGGCACGCCGGGCGGGCCGATCACCACGCTGGTGCCCTCGCGCGCGGCCTCGTCCCGCTCGAAGTCGCCGATGGCCTCGGCGAGGTCGGCGTCGCCGACACGACGGGACCAGGGTCGGAAGCCGTTGGCGCGCACCGAATCCGGTGGCCGCACGCCCGGTGCGAACTCGGCGAGCAGCGCGGCGGCGACGGCCATGATCTCGGCGGGCGTGCGGTAGTTCACCGACAGCGAGCGGTACACCCATCGGCCGGGCACATGCGGATCGAGCATCTCCGCCCACGATGTCGCCCCTGCCGCCGAGCGACGCTGGGCGAGGTCGCCGACCACCGTGAACGACCGGGCCGGGCATCGCCGCATCAGCACCCGCCAGTCCATCTCGGACAGTTCCTGCGCTTCGTCGACGACGACGTGGCCGTAGGTCCAGTCGCGGTCGGCGGCGGCGCGTTCGGCGACGTCTCGAATGTCGCGCTGTTCGAAGCGCTCCGCAAGGTCCTCGGCGCCGATCACGTCGCTCGCGAGCAGGTGGTCCTCGTCGTCCATCATGTCTTCGCGCGCGAGCATCATGTCCAGAACACCTGCGGCATAGTCCGCTTCGGCCTGTCGCTCCTTCTCCACGGCCTGATCGGCCGCCCGGTCGCGGCCAAGCAGGTCGACCAGTTCGTCGAGCAGCGGCACGTCGGAGACGGTCCAGGCGCCGCCGTCGGCGCGCCGGAGCAGTTGGCCGGCGCCGGCCGCCTCCAGCCGCTCGGGGGATTCGTACAGCGATTTCAGCAGTGCCTCAGGGGTCAACAGCGGCCACAGTGCGTCGAGCGCGGCGATGAACTGCGCGTTGTCCCTGAGCTCGCGGAGCAGGCCCTTCCGCATCTCTTCCCACGCGCCGCGGTCGTCACGGGTGAGCCACCCCCGGCCGATGCGGGCGATCGCCCGTTCGGTGAGCACGTACTCGATGATCTCGCGGAATTTCGTGCGGGCTTCGTTGTGCGGCAGACCCGTTGAACGGGCTTCCTCCCGAGCCCACTCGGCGGTCTCGGCGTCGATGCGCACCGTGACGTCGGTGAGTCCGATCGTCAGCGGTTCGCCGGGGACACGCTGCCGGTCGGCGACGGCCGCGGCCAGCACGTCGAGGATCCCCAGGGAACCCTTGAGCCGGGCCACGTCCGGGGTGTCCTCCGCGGTCACCCGCAGGCCGGGCACGAAATCGCCGGGGGTCGTGAACACCACGTCCGATTCGCCGAGGGACGGCAGCACACGGCCGATGTGCTCGAGGAACGCCGGACTCGGCCCGACGACGAGGATGCCGTGGCGCTCCATGCGCTTGCGCTGGGTGTAGAGCAGGTAGGCGACCCGGTGAAGCGCGACGACGGTCTTGCCGGTGCCGGGACCGCCCTCGATCACCGTCACCCCCGGATGGTCGAGCCGGATGATCGCGTCCTGCTCGGCCTGGATGGTGGCGACGATGTCGCGCATGCCCTCGCCGCGCGGCGCGTTGACGGCGGCGAGCAGCGCGGCGTCGCCGCGTTCCTCACCGATCTGGCCGAAGATCTCGTCGGTGAAGTCGAGCAACCGCCGCCCGCGGGTGTGGAACTGCCTGCGGCGGCGCATGCCCTCCGGGTGCGCACCGGTGGCCGTGTAGAAGGCCCGCGCCGCGGGGGCACGCCAGTCCAGCAGCTTGGTCTCGTACCCGTTGTCCTCGTCGAGGAGACCGATGCGGCCGATGTAGCAGCGTTCGCCCGACAGGGAGTCCAGGCGGCCGAAGCACAGGCCGTGGTCGGCCACGTCCAGGCGCGCCATCTGCTTGGCGAGCGCATGGACCTCCGCGTCGCGCGCCACCAGCGTCCCGCCGTCCATCTTGTCGATGGGACTGCGCAGCGCCTCCTGGTAGCGGCGTTTGGCCCGGTCGCGTTCCGCGTCAAGGCGGGCGTACAGGTCGGCGACATAGTCGCGCTCGGCCTGCAGTTCGTCGTCGTACGCCAGATCCCTCACTACCTCTGCTGTCTCCTTCGTCGAACTCGTGGAGCAGCGAGTGTGCGCCATGACCCCGGCCTTGCGGCAAGCCCCCCGGTGCCGGATATCCTGAAGAGGGCAGGGACGTTCGTCCCGCCTTCTGTCTCCCAGTCGAGACCCTCACAGTAGTCGCCTCGCGAGCCCGGGTTGTCAGACCGTATCAGTACACTCGAACACATGTTCGATACGGCGTCGACGGGTGAGGTGGTCGCTGTGATCACCTATGCCTATCGGGAGGAGTCGAGGCTGGTGGGGCGGCGGTTGGCGGCGATCGCGGAGCTGCTGGGCCGGCGCACCTGGGAGGCCGAGGCCGAGGATCCGGACTGTGGCTACATGATCGTCACCGGGTTGCAGCGCACGAGTGCGGAGGTGGCCGCGGCGATGAATCTGTCGGCGGCGGCGGCCAGTGTGCTGGTGTCGCAGGCCGATGCGTTGGACAGCCGGCTGCCGAAGGTAGCCGCGGTGCTGGCTCGGGGTGACATCGACTGGCGCACGGTGCAGCTCATCTTGTCGCGCAGTGAGCTGGTCAGTGATCGCAGGATCATCGCCGCCCTTGATTCGCAGTTGGCCGAGCGGGTGTCGCGGTGGCAGTCCTGGTCCCGCAAGCGGGTGATCGACGCGGTAGACGCCGCGGTGCGCACATTGGACCGCGATGCGGTCAAGGAGCGGGAGCGGGCGGAGGACCGCCGGCATATGGACGTGATCGCGGTGGGCGACGGCACGGCCAAGGTCGACGGTGTGGTGAACGCCGAGACCGCGGTGATCTTCGACCGCACGCTGGGCGAGCTCGCGACCGGGGTGTGCCGGGAGGATCCGCGGACCCTCGCTCAGCGCCGCGCGGACGCGGTGGCCGCGATGGCGCAGGGACGGCCACTGTCGTGCCGGTGTGAGGCGTGTGCGGCCCGCCCGGCGACACCCACCGCCGACTCCAGTGGCCTCGAGACCGCCGCTGACACCGGTGACGTCGAGGCATTCCAGCCGCCCCCGGCGCCTCCACCCCCAACGCCCGCGTTGTCGGGCACCACGTTCGTGATCAATGTGGTCGCCGATCAGTCCACGGTGGTGGGTACCGGCAATCGGCCGGGCTATCTGGAGGGCTTCGGGGTGATCGACGCCGATCTGGTGCGCCAACTGGCTCAGGGGGCGACGCTGCGGCCACTCAACCCGCCGGTCGTCACCGCCGAGCAGGCGTTGCGGTATCAGCCGACGGCGGCGGTGGAACGCTTCGTGCGGATGCGGGACCTGACGTGTCGTTTCCCCGGGTGTGACCGGCCCGCGCAGCGTTGCGACATCGACCACACCGTCCCGTTCAACCACGTCGACCCGCGGGCGGGCGGTCGGACGGTACCCGAGAACCTCAAATGCCTGTGCCGTCAACATCATCGAGCCAAGACGTTCGTGCAGGGATGGCGTGACCTGCAGTTGCCCGACGGCACGGTGGTGTGGACGACCCCCGATGGACGCCAACTGCGCACCGTGCCCGGCGGTGTCGAACTCTTCCCGGCCCTGGGTGGTCGCCCCTGTGCGGCGCCGTCACCCGCGCGTTGTAACCCCTTGCGTAGACGCGCGACGCGCATCGAGCGGCGCCGCGCCAAGAACCGCGCACTGCGCCCGCTCAACGACGCTCACCGCACCCTGGAGCGGGCCCGCCGCCGCGAGGTCGAGGCCCGCAAGGACCGCAACCGCCATCGCACCATGCTCATGTTGTTCAAAGGCGGCCGACCGACCAAAGGCCCGTTCATGCGCTGGGTCAACGAACCCTACGAATCCGAAGTCCTGCCACCGGACTGGCGACCCCCGCCCGGCCCACCACCACTACCCGACGAGCCGCCGTTCTGACTAACCGCGGAATCGGTAGCGGCCGTCGAGGAGCGAGTTTGCTCGGTGGCGCGATCGCGTCATACGGGCCAATTCGCGGCGTTTCGCTGCGCTGCCATCGACTCCATGCCACGCCAACCAGATGAGCGGGGATCTCGGCTCGATGAAGGCCATGGCGTGAAACGGCGCCACCCTTCGCCAAGATCACTTACATGCAAAGGAAATCAACCGGGGCCGGTCGTTGCTAGTGAGGAATCTGCGTGCATAGAATGCGGCCACAGATAAGCGGCTGAGCACCTCGTGACGGGGACCTGTGTGCGCCGCGGGGATATGGGGACTTTTCATGGGGCAGCACAGCGCGGTCAATGCCGCGACTCACCGGACGATCTTCACCGGGCAGGCGGCGGGGGCCGCGAACTACGTAGGTCGTGTCGGTGCGCTCGCGGTGGCGTTGGGGATCGGTGCCGCAGTGGCCGGAGGCGGAGTCGCGAGTGCCGACGATTCCACCGGAACCGATTCTCAAAGCAGCAGCGGCGCCAAACAAGCTGCTGCTAACCATAATTCAACTGATGAGTCCGCCGACGGCGCCAAGGCGGGCCGGGCATCCGACGGCGTGAAGCTGACCAAGCCCCGCTCTCCGAGGCTGCCGAGATTGCAGCAGAGCGATGGTGGGCGCGGTACTGCCGCCGCACGCCGGGCCGCTGGGTCCGACGACATGAAAACCAGCCGATCCGGCAGCGCCGACGGGGCCACGAAGAGTGAGCAGGCTGCCGAAGCGGGGGACCGTGCGCCATTCTCCGAACGACTCTCCGCCGCAATTCGCGCTCTGGTGCCCGTGGAGATCTCCAGACCGGCCGATCCCTTCGACGGCTCCACCCCGACCTCCGGGCGAGACGACGCGAAGGTCGACTCACGGACCCGTGCGCCCGCCCGGCCTCAGAACACCCGCACGCTGTCGGACCGGGTCCGCAACGTGGTCCAGGACAGTGCCACCGTCGAGGGGGCCGGCAGAGCTCCCGTCGACGCGCCTCCGGCCTCCGGTCGTGCAGCCTCCGTCTCTGCCGCAGGCCTGACCGTGCAACGCGCCGTCACCGAATCGGTCGCATTCACAAGCGGAATCACAACACCTCGCTCCGTTGCGCCGCCGGCGCGGCAGGTCACCACGGCGGTGTCGAACCTGCTCGCTGCGGTCGGCCTCACCTCTCCTGCCGGCGCACGCACCGGCGACCTACCGGCAGCGCCGAATCTGGCGATGCTGGGTGTGCTGCAGATGCTGCGGCGCGAGACCGAGAACGCGCTGCTCACGAACGCATCGACGGTGGCGCCGAACACCGTGGCACCGCGAAGCCTCGTCACCGCAGCCGCCGCGACCACAGTGGTGACACCCAAGCCCGGTGACTACGTCCCGACCGCCTACGGGAACATCGGCACCTGGATGCTCAAATCCAATGGGCAGATCGCCAACTACGGCGGAGCGACCGATGGCGGCAGGCCTCTGCTGGAGCCGGTCAACGTGATCATCATCGACGAGACGTCCGCCAGCCGCGAGGAGTCGATCCGCAGGCTCAACCGGGCGCTGGCGGTCTCCGGCTACCCGGCTGAGACACCGCACAGCACCGGCTACCAGGGGCTGATCGACGGCCAGAGGTACGGGCAGCAACCCAGCGGCTTCCTGCAGGCCTACGGCAACGGCGGGTCGCCCAACGTCCACGGCCGGATGTTCGGACCGGCGCCCGCGGCGAGCGGTGATGGGTTCGTCTGGACCGGCGCCTTCAGTACCCAGGGCACCACGCACGGCTACCTGTCGTTCGACTCGGCGCGCGACGATCTCGCGCAGTCGCTCATCGAGAGCGGTGCCGCAGAACAGGTAGAGATCGTGGACATGGGCAACGGCGGAATCACCGGCGACCATGACGGCAAGGCCATCGTCCTCCGGCTGAAGGACACGCTGCCCAACACGGCACCCGTCGCCACCGTCACCAAGAACGCTCCGAGCACATGGAACGGCACCGTCACGGGCAGGGTGACAGCGGTCGACGCCGAGAAGGACAGGGTCACCTACACCGGATCGACCACCGACCAGGGCACGGTCACAGTGACGTCGACGGGGGCGTGGACCTACACGCCCACTGCCGCGGCCCGTCACGCCGCTGCGAAGACCGGCGCACCGGATGCCGCCAAGACCGACACCTTCACCATCACCGTCACCGACGCATACGGCGGCGTGGACGTCGAACAGGTGACCGTGGACGTGGTGCCGAAAAATACTGCGCCGTCGTCGATCCGGGCCACCGCGAACAAGCCCGATCCGGTGGGCGGAACGGTCACCGGCAAGGTCACGGCCACCGACGCCGACAATGACGCCGTCGGCTATCGAGTCAGTACGCAGCCGACATCGGGTTCGGTGACGATCAACCCGACGGACGGCACGTTCGTCTACACGCCGACCGACGCCGCGCGCGAGCGGGCGCGGGCCACCACCTTCATCACCGACACCGACAGGTTCACCGTCACCGCCGACGACGGACACGGCGGTCTGACGACCGTCACCGTCACGACCGTGATCGCGCCGAGTGTCGCCGCCCCGGTCGCGAGCGCGCCCACTGTCGGTGCTCCGTGGCGAGCATCGGCGCCTTTTTGGGTCTGGTGACTGCCTCGCATCCTGCCGGTGACACATTCACATTCACCAGGCCGACCGCGACCCCTTGCGGCACGGTGTCAGTGGCGTCGAACGGTACGTGGACGTATACGCCGTCCGCGGTCGGACGCCGTGCCGCCGCGACGACTCCCGGGTTGACGGACACTTTCGAGATCACGGTGCCGCCGTCTAACCACGGGCGCGGTAGCGGCGCTCCGGTCTGCCGACGCCGTACTGCAGCCGGAGTTCGAGTGCGCCGGTGCTCAGGTAGTGCTCGAGGTACCGGCGCGCGCTGACCCGCGAGATCCCGATCAGCTCGGCACATTCGGCCGCCGACACCTCACCGGCGTCACGGACGGCGTCGAGCACCAGCCTGCCGGTCTCGACGCCCAGCCCCTTGGGCAGTGCCTCGGCCGAGGTCGCGGGCCTGCCGAAGAGCGCGTCGATCAGCGACTGGTCGGCGCCGCGGTCGGATTCGAGGGCATCGGCCCGTGCGGCGAACGCCTCGAGCTTGGCCCGCAGCTGCGCGAACTCGAACGGCTTTATCAGGTAGTCGGCGGCCCCGCCATCCAATGCGCCACTTACAGTGTCCAATTCGCGCGCGGCTGTGATCATGATGACGCCCACCCGGTCGCCTGCCGAGCGCAACTGGTGCAGCACCTCCAGCCCCGTCATGTCGGGCAGGTACACGTCGAGCAGGATGAGGTGCGGTCTCAGGTCGCGTGCGGCGACGAGCGCCTCGCCGCCCGTGCGTGCGACGCCGACGGCCCGGAATCCGTCCACCCGGTCGACGAACCGGCGGTGGATGTCGGCCACCATGAAGTCGTCGTCGACCACCAGCACGTCACGCACGGGCCAGCACCCCCGGCAGTCTGGCGACGAACGTCGCCCCGCCGCCCGGCCGATCGGTCACCTCGACGCTGCCGCCGTGCTGCGCGGTCACCAGCCGCACCAGCGCCAGGCCGATGCCGCGACCACCGGGCACATCCGATTTCGACGTCACGCCGCGAGCGAAGATCGCCTCCCGGAGGTGTTCGGGCACACCGGGACCCGAATCCGACACCGACACCTCCAACCCGGTGGAGTCTGCGATCGCCACCACCACCCGCGCCTCACCCGAACCCACCGACACGTCCACCGCATTGTCGATGAGGTTGCCCAGCAACGTGATCACGTCGGTGGCCAACGCCGGGTCGAGCGCGCCGAGGTGCGACTCCGGGTCGATGTGCAACGCCACCCCGCTCTCGGCGGCCAGCGTGGTCTTGGCGATCAGCAGCGCCGCCACCGCGGGATCGGAGATGCGCCGGGTCACCGCGTCGCTGATCTCGGCCCGCCTGCGGGTGAGGTCGCCGACCAGGTCGCGCACGGCGTCGTATTCACCGAGCTGCACCAGGCCGGAGATGGTGTGCAACTGGTTGGCGAACTCGTGGGTCTGGGCCCTCAAGGTGTCGGTCACGCTCTTGTGCGACGACAGCTGTGCCTGCAGTGCGGCCAGTTCGGTGCTGTCGCGCATCGTGGTCACCGTACCGATCCGCCGGCCGGCACTGGTGGTCGCGCGCCGGTTCAGGGCCAGCACCCGGGTCCGGGTGGCGATCACCACGTCACGGCGATCCTCGCCGGAGAGCAGGAACTCCACCACCGCCGGATCCAGTCCGACCTCGTCCACGCGGCGACCGACCGCCGTGCCCGCCACGCCGAGCAGTTCTTGTGCACTGTCGTTCAGCAGCGTGATGCCGCCCTCGTTGTTGACCGCCACCACGCCCTCACGGATGCTGTGCAGCAACGCTTCCCGATGGTCGGCCAGCCCGGCGATCTCGGCGACCTCCAGGCCGCCGGTGTGCCGCTTGATGCGCCGCGACAGCAGCCACGACGCGAGCATGCCCAACGCCGCGCCGATCCCGAGGTAGAACAGCAGCCGTTCGCCTGCTCCGCTCACCAGACCCCACACGGACGGGTAGGGCTCGCTCACCGATGCGATCGCCAGCACCTCACCGTTGCTGGACAGCAGCGGTACCTGACCGATGAGGTTGTGCACGCCGTCGATGTCACCGTCTCCGAACCACGCCCGTCCCTCGTCGGCCCGGGTCAGCCCGAGATCTGTCTGGCGGCCCACCCGGGACGGGTCAGATGACGCCCGCACCACCCCGGCCGGGTCGATGATCTCGGCCAGCCCGGCGCCCGACAGTGCGACGGCACGGTCGACCTCCGGCGCGAGGGTCTGTGCGGCCGCGGGATCGTCGTAGCGGTCGCGCACCACCGGTGTCGACGCCACGTTCTCGGCCACGGCGATCAACCGCTGCCCCCGCACGTCGCGGAACTCCCGCGTCGACTCCGCTACGGAGAAGCCGGCCACCGCCAGCAGCACCACCGCGACGACCAGCAGCTGGAACGCCAGGAACTGTCCGGCGAGGCTGCGCCCGGACAGCGCCCGGATGACCGGCGCCCACCGCGAGTGGTCCGTGTTCTTAATGACCAAATCTTCCTTTGCGTTCGAATCAGTGACGCACATCACTGACGGGGTCCAGTATTGCTGAGCATCACACCGCTGCCGATTGGGGACGACTGTGCAGAGAATCCTGGCCGCACTACCGAGGGCGCTGGGCCTCGCGCTCACCGCGCTCCTGGTGCTGACGGCCTGTGGCGTCACGCGTGGCGACGGGAACGAGGAGTTCCACCGGCTCCGGATGATGGTCCCCAACAGCCCCGGCGGCGGCTATGACCTGACCGCGCGCACCGCGGTGAAGATCATGGAGGACGACGACATCACCGGGCGCATCGAGGTGTTCAACGTGATCGGCGCCGGCGGCACCGTCGCGATGGCCCGGCTGATGAACGAGAAGGGCAACAACGACCTCATGATGACCATGGGGCTCGGTGTCGTCGGCGCCACGTACACCAACGGCTCGAAGATCAAGGCGTCCGACGCGACGGCGCTGGCCAAACTGATCGAGGACCCGGGCGCGATCTTCGTGCCCGCCGATTCGCCGTTCAAGACGATCCAGGACTTCGTCGCGGCATGGAAGAAGGACCCGTCGAAGGTCACCATCGGTGGCGGATCCTCGCCGGGCGGACCGGATCACCTGTTCCCGATGGAAACCGCCGAGGCCGTCGGCGTCGACCCCAAGTCGGTCAACTTCGTCACCTACGACGGCGGCGGTGACCTGTTGACGGCGCTGCTGGGCAACAAGATCACCGCGGGCACGTCGAGCCCGGGTGAGCTCATCGATCAGATCGAGGCCGGCCAGTTGCGGGTGCTCGCGGTGTCGAGCGACGAGCGCGTCGAAGGCATCGACGCACCGACACTCAAGGAGTCCGGCATCGACTTGACCTTCGCCAACTGGCGCGGAGTCCTTGCTCCGCCAGGCATTTCCGACGATGCCAAACAGAAGATGATCAAGGTGCTCGAGGAGTTGCACGCCTCACAGGGCTGGAAGGACGCCCTGGTGAAGAACGGCTGGACCGACGCGTTCGTGACCGGGCCTGCGTTCGAGCAGTTCCTCGTGGACCAGGACAACCGGGTCTCCTCGACCCTGACCGAACTGGGGCTGCTGTGACCACCACCGAGAGGCCGGAACCGCCGGCCCAGGAACCACCGGACCGGGAACCGGTCCTCGACGAGAAGCGGATCGACAAGGCGCAGTACCTCGTCTGCGCGGTGCTCGTCGCGGTGGGCGCCTTCCTCATCTACGGCGCGCTGTCGCTGGAACCCGGATTCGCCAAGGTGGACCCGGTCGGCCCCAAGGCCTTCCCGATGGTCATCGGCATCGTGCTGATCGTGCTGGCCATCATCCTCGCGGTGGCGATACCGCGCGGATCGGTCGGTGAGGCCGATGCCGGTGAGGACGTCGACCCGGACGCGCCAAGCGACTGGCGCACCGTCGGGATGCTCGTCGGCGTGTTCGTCGCCGTCATCCTGCTGGTCGAACCGCTCGGCTGGGTGATCACCAGCACGCTGCTGTTCGCCGGTGCGGCAACGATTCTGGGCAACCGGCACTACGTGCGCAATCTCGCCATCGGCGTGGTGCTCGCGCTGGTGAGCTTCTACGCATTCTATTCCGGGCTCGGGATCCCGCTGCCCGCAGGCATTCTGGACGGGATCCTGTAGATGAACAACTTCGACTGGCTGCTCCAGGGATTCGCCGAGGCGGCGACCCCGATGAACCTGCTGTACGCGGTCATCGGCGTGCTGCTGGGCACCGCGGTGGGCGTGCTGCCCGGCATCGGGCCCGCGATGACGGTCGCGCTGCTGCTTCCCGTCACCTACAACGTCAGCCCCAGCGCGGCGTTCATCATGTTCGCCGGCATCTTCTACGGCGGCATGTACGGCGGTTCCACCACCTCGATCCTGTTGAACACCCCGGGCGAATCGTCCTCGGTGATCACCGCGATCGAGGGCAACAAGATGGCCAAGGCGGGGCGCGCCGCACAGGCTCTGGCGACCGCGGCCATCGGGTCGTTCGTCGCGGGCGCGATCGGCACCGCCCTGCTGGCGACCTTCGCACCGCCGATCTCGCGGTTCGCGGTGTCGCTCGGGGCGCCGTCCTATCTGGCCATCATGATCTTCGCGCTCGTCGCGGTCACCGCGGTGCTCGGCGCCTCCAAACTGCGCGGCGCCATCTCGCTGTTCCTGGGTCTCGGGATCGGCGTGGTCGGCATCGACTTCCTCACCGGCCAGCCGCGCGCGACGTTCGGGCTGCCGCAGCTCTCCGACGGCATCGACATCGTCGTCATCGCGGTGGCCATCTTCGCGGTCGGCGAGGCGCTATGGGTCGCCGCACACCTCCGGCGCCGCCCCGCCGAGGTGATCCCGGTGGGCCGTCCCTGGATGGGACGTGACGACTTCCGGCGGTCGTGGAAGCCGTGGCTGCGCGGCACCGCGTACGGATTCCCGTTCGGCGCACTGCCCGCCGGCGGCGCCGAGCTGCCGACGTTCCTGTCCTACATCACCGAGAAGCGGCTCTCGAATCACAAGGAGGAGTTCGGCAAGGGCGCCATCGAAGGTGTCGCCGGACCCGAGGCCGCCAACAACGCCTCGGCCGCGGGCACGCTGGTGCCGATGCTGTCGCTCGGCCTGCCCACCAACGCCACCGCGGCCGTCATGCTGACCGCCTTCGTGTCGTACGGGATCCAGCCCGGCCCGACGCTCTTCGACAAGGAGCCGTTGCTGATCTGGACGCTGATCGCCAGCCTCTTCATCGGCAACCTGCTGCTGCTGCTGATCAACCTGCCGCTGGCGCCGCTGTGGGCGAAGCTGCTGCGCACACCCCGGCCCTACCTGTACGCCGGCATCCTGTTCTTCGCGACGCTCGGTGCGCTCGCGGTGAACGTGCAGCCGCTCGACCTGGCGCTGCTGCTGGTGTTCGGCCTGCTCGGCCTGATGATGCGGCGCTTCGGCCTGCCCGTGCTGCCGCTGATCATCGGGGTGATCCTCGGGCCGCGCGTGGAACGTCAACTCCGTCAGAGCCTTCAGCTCGGCGGCGGGGACTGGTCCAGCCTGTTCACCGAGCCGGTGGCGATCATCACCTACATCCTGATGGCGATCCTGCTCGTCATGCCGCTGATCCTGAAGTTGATGCACCGCAGTGAGGAGTCTCTGTTGATCGTCGAGGACGACGCGGACCAGAAGGCGAAGGCGGCACAGTCATGACCGACGACCGCTTGCGGGAGGAGAATCGATGATCGTGGTTGGATATTCGGCCGACGAGTTCGGCCGCGCCGCACTCGAACACGGCATCACCGAGGCCAAGCGCCGAGACACCGGCCTACTGGTGATCAACGCCACCTCCGGCGAGTCCTACGTCGACAAGCGCTTCGCCCAGGAGCACGAGGTGCACGACGTCGAGGCCAGGCTCACCGAATGCGGGGTGCCGTTCGAGCTCAGCCAGCCCGTCGGTGTGGACGCCGCCGAGGAACTGGTCCGCGCGATGGACCGCGACGAGGCCGAACTGCTCGTCATCGGGCTCCGGCACCGCAACCCGGTGGGCAAGCTGCTGATGGGCAGTGTGGCGCAGCGTGTCCTGCTGGAGTGCCCCAAGCCGGTGCTGGCGGTCAAGCCCGCGGAAGGCTGAGCCGTCACCACTGTGCCAGGACCTTGTCTCCGATGAGGTCGGCGATCCTCACCGCCGAGTCGGCGGGGTCGGCGCTGCACGTGTTGACGTCGATGATGATGTTGTTGCGCAGGGCGAGCGCCCGGCCGCACCCCCACCCCGGTGCGGCGGCTTCCTGCTGAACGACGTTGGTGCTCAGGATCTCGTCGTCGGTCCTGAGTTCCCCGACATCCCAGCGTGATCCGCTCTGGGTGTGCACGTAATGGTGGCAGTTCGGCCACTGGCCGACCGAGGTCTCGAAGAAGGCGGCGGCCTTCTCGAGATAGGGGAACTGCACCACTGCCTGCTTGAAGTAGTGGGTGAAATCGTCACCGTTGTTGAGGCTCTGATCGCGCATGGCCTGGAAGCCGCTGCCCGCGTACACCAGCGCCTCCGCGGCGCCGTCAATGGCGAGACACTCCGCGGGTGCCATGATCGCGCTGTTGTCGGACATCGCGGTCTGAGATTCGGTGACCATCATGCCGGGCGATCCCATTGCGGCGGCCGCCTCCTGCGGTGTGAGAAGCAGTCCCGCCAGCTCACGTTCGACGAGGGGACGCGGAATGGCGAAACGGGTGCTCGTCGGCGCGGCGGACGTGGCATTGCTCGTCGTGGTGCATCCGGCGACGAGCAGGCAGATGCCCAAGAGCACCGTGCATACCTTCGAATGACGCATGTATGCATGGTGAGGCAGGGCGGGCGGCAACGTAGCGATGTCGACCGCGAGCCATGGTCACGATGCACCGCAAACCTGGTAACGAAATCGTGTACCGTCTCCGCCGCCTGCGAGCCGGACTACACGAGATCCATCTCGGCCGGCCCCGCGCCCCCGATGGCCTGCGAGATGAAGCTCTTGGTGGTCAACGGCCCGCCGAACTGCTGCAGCAGTCCGCCGCCGTCGTTGCGGCCCAGATCGAGCGCCTCGAATCCGAGGTCGGAGATCAGCTCGGCCACAGTGGCGTTCGCCTCCGGGTGATTGCCGGACACGAACAGCACGCGGCGGCCGCCGTGCCCGTCGCCGGGTTCGCGCGCCAGCACCTTGGCCCAGGTGTGGCCGAAGGCCTTGACCACCCTGGCGCCGGTGGCCCACTCCTCGACGATGTCGGACGACGCCCGCCCGCCGAGGTCGGCGGGGGAGAAGTCGCGGTAGTCGATGGCGTTGGTGGCGTCGACGATGATGCGGTCCTGCCAATCCGGCACCGAGCCGACCAGTCCCTGCACCGCCTCGAACGGGACGGCGAGGATGACGACGTCGGCCGCCAGTGCGTCGGACACCTCGGACGGGATGACGTTCGGTCCGATCGCGTCCGCGACGCCGCGGACCGCCTCGATGCCGCGTGAGGCGGCCAGTCCGACGTCGGTGCCGGTACGGGCGAAATGCCCCGCGACGGCCGTGCCGATGTTCCCTGCTCCGATGATCGCGTAACGCATGACGTGCTCCTTCAGCCTGGCCGGATTGCGTGATATGTCACCGAACTGTGCCGGCCGGCCGGGTATTCCCGCGGGGATCAGAGCGTGATGCGGATGGTTCCGTCGACGGCCTCGACGGGGAAGCTGCGCACCGACATGTCGGCGCCGGCGGCCTCGCGCCCGTCGCAGAGATCGAAGGTGTGCCCGTGCAGCGGGCAGACCACGACGCGGTCGTCGGCGAGTCCGTCGGCCAGCGGTCCGCCGCGGTGCGGGCACACCGCGTCGATCGCCCGCAGCGTGCCGTCGCGCAGCCGGAACACCGCGATCTGCTCGCCGCGCACCGAGTACGTGCGTCCCTCGCCGACCGGTACCTCGTCCAGTGAGCCGATGTCGACGCTCATCGCACCGGCACCAGGGGAAGCGGCAGCAATGGCAGGGACGGCCGGAACTGTCCTTCGGTCACCGGGTCCTGTCCGTCCCGCCACGGGTCGCGGTAAGCGTCCACCGACTTCTGCATCCTCTGGTCCAGTCCCGCCGCGATGCCCTCGCTGTCGTCCACCACCACCGCCCGCAGGTGCTCGATGCCCACCCTCGGCACGAACGCGTAGGTGCGCTCCAGCCAGTTCGCGTTCTCCCGGTAGTACTGCAGGAAGCGTCCGGTCAGCGTGATCACCGTCTGCGGGTCGTCGACGGTCGCGAGCAGGTCGCCCTTGCGGATGTGCGCACCCGCCGCCCCGCCGACGTAGATCTCCCACCGGCCGCCGTCCACGGCCACCACGCCGAGGTCCTTGCACAGCGCCTCGGCGCAGTTGCGCGGGCATCCGGTGACGGCCAGTTTCATCTTCGCGGGGCTCGCCAGGCCCTGGTAGCGCTCCTCGATCGCGATGCCGAGTGCCGTCGAGTCACCCAGCCCGAAACGGCAGAAGTCGCTGCCCACACACGTTTTCACGGTCCGGAAGCTCTTGCCGTACGCGTAGCCCGACGGCATGTCGAGGTCGGCCCACACCGCGGGCAGATCCTCCTTGCGTATCCCGAGCAGGTCGATGCGCTGGCCACCGGTCAGCTTGATCATCGGAATTGCGTACTTCTCCGCGACGTCGGCGATCGTGCGCAGCTGCGCGACGTCGGTCACGCCGCCCTTCATCTGCGGCACCACCGAGAACGTGCCGTCGCGCTGGATGTTGGCATGCACCCGGTCGTTGATGAACCGGGCGTCGCGCTCGTCGACGTACTCGTCGGCCCACATCGTCTCCAGCAGCGAGGCCAGGGCCATCTTGGACCCCGCGTCCTCGCGCCCGTCGGGCGCCAGCGCGGCGAACACCGAGGACACCGAATGCAGTCTGAGCTCGCGGATGTGGCGCATCAGCGTCGGCTTGTCGTAGGGCACCCCGGGCACGTACCACGACGCCGACGGGTCCTCGCTGACCGCGCCGCCTGCCGCCCATTCGACGACCTGGCCCACCAGCTCCTTGCACGAGCCGCAGCCCTTGCCCGCCTTCGTCTTCGCCATCACGCCCGACACCGACGTCTCGCCGCCGCGGACACAGCCGACCAGCGCGCCCTTGCTGACCCCGTTGCAGTTGCAGATCTGGGCGTCGTCGGCGAGCTCGGCGACGCCCACCGCGACGTCGGGGGTGCCGATGTCGAACATCAGCGACACCCGCTCGTCGGGGAGCGGCAACCCGCTGTCGAAGGCCTGGGTGAGGAACGACACCTTGCTGACGTCACCGAGAAGGGTGGCGCCCACCAGCTTCCCGTCCCGGATGACGATCGTCTTGTAGACCCCGTGCCGGGGCTCGGAGTACTGGACGAATTCGTCGTCGGGCCGCTCCGGCGCCTTGAGGCCCATCGACGCCACGTCCACGCCGGCCACCTTGAGCTTGGTCGCGGTGCGCGACCCGTGGTACGCCGCAGCCGGGTTCGACCCGGTCAGCTGGTCGGCGAGCACCCCGGCCTGCTCCCACAGCGGAGCCACCAGCCCGTACACCTGGCCGCGGTGCTGGGCGCACTCGCCGACCACGTAGATGTGCGCGTCGTCGACCGAGCGCATGTGATCGTCGACCACGATCGCGCGTTCGACGGTCAACCCGGCCCGTTGCGCCAGGCCGACATTGGGCCGGATGCCCGCCGCGATCACCAGCATGTCGCAGTCGATGGTCGACCCGTCGGAGAACACGATCCCGGACAATCTGCCGGAGTCGTCGGTGAGCACCTCGGTGGTGCGCTTCTCGGTGTGCACGGTGATGCCGAGCGCCTCCACCGACCGCCGAAGGATGGCGCCCGCCGTGACGTCGAGTTGCGCGTTCATCAGCACCGGACCCGCATGCACGACATCCACTGCCAGACCACGGTTCTGCAGCCCGCGAGCGGCCTCGAGACCCAGCAGGCCACCGCCGATCACCACGGCCCTGGTGCGGTGCTGCGCCTCGTCGATCATGCCCATGCAGTCGTCGAGGGTGCGGAAGCCGAACACCCCGTCGGTCAGCGTCGTGTCGTCGGCCCACAGACCCGTCATGGGTGGGAAGAACGACCGGCTGCCGGTGGCGAGCACCAGATCGTCGTAGTGCAGCACGGTGCCGTCGTCGGCGTACACCAGGCGGGCGAACCGGTCGATGCGGACCACCCGCACCCCGGCCCGGAGTTCGATGCCGTTGTCGGCGTACCAGTCCAGCGCGTTGAGGTAGATCTCCCCGGCGTCGGCCTCGACGTCCTGGCTGCCCGCCAGCACGTTCGACAGCAGGATCCGGTTGTAGTTGCCGTACGGTTCGTCGCCGAAGACGGTGATGTCGAACATCTTGCCGCCACCCCTGGCGAGGATCTCCTCGATGGCGCGCACGCCCGCCATGCCGTTGCCGACCACCACCAGCCTGCGCATCAGACCTCCACCAGTCCGAGGTCGACGACGACGGTGCCCGAGCAGCCCGCAGGCGCGGCGACGAACAGTTCGAGCACGGTGTCGCCGAGCAGGTCCTCGACCACCCGCAGCGCGACATGGGTGGCGCCCTTGGCGGCGATGGGGAAGTACCGCATCGGCGCACCGTCGCGCATCAGCACCACGGTGACCATCTCGTCGCAGGAGTTGCCGCCGCGGAAGTACACCGGCTGGGTCACCGACCCGGCGGGCACCGTGTATCGCAGGGCTTCGTCGATCGGCGCGGGCTTGGTGAGGCCGTTGCCCTCGAACTCGAAGGCGCCCTGCAGGAATCGGGGAATGCTGCCGTCGCTCATGCTCCATGACTAGGCGGCGATTGTTTCGTGGTGGTTTCGTCGCGGAGTCGACCGTGGATCTCGTTGTGCACAGCAGCCCCGCAGCGAGGGTGTGAGCGCGAGTTGACACAGCCGACATCGGGGGGCAACGGCCGCGGAACGGCCCGGCAGTAGACAGATGGCATGAGCCGCGACATCGCACACTGGGACGCCGAGGACGTCGAGGCGTGGAACTCGGGCGGGAACAAGATCGCCAAGCGCAACCTGATCTGGTCGATCTTCGCCGAGCACGTCGGGTTCTCGATCTGGTCGATCTGGTCGGTGATGGTGCTGTTCATGCCGCAGGACGTCTACGGCATCGACCCGGCGGGCAAGTTCTACCTGGTGGCGATGCCGACCCTGATCGGCGCCTTCATGCGCATCCCGTACACCATCGCGCCCGCCCGGTTCGGCGGCCGTAACTGGACGATCGTCAGTGCGCTGCTCCTGCTGATCCCGACGCTCATGACGTGGTACGTGATGAAGAACCCGGGCACGTCCTACACGACGTTCATGGTGGTGGCCGCGTTCGCGGGCTTCGGCGGCGGCAACTTCGCCTCGTCGATGACCAACATCAACGCCTTCTACCCGCAGCGGCTCAAGGGCTGGGCGCTGGGCCTGAACGCCGGCGGCGGCAACATCGGCGTCCCCGTGATCCAGTTGGTCGGACTGCTCGTGATCGCCACCGTCGGCAACACCGCTCCCGAAATCGTCTGTGCCACCTACCTCGTGCTGATCGCCGCGGCCGCGGTCGGCGCCGCGCTGTTCATGGACAACCTCGGCAACCAGCGGTCCAACCTCGGCGCGCTCGCCGAAGCGCTGCGCTACCAGCACTCCTGGGTGATGAGCTTCCTCTACATCGGCACGTTCGGATCGTTCATCGGATTCTCGTTCGCCTTCGGGCAGGTGCTGCAGATCAACTACCTCGCCGGCGGCGACACCGCGGCGCAGGCCTCACTGCACGCCGCGCAGATCTCGTTCATCGGGCCGCTTCTCGGCTCCATCTCGCGGCCGTTCGGCGGCAAGCTCGCCGACCGGATCGGCGGCGGACGGATCACGCTGTACACCTTCGTCGCGATGACGTTCGCCGCCGGGATCCTGGTGACCACCGGCATGATCGACGACGGGACGGCCGGCGCGCCGACCGGCGGGCAGATGGCGTTCTACGTGGCCGGCTTCATCATGCTGTTCATCCTGTCCGGGATCGGCAACGGCTCGACGTACAAGATGATCCCGTCGATCTTCGAGGCGAAGGCCCAGGGCCACGACGAGTGGAGCCCGGCGGAGAAGGCGGCCTGGTCGCGCAGCATGTCCGGTGCGCTGATCGGATTCGCCGGAGCCGTCGGCGCCCTCGGCGGTGTGTTCATCAACATCGTGCTGCGCGCGTCTTACGTCGGCGACGCGAAGTCGGCCACCAACGCGTTCTGGGTGTTCATGGGCTTCTACGTGGTCTGCGCGGTCGTGACCTGGGTCGTCTATTTACGGATGCAGACGGCCAAGGCGGGTGGCGGAGAACACATTGGCCGCGTTCCCGCCCCGGCATCGACGGGCTGACCAGCGCAGATGCGGCTCACCGAGGCCGTGTGACGGCGGTGAGCACCAGTTTTCCTCCCGATAACGTCACCGGAAACGAACCGGAACAGGACCCGCACACCATTGGGGTCATGGCGGTGACCAGGACGGCATGCTCGTACTGCGGCGTCGGCTGCGGCATCGAGGTGCAGACCGACGGTGACGCCGACCACCCGGTGATCGCCCGCGTGTCGGGGGACAAGCTGCACCCGACCAACGCGGGCCGGTTGTGCACCAAGGGCGCCACCCACGCCGAGATGATGCGGGCCGACGAGGGGCGGCTGAAGTCGGGGCTGCTGCGGCCGGGCCGCGACGACGAACCGGTGCCGGTGCCCGTGGACGACGCGATCGCCGAAGCCGGCCGGCGGTTGCGGGCCATCGTCGACAAGTACGGACCGGACGCGGTCGCACTGTACGTCTCCGGGCAGATGTCACTCGAATCGCAGTATCTGGCAACCAAACTCGCCAAGGGCTTCCTGCGAACCAAGTACATGGAGTCGAACTCGCGGCTCTGCATGGCCAGCGCGGGCACCGGCTACAAGCAGTCCCTCGGCTCCGACGGCCCACCCGGGTCGTACACCGACTTCGACCTGACGAACCTGTTCTTCGTCATCGGGTCCAACATGGCCGACTGTCACCCGATCCTCTACCTGCGCATGGCCGACCGGCTCAAGGCGGGCGCCAAGCTGATCGTCGTCGATCCCCGGCGCACCACCACCGCCGAGAAGGCGGATCTGTTCCTGCAGATCAAGCCGGGCACCGACCTCGCGCTGCTCAACGGACTGCTGCACCTGCTGGTGGAGAGCGGCGACATCGACGAGCAGTTCATCGCCGAGCACACCGAGGGCTGGGAGCAGATGCGCCCGTTCCTGGCGGACTATCCGCCCGCGCGGGTGTCGGAGATCACCGGGATCGGCGAATCGGACCTCCGGTTGGCCGCCGCGATGATCGCCGAGGCCGGCGACTGGATGACCTGCTGGGCGGTGGGGATGAACCAGAGCACCCACGGCACCTGGAACACCAACGCGATCTGCAACCTGCACCTGGCGACCGGCGCGATCTGCCGCCCCGGCACCGGGCCGATGTCGCTGACCGGTCAGCCCAACGCCATGGGCGGGCGTGAAATGGGCTACATGGGCCCAGGCCTGCCCGGGCAGCGATCGGTGGTATCCGACGACGACCGGGCGTTCGTCGAACAGAAGTGGGGTCTGCCGCCGGACACCATCCGCAGCGAGTTCGGGCCGGGTGCGGTCGACATGTTCGAACGGCTCGCCGCCGGCGAGATCAAGGCGTGCTGGATCATCTGCACCAATCCGGTGGCCACCATGCCGAACCGGAAGACCACGATCGCGGGACTCGAGGCCGCCGAACTGGTGATCACCCAGGACACCTACCGGGACAACGCGACCAACCGCTACGCCGACATCGTGCTGCCCGCCACGCTGTGGGCCGAATCGGACGCGGTGATGATCAACTCTGACCGCACGATGACGCTGCTGCAGCAGTCGATCCCGCCGGCCGGACAGGCCCGCCCGGACTGGCAGCTGATCTGCGACATCGCCGCCCAGCTCGGCTTCGGCGAGCACTTCGACTACCGCAGCAGCGCCGAGATCATCGACGAGATCACCGGATTCACCAATCTGCGGACGGGCTACGACCTGCGCGGCGTCAGCTACGACCGGCTCCGCCGAACACCGTTGCAGTGGCCGGTGCCGCCGCAGGGGTTGCCCGGCGGCGACACCGACCGGCACCCGATCCGCTACCTCAACGACGGTGTCAGCCAGCACCTCCTCGTCGACGAGGACGGCGCCACGCCCCGGCTGGCGTTCGCGACGCCGTCCCGCCGGGCGGTGTTCTTCCCACGACCGCACGTCGACGCCGACGAACTGCCCGACACCGACTACCCGATCGTGCTGAACACCGGTCGGCTGCAGCACCAGTGGCACACCATGACCAAGACCGGCAGGGTGGACAAGCTCAACAAACTCAACAGTGGTCCGTTCGTCGAGATCCATCCCGTGGACGCGGTGGCCCTCGAGATCACCGACGGGACGTCGGTGGAACTCGCCTCGCGGCGCGGCCGTGCCGTGCTGCCCGCGGTGGTGACCGACCGGGTGCGACCCGGCAGCTGCTTCGTGCCGTTCCACTGGAACGACGAACACGGCGAGTACCTGACCATCAACGCTCTGACCAACGACGCCGTCGACCCGGAGTCGCTGCAACCGGAGTTCAAGGTGTGCGCGATCAGCATGCGCCCGGTGAAACCGGTGGGCATCCCGGCCGGCCACCCGCTGGTCGCCGAACTGGGCATCGGGCGAACCCGCAAGCCGACCCTGACCGACGACGAGAAGCTCTACCTCGCTGCATTTCTCGGTGCGCTGGGTGATCACCCCAGCGGAGTTCCGGTGCTGCCCGCGCACGCCCCGGTGCGCGCCGACGTGCGGCTGTGGATCGACGGTGTGCTGGCCGGGCGCTACTCCCGGGTCGGTGCCGCGCCCGCCGCAGCCGAGGCCGCACCCGCCGGGGGAGGACCGCTGGTGCTGTGGGCGTCGCAGACCGGAAACGCCGAGGAGGTGGCGGGCCGGGTCGCCGCGAAACTCGTTGCTGCGCAGCTACGCAACATGGACGACGTGGCGGTGACCGATCTCACGACGGCCCGCGACGTGCTGGTGGTCACCAGCACCTTCGGCGACGGCGGCCCGCCGGACAACGGCGCGGACTTCTGGAGCCGCCTGGAGTCGGCGCAGGCGCCCGCCCTCGACGGTGTCCGCTTCGCCGTGCTCGGGATCGGGGACCGGGCGTACGACGACTTCTGCGGGCATGCCCGCTCGCTGGACGACCGGTTGGCCGCGCTCGGCGCCACCAGGCTGCGCAGCCGCGCGGAATGCGAAGCGTACGACGAGGAACCGATGCAGGACTGGACCGACGACGTCGTCGCCCTGCTCGGTGCTGAACCCACACCGGCCGGCACGGCCCGCGGCGGCACCACGACGATCACCCGGCCGGCCACCGTCGCCGAGCCGTTCACCCGCGCCAAGCCGGTGCAGGCACCGCTGAGCCGCAACGTCGTGCTCAGCGGCCCTTCCTCGGCGAAAGAGGTGCGGCTGTTCGGATTCGACATCTCGCAGTTCGGTGTCGGCTACGGCGTCGGAGATTCGCTCGGGGTGTTCGCCCGCAACGATCCCGCGGTGGTCGACGGGTGGCTGTCGGCCACCGGCCTGCGCGGGGAGCAGGTGGTCGAGGTGGACGGCGCCGAACAGCCCCTGCGCGACGCGCTGGCCACCTGTTACGACATCCGCAAGGTCACGCCGAACCTGCTGCGGTTCGTCGCCGAGAACAGCCGTGACGCGCGGCCGCTGCGGGCGCCGAAGGACAAGCTCGACAAGTGGCTCGCCACCCGCGACGGGCTGGACATCGTCCGCGAGTTCGCGGTGCACGCCGACCCGGCGCAGTGGCAGGAGGTGCTGGTCCGGCTGACGCCGCGCAACTACTCCATCTCGTCGAGCCCGTTGGTCAGCCCGAACGAGGTGCAGCTGACGGTGTCCGTGGTGCGCTACCACGGCACCGACGGCGGCCGCCGCGGCGGCGTGTGCTCGACATTCCTCGCCGATCGGGCCGCGGAGGCGCCGGTGCCGGTGTTCCTGCAGCGCTCACCGCACTTCCGCCCGCCGGAGGACGCGGGCACGCCGATGATCATGGTCGGCCCCGGCACCGGGATCGCACCGTTCCGCGGATTCCTGCAGGAGCGCCGCGCACTCGGACACACCGGGCGCAACTGGCTGTTCTTCGGCGACCAGCACCGCGAGACCGACTTCTACTACCGCGACGACCTCGAGCACATGGTCAGCGACGGCTTCCTGGAGTTGGACCTGGCGTTCTCCCGGGACCAGAAGGACCGGGTGTACGTCCAGCACCGGATGCTCGAGCGCGGCGCCGAGGTGTGGCGGCGGCTGCAGGACGGCGCGCACTTCTACGTCTGCGGCGACGCCACCCGGATGGCGCGCGACGTCGACAACGCGCTGACCGCGATCATCCGCAAGCACGGCGCCATGACGAACGAACAGGCCCACGACTACAAACGTGAGCTGGTGGCGTCGAAACGCTACGTGCGCGACGTGTATTGAGAGTTCTGGTGTCCGAGGGGGGACTTGAACCCCCACGCCCGTTAATAGGGCACTAGCACCTCAAGCTAGCGCGTCTGCCATTCCGCCACTCGGACCGTCAGTGAGCGACTAAGGCTAACGGATGGCGTGGCCCGGACCCAAACCCGACGCCGGGCCGGGTGGTACGAATGGTGATTGTGACTTCAGCCCCGGACGCATCCCACGAGGTCGTCGAACTCGTCAGCGCGTTGATCCGGTTCGACACCTCCAACACCGGCGACCCCGCCACCACCAAGGGCGAGGAGGAATGCGCGCGCTGGGTGGCGCAGAAACTCGAGGAGGTCGGCTACGAGACCGAGTACGTCGAGGCGGGCGCACCCGGTCGGGGCAACGTGTTCGCCCGGCTGCCCGGCGCCGACCGGTCGAGGGGCGCGCTGATGATCCACGGCCACCTCGACGTGGTGCCCGCCGAACCCGCGGACTGGAGCGTGCACCCGTTCTCCGGGGCGATCGAGGACGGCTACGTGTGGGGCCGCGGCGCGGTCGACATGAAGGACATGTGCGGCATGATGATCGCCGTCGCCCGGCACTTCAAGCGTGCGGGCATCGTGCCGCCCCGCGATCTGGTGTTCGCGTTCGTCTCCGACGAGGAGCACGGCGGCACCTACGGCGCCCAGTGGCTCATCCAGCACCGGCCCGACCTGTTCGACGGCGTCACCGAAGCCATCGGCGAGGTGGGCGGGTTCTCGCTGACCGTGCCGCGCCGCGACGGCGGTGAGCGCAGGCTCTACCTCATCGAGACCGCGGAGAAGGGCCTGTCGTGGATGCGGCTGTCGGCACGCGCGCGCGCAGGCCACGGCTCGATGGTGCACGACGACAACGCGGTGACGTTGATCGCCGAGGCGGTGGCGCGGCTGGGCCGGCACCGGTTCCCGCTGGTGCTCACCGACACCGTCGAGCAGTTCCTGAGCGCGGTCGCCGAGGAAACCGGGTACACGTTCGACGTGGACTCCCCGGATCTCGAGGGTTCGATCGCCAAACTGGGCGGAATCGCCCGGATCGTCGGCGCGACGCTGCGTGACACCGCCAACCCGACGATGCTCAAGGCCGGCTACAAGGCGAACGTCATCCCGGCGACCGCCGAGGCGGTGGTGGACTGCCGCGTGCTCCCCGGCCGCAAGGAGGCGTTCGAGCGGGAGGTCGACGAGTTGATCGGCCCGCACGTCACCCGCACCTGGGAACGCGATCTCGACTCCTACGAGACGAGTTTCGACGGTGACCTGGTCGACGCGATGAATGCCGCGCTGCTCACCCTCGACCCGGACGCCCGCACGGTGCCGTACATGCTCTCCGGCGGTACCGACGCGAAAGCGTTCGCCAAGTTGGGGATTCGCTGCTTCGGCTTCGCGCCGTTGCGGCTGCCGCCGGATCTCGATTTCTCGGCGTTGTTCCACGGTGTCGACGAGCGGGTGCCCGTCGACGCGCTCGAATTCGGCGCCCGGGTGCTCGAACACTTCCTCGAGCACTGCTGAGCCGGGTTCTCCTCCCGTATCCGTCATCGAAAGGACATCATGGCCTTCCCCTACGACCCCTACGAGTTCCTGCCGAAGTTGCCCACCTTCACGCTGACCTCGGAGTCGGTGACCGACGGCCAACCGCTGTCCAACGATCAGGTCAGCGGCATCATGGGCGCAGGCGGCTCGGACGTCTCGCCGCAGCTGAGCTGGTCGGGCTTCCCGGAGGAGACCCGCAGCTTCGCCGTGACGGTCTACGACCCCGACGCGCCGACCGGTTCGGGGTTCTGGCACTGGGCGGTGTTCAACCTGCCCGCGACCGTCACCGACCTGCCCGCGGGTGTCGGCGACGGCAGCAGCAAGGGCTTCCCCGGTGACGCGGTGACGTTGTCCAACGACGCCGGCCTGCAGCGGTTCATCGGTGCGGCGCCGCCCCCAGGGCACGGCCCGCACCGGTACATCATCGCGGTGCACGCCGTGGACGTCGAGAAGCTCGAGGTGCCCGCCGAGGCGACGCCTGCCTACCTCGGTTTCAACCTCTTCTCCCACGCGATCGCCCGGGCGCTGATCACCGGTACCCACGAACAGAAGTGATGTCAGTCGGCCGCGGAGCCGACGGCCTCGGCCAGTGACGCGAATCCGCCGTCGTGCAGGCGGCGGGCCAGGCCGTCGTGGATGTGCTTGGCCCACAGGCCGCCGCCGTAGATGAAGCCGGTGTAGCCCTGCAGCAGTGAGGCGCCCGCGGTGATGCGGTCCCACGCGTCGTCGGCGGTCTCGATGCCGCCGACGCTCACCAGCACCAGGCGGTCGCCGACCCGCCGGTAGAGCCGGCGCAGCACCTCGGCCGAACGCTGCGCGACCGGCGGCCCGGACACGCCGCCGGCGCCCAGGTCGGTCACGCCGGGGGTGTGAAGCTGCTCCCGCGACACCGTCGTGTTCGTCGCGACGATGCCCGCAAGGCCGAGTTCGACTGCGAGATCGGCGATCTGGTCGATGTCGCCGTCTTCGAGGTCGGGCGCGATCTTCACCAGCACCGGAGCCGTCGTCTGGGCACGGACCGCGGCGAGGATGGGCCGCAGCGAGTCGACCGCTTGCAGGTCGCGCAGCCCCGGGGTGTTGGGGGAGCTGACGTTGACGACGACGAACGCGGCCACCGGCCCGACGTGCCGGGCACTCTCGGTGTAGTCGGCGACGGCGTCCTGCGCCGGGGTGGCCTTCGTCTTGCCGATGTTGACGCCGACGGGGGCGGCGGGTCGCGCCCGCGCCAGCCGCTGCGCCAGCTCGGCCGCGCCGGAGTTGTTGAAGCCCATCCGGTTGAGCAGTGCGCGGTCCTCGGCCAACCGGAACAGCCGCGGCTGCGGGTTGCCCGGTTGCGGGTGCGCGGTCACGGTGCCCACCTCGGCGTAGCCGAAGCCCAGCGCGGGCCAGGTGCGCACGCCGCGGCCGTCCTTGTCGAAGCCGGCGGCCAGCCCGAGCGGGCCGGGGAACCGCACCCCGAACACCGTGGTGGCCAACACCGGGTCGCGCGGAGCGAGCCAGCGTGTCAGCGCGGCCCGCAGCGGGGCCACCGCGGTGACGGCGCGCAGCAGGGTGAACACCCAGGTGTGCACGCGTTCGGCAGGGACCGAGAACAGCAGCCGGCGGACTGCGCGGTAGATCACCTGGTCACTGTCCCGGCTGATCGGTGATGCCCGCGGTCTTCTTGCGGCGCAGCAACACCCGTCGGCTGCCGTCGGTGTAGGCCCGCACCCGGGTCAGTTCCCAGCCGCGGTACTCGGCTTCGATGGACAGCCGGATCGACGCGGTCAGCCGGGTGACGTCGGGTGGCAGCCGCAACGGCACCCACTCGTAGTCGTCGGACAGGTCGCCCTCCCAGCCCTGCGGCATCCGGCCGCGGTGCATGGCGCTCACGGCCCGCCCGCCGCCGCGTTCGCGATCACCTGGACACCGTCTCCCGCACCGGACACGACATACAGCGTGCCCGACGCGTCGTCGAAGGCCAGGGAGTCGGGTTGCCGCACGGTCCGATATCGCACCTTTTCCACCGGGATGCCAGTGGCCAGATCGTATCCAATGACCATGTTGGTGGCAGTCTGCGACACCCAGGACAGCGTCGGTGAGGCGGCCAGCCCGTAGGGCGCCCCGCGCACCGGGTAGCGCTGGCGCAGGATCAGCGGGTCGGTGCCGAACACCAGCAGCCCGTCGCCGCGGGTGTCGGCCACCAGCACCCGCCCCGCCGGGTCGACGGCCATCGTGGTGGCGCCCTCACCGGCGCGCAGCGCGTGCCGGGCGTCGGTGCCGGACGCGTCGACGGTGGTCACCGACGTCTGCCCGCGGTCGAGGACAACCATGGTGTCGCCCTGTGCCGCAAGGGCGTCGACGCGGGCGAAGATCTTCAGTTCCGCGGCCACCGCGGCGAGGTCGCCGTCCGCGGGCGACAGTGTGACCACCGCGCCGTCGGCGGTCCCGAGTGCCAGCCGGCCGTCGGCGCGGCGCGCGATCGCGGTGAAGTCGGTGTCCTGCCGCCCGTCCACGTCGACGCGGGTGGCCCCGCCGCGGGTGGCCCCGCCGCGGGCGACGTCGACGCGGAAGTAGCCGCCCCGTGCGGCGGCGTACACCTCGCCCCGGCCGTCGCCGATCACCGCGGTCGCCGCACCGTCGAGTGACACCGTCCGGGTATCCGTTCCTGGGCCGATGACCGTCACCTGTGAGCGGCCGTCCGCGCCGGCGCCCAGCACCACCAGCGAGCGGGTTGCTCCGTCGAACACGGCGCTTCGGGTCTGCGTGGCGAGCGGCCGCACCAGTCCCGCGGGAGCGCCGCTGACCGGGGGAGACTCCGCGGCGGTCGCCGGCACGATGGTCGGCGGCGGGCCGTCGTCCGGGCCGGTCGCGCAGCCGGCCACGGCGAGGATTGCCACCACCGCGACGCCGGCGAGAAAGCGCTGGGTCACGGAGTTTAGGTGGTATGACAAGGGGTAGCTCTCGGTTCGTGAGGTCGATTCACGGGACGTTCGACAGGTCCAGCAAGTCTAGGCACGTCCGCGACGGGCGGGTCGCGCAGCGATCCGCTTCACCCGGTGTTGCCGACGGCGATACCGGAGGTATGGTGCGACTATGACGCTCGCCACACGTCGGAGTCAGAGCGAAGAAGACTTTTTCATCGAAGACATCTCCACTGGTGTGCACGCCAGCGGGTTCGGCCAGCTCGGCGACGGCCGCAGTTTCTCATTCCACGTCGAGCGCCAGCAGCTCGTGGTCGAGGTGTACCGGCCGCGCCTGAGGCACCCCGTGCCGCAGGCCGAGGACGTGGTGGCGGTCGCGAGCCGCGGCCTCACCGACATCGACCTGTCCGACGAACGCAGCGTCGCCGCGGCCGTGCGCGACGCGGTCGCCGACGCGCATCCGGTGCCGCGCCCCCCTCGCTGACCCGCCGCCCACGGTACGGTCGTCGGCGTGACCGAGGCCATGTCGTGGGTGCAGGTGGTGGTCCTGGCGATCCTGCAGGGCCTCACCGAGTTCCTCCCGGTGTCCTCCTCCGGCCACCTCGCCATCGCCTCGAGGGTGTTCTTCTCCGGTGATGCCGGTGCCTCGTTCACGGCGGTCACCCAGCTCGGCACCGAATTCGCCGTGCTGCTGTACTTCGCCCGCGACATCGGCCGCATCGTCACCGCATGGTTCCGCGGACTGTTCGCGCCCGAACACCGCAACGCGGACTACCGGCTCGGGTGGTACGTGATCATCGGCACCATCCCAATCGGGCTGATCGGCCTGCTGCTCAAGGACGAGATCCGCACGGCGGCCCGCAATCTGTGGGCGATCGCGATCGCGCTGATCGTGTTCTCGGCCGTCATCGCGGCGGCCGAGTACGTCGGGCGCCAGGGCCGCCGTGTGGAGAACCTGACGTGGCGCGACGGCGTGATCGTCGGCCTGGCGCAGTGTCTGGCGCTGCTGCCCGGTGTGTCGCGGTCGGGCGCCACCATCAGCGCCGGGCTGTTCCTCGGGATGAACCGCGAACTCGCCGCCCGATTCGGCTTCCTGCTGGCGATCCCGGCGGTGTTCGCCTCCGGACTCTTCTCGCTGCCCGACGCGTTCGACCCGGTCGGGGAGGGCATGAGCGCCACCGGACCGCAGCTGCTCGTCGCGACGCTCATCGCGTTCGTCGTCGGCTTCGCCGCGGTCGCGTGGTTCCTGCGCTTCCTCGTCCGGCACAGCATGTACTGGTTCGTCGGGTACCGGGTGCTGCTCGGCACGGTCGTGCTGGTGCTGCTCGGCACCGGGGTGGTGGCGGCGTCATGACCGTGATCCTGTTGCGGCACGGCCGCTCCACGTCGAACACCGCGCACACACTGGCGGGCCGCAGCGAGGGCGTGGATCTCGACGACAAGGGCCGCGACCAGGCCGACGGCGTGGTGGAGCGCATCGGCGCGCTGCCCGTGCGCGCGATCGTGCGGTCACCGCTGCTGCGCTGCCGTCGCACGGTCGAACCGCTCGCCGCCGCGCTCCAGCTGGAACCGGTGGTCGACGAGCGGCTCTCGGAGGTCGACTACGGCGCCTGGACCGGCCGCAAGATCGGCGACCTGGTCAAGGAGCCGCTCTGGGCGGTGGTCCAGCAACAGCCAAGCGCCGCGGTGTTCCCCGACGGTGAAGGCCTGGCGCAGGTGCAGGCGCGAGCCGTGGCGGCGGTGCGCGAGCACGACCGGGTGCTGGCCGAGAAGCACGAGGGTGACGTGCTGTGGGTGGCGTGCACCCACGGCGACGTGATCAAGGCGGTGCTGGCCGACGCGCTCGGCGTGCACCTCGACGGCTTCCAGCGCATCACCGCCGACCCCGCGTCGATGAGTGTGATCCGGTACACATCGCTGCGGCCGTTCGTCCTGCATGTCAACCACACCGGGCCGAGCCTGACATCGGGACTGGTGGCCGCCCCGGCCAAGGCCGACGGCGATGCATCAGAGCGGCCGGTGCCCGCCGACGACGCGGTGGTCGGCGGTTCCGTCGACTGACCGGCGCCGTCGTGATTACTGTCGCGACGGCCCTACCGGTATTTTGGGAGGTGCCATGGCCCGCGCTATTCACGTCTTCCGCATGCCCGACCGTTTCGTGGCCGGGACCGTCGGGCAACCCGGCAACCGCACCTTCTATCTGCAGGCCGTGCACGAGAAGCGGGTTGTCTCGGTGATCTTGGAGAAGCAGCAGGTGGCCGTGCTGGCCGAGCGCATCGCGGCGCTGCTGCTCGAGATCAATCGCAGGTTCGGCACCCCGATCCCGCCGGAGACCGGGGAGATCGACGACCTCAGCCCACTCGAGACGCCTGTCGACGCCGAATTCCGGGTCGGCACGATGGGTCTGGGCTGGGACTCCGAGGCGCAGACGATCGTCGTGGAACTGCTCGCCGTCTCCGAGACCGAGTTCGACGCCTCGGTGGTGCTCGACGACGCCGAGGAGGGCCCCGACGCCGTCCGGGTGTTCCTGACGCCCGAGTCGGCACGCCAGTTCGCGAACCGCTCGAACCGGGTCATCTCGGCCGGGCGGCCGCCCTGCCCGCTCTGCGACGAACCGCTCGACCCCGAGGGCCACATCTGCGTCCGCACCAACGGCTACCGGCGCGGCGCGCTCACCGAACCCGACGATGAACCCGACACCTGACCCGGCGGCAGGTGCCGCCAGTGGCGTCGAGGAGGTGCTGCGGTGCGGCGAACTGACCGTCATCGGACGGATCCGCTCGGCGAGCAACGCCACGTTCCTGTGCGAGGCGCATCTGGGCGATCGGCAGGTGCACTGCGTGTACAAGCCGATCGCCGGGGAGGCGCCGCTGTGGGACTTTCCCGACGGCACGCTGGCGGGCCGCGAGGTGGGCGCCTACCTGGTGTCTCACGCACTGGGGTGGGACATCGTGCCGCACACCATCATCCGTGACGGACCTGCCGGCGGCGGGATGATCCAGCTGTGGGTGGACCAGCCCGGCGACGACATCGACGGGGACGCCGACGACGCCCCCGCATCCGGACCCGATCTGGTGGACCTACTGCCCGCCGGCCGGGTGCCACCGGGCTACCTGCCGATCCTGCAGGCCTACGACTACGCCGGCGACGAGGTGACCCTCGTGCACGCCGACGACCCGCGGCTCTACCGGATGGCCGTGTTCGACGTGCTGGTGAACAACGCCGACCGCAAGGGCGGCCACATCCTCACCGGAGTCGACGGCCGTGTCTACGGCGTCGACCACGGCGTCACCCTGCACGTCGAGGACAAGCTGCGCACCGTGCTGTGGGGCTGGTCGGGCAAACCGGTCGACGACCCGACGCTGGAGGCGGTGCTCGGGCTCGACGAGGCGTTGCGCGGCGATCTGGCCGAGCAGCTGCGCGAGCACGTCACCCGTGCAGAGGTCGCCGCTCTGCGTGCGAGAGTGGTTGCGCTGCTGGACGATCCGGTGATGCCGACGCCCGATCGGCACCGGCCGATCCCGTGGCCGGCGTTCTAGTCGCAGTTGGAGCAGACACGGGTCAGCGACAACTGCATGCCGCACGTGCAGAACGCGCCCTCACGCCTCGTGTCGATCGGCTTCACGGCTTTCGCCGCCGGGGTCCGGGTCTTCGCCGGTGCCTTCACGAGGGAGTCGGAGGGCTCATCTGCTGTGCTCATCACTCCTCACGGTAGTCCGTCCGGAGGTCCCATGGTGTCCGCGGACCGCGCGTTGGCGATACTGACCGGATGAGCCTGACCGATGCGGCGCTGGCCGCGGCGGTCGCGGCCGAAGCCGGCGAACTGCTGCTCGGGGTCCGCGACGAGGTGGGCTTCTACGATCCGTACTACCTCGGGGACGTCGGCGACATGCGGGCCAACGCGCTGATCCTCGACCGGCTGCGCCGGCACCGCCCCGACGACGCGGTGCTGTCCGAGGAGGCGGTCGACGACCTGTCCCGGGTGCAGGCCGACCGGGTCTGGATCGTCGACCCGGTGGACGGCACACACGAGTTCTCGCTGCCCGGCCACGACGACTGGGCGGTGCACATCGCGCTGTGGCAGCGCGGCGCAGGCGGCCCCGACGGCGGCCTCACCGACGCGGTGGTGGCGCTGCCCGCCACGGGCGAGGTGTTCCGCAGCGACACCGTCACCCCGCCTCCGCCACGACGGGAGGGGCCCATCCGCATCGCCGCCAGCGCCAGCCGCCCACCGGCGGTGCTGTGGCGTCTGCGTGAGCACCTCGACATCCAGCCGGTGCGGATCGGATCCGCAGGCGCCAAGGCGATGGCGGTGGTGCGCGGCGACGTCGACGCCTACATCCACGCCGGCGGGCAGTGGGAGTGGGACTCCGCGGCTCCCGCGGGGGTCGTCCTCGCCGCGGGCCTGCACGCGTCGCGGCTGGACGGTTCGCCGATGATCTACAACCGCCCCGACCCGTATCTGCCGGACTTCGTGATGTGCCGCAGTGAACTGGCCGACCAGCTGCTGGACATCATCCGCAGGCCCTGACGGGCGGCCCGGGAATCAAATCACGTCCGTCGTTGTCGGTGTCGGGGAGTCACGCACCAGCGGGAGGCCGTCCTGACCGAACACCTTAGAGTCGAAGCCATGCAATCGTGGCCGGCGACGACCGTTCCGGAACTGCCGGGCCGTGGACCGCAGCTGCGCCTCTACGACAGCGCCGACCGTCAGGTGCGGCCCGTGTCGCCCGGCGAGACCGCCACGATGTACGTGTGCGGCATCACCCCGTACGACGCCACCCATCTGGGTCACGCCGCCACCTATCTGACGTTCGATCTGGTGCATCGGCTGTGGCTCGACGCCGGGCACCGGGTGCACTACGTGCAGAACATCACCGACGTCGACGACCCGCTGTTCGAGCGCGCCGCCCGCGACGGGATCGGCTGGCGCGAGCTCGGCGACCGCGAGACCGAACTGTTCCGCCAGGACATGTCCGCGCTGCGGGTGCTGCCGCCGCACCACTACGTCGCCGCGACCGAGGCCATCGCCGAGGTCGTCGAGCTGGTGGAGAAGATGCTGGCCTCCGGCGCGGCGTACGTCGTCGAGGACGCGCAGTACCCGGACGTCTATTTCCGCGCCGACGCCACCGTGCAGTTCGGCTACGAGTCCGGCTACGACCGCGACACCATGCTGCGCCTGTTCGGTGAGCGCGGCGGCGACCCGGACCGTCCGGGCAAGGGCGACCAACTCGACGCGTTGCTGTGGCTCGCCGAGCGGTCCGGCGAGCCGAGCTGGCCGTCGCCGTTCGGCCCGGGCCGGCCGGGCTGGCACGTGGAGTGCGCGGCGATCGCGCTCGACCGCATCGGCACCGGACTGGACATCCAGGGCGGAGGCAGCGACCTGATCTTCCCACACCACGAGTTCTCGGCCGCACACGCCGAATCCGTCACCGGTGAGCGGCGGTTCGCCCGCCACTACGTGCACGCCGGGATGATCGGCTGGGACGGGCACAAGATGTCCAAGAGCCGCGGCAACCTGGTGCTGGTCTCGCGGCTGCGTGCCGAGGGCGTCGATCCCGCGGCGATCCGGCTCGGCCTGCTCGCAGGCCACTACCGCGCCGACCGGTCGTGGAGCGCCGCCGTGCTCGACGAGGCGCAGTCCCGGCTGCGGCACTGGCAGGCCGCGACGATGCTGCAGGCCGGTCCCGACGCAGGCGATGTGCTGGCCCGCGTCCGGCAATACCTCGCCGACGATCTGGACACCCCGAAAGCTCTTGCCGCACTTGATGGCTGGTGCGCCGATGCGTTGCAGTACGGCGGGAACGACGATGAGGCGCCGCGCCTGGTGCGCGACGCCGTCGACGCGCTGCTCGGCGTGCAGCTCCCGTAGCCCGGAGGTGATCGACCGCCCGCGCCGGACGGCGAAGACCGACGCTTGACGGCCTCCGGCCGCGTGGTCCCGGCACGAACGCCGACCCGGTGGAGTAGCTTGCGTCGCATGACTTCGGTACGTGGCAAGGTCGTGGTGATCACCGGCGGCGCGAGGGGTGTGGGCGAGGAACTGGCCCGCAGGCTGCATGCGAAGGGCGCCACGTTGGTGCTGACCGACCTCGACGAGGGGCCGCTGGCCGCACTGGCCGGCGACCTCGGCGAGGACCGCGTGCTGACCGTCGTGGCCGATGTGAGCGACCTCAAGAGCATGCAGGGAGTGGCGGAGCAGGCGGTGGCCCGCTTCGGCGGCATCGACATCGTCATCGCCAACGCCGGCATCGCCAGCTACGGCTCGGTGCTGGTGGTCGATCCCGACGCGTTCCGGCGGGTGCTCGACGTCAACATCGTCGGCGTGTTCAACACCGTCCGGGCCACCCTGCCGTCATTGATCGACCGCAAGGGATACATCCTGGTCGTCTCGTCGCTGGCGGCATTCGCGGCCGCGCCCGGCATGGCGCCCTACGACGCATCGAAGGCGGGCGTCGAGCAGTTCGCGAACGCCCTGCGGCTGGAGGTGGCGCATCACGGCGTCGGAGTGGGCTGCGCACATATGTCCTGGATCGACACGCCACTGGTGCAGGACACCAAGAGCGATCTGCCGAGCTTCGTCGCGATGCTCGACTCCCTCCCGGGGCCGTTGAGCAAGACCACCTCGGTGGAGGAGTGCGGCGAGGTGTTCGTCAAGGGCATCGAACGCCGCAAAGACCGCATCTACTGCCCGCGCTGGGTGGGGCTCGCCCGCTGGTTCAAACCGGTGCTCACCACCAGGATCGGGCAGGCATCGCTGCTGAAGGCGGCGCCGAAGATCCTGCCGCAGATGGACGCCGAGGTCACCGCACTGAAGCGTTCGCTGGGCGCCCGCACCCACGGCCTGAAGAAGTGATTCGCCGTGTCGCCGCGATCCTGATCGGAACCATCCTGCTCGCCGGTTGTGTCAAGGACGGCCGGGAAGCCGACCCGTCGACCCCGCCACCCCCCGCGGAAGTCACCCCGCAGCAGGCGCGCGCGATCGCCAAGGAGGCCTACGTCTGGGGTTTCCCGGTCGTCGACAACTACCGGGTGCAGTACTCGTACTTCGTCAACCGCGACAACCCCGAGTACAAGGGCGGCTGGAACGCGATCCACAACACCGCGCGGCTGTTCACGCCGGAGGACAAGACCGTCCAGACGCCGAACTCCGACACGCCCTATTCGGTGGTGGGCGCCGACCTGCGCGCCGAGCCACTGGTGCTGACGGTTCCGCCGGTCGAACAGGACCGCTACTACTCGCTGCAGTTCGTCAACGGCTATACCAACAACATCGCCTACGTCGGCAGCCGTACCACCGGCAACGGCGGGGGGAAGTACCTGCTCGCCGGCCCCGGCTGGCAGGGCGACAAGCCCGAGGGCGTCGACGAGGTGATCCGGTCGGACACCGAGCTGAACAACGTCATCTACCGCACCCAGCTGTTGAACCCGTCGGACCTGGAGAACGTCAAGCGGATCCAGGCCGGCTACCAGGTGACGCCGCTGTCGGTGTTCCTCCGGCAACCGCCTGCTGCGCCTGCGCCCGCGATCGACTTCGTGCCGCCGCTGACGCCCGACCAGCAGCGCACCTCGCCGCAGTTCTTCGAGATCCTCAACTTCGCGCTGCGGTTCGCGCCCGTGCTGCCCGAGGAGAAGGACCTCCGCGACCGGTTCGCGACCATCGGCATCGGGCCCGACGGTGACTTCGCGGCCGACGAGCTCAGCCCGGAGATGCGCTCGGCCGTCGAGGGCGGCATGGCCGACGCCTGGGCGGAGCTCGACAAACTGAAGAAGGACAAGATCGACACCGGTGAGGTGGGGCCGGCGCAGTTCTTCGGCACCGCCGCCGAACTGAAGGGCAACTACCTCTATCGGATGGCCGGCGCGGTGTTCGGCATCTACGGCAACACCGCTGCTGAGGCGCTGTATCCGACGCTGACCAACGACTCCACCGGGGCGCCGCTGACCGGCGCCAACAACTACACCGTGCGGTTCGCGCCCGGCCAGCTGCCGCCGGTCAATGCGTTCTGGTCGCTGACCATGTACGAGATGCCGCAGAGCCTGCTCGTCACCAACCCGCTGAACCGCTGGCTGATCAACTCGCCGATGCTGCCCAGCCTGGTCGCCGATCCCGACGGCGGGTACACGTTCCTGGTGCAGAACAAGTCGCCGGGCATCGACAAGGAGTCGAACTGGCTGCCCGCGCCCGCCGGCCCGTTCCAGATGGTGCTGCGGCTGTACTGGCCGAAACCCGACGCGCTGAACGGCACCTGGAAGCCGCCGCAGGCCGTCAAGAGCTGAGCGGTCCGGCCTAGCTGCGGTAACCCGGTCCGCGCCGGCGCAGGTAACGCTCGAACTCGGCGGCCAGCGCGTCGCCGTCGATCTTGCTCAGGGTCTCGTGCATGTCGACCTCGGCGTCGCCGCGTTCCTCGAGTGCCGTCACGTACTCGGCGATCTCGTCGTCGTCGGCGGTCATCTCCGTGACGGCCTCTTCCCACTCCTCGGCGGCCGTCGGCAGGTCCGCCAGCGGCACCTCGATGTCCAGCACGTCCTCGACCCGGCGCAGCAGCGCGACCGTCGCCTTGGGGTTCGGCGGCTGCGAGACGTAGTGCGGTACGGCCGCCCAGAAGGTCACCGCGGGGATGCCGGCCTGCACGCACGCGTCCTGGAACACCCCGGCGATGCCGGTCGGTCCCTCGTAGCGGGTCTCCTCGAGCCCGAAGAACTTGGCCGACTCGGGGGAGTAGGCGGCTCCGGACACCGGCACCGGCCGGGTGTGCGGGGTGTCGGCCAGCAGCGCGCCGAGGATCACGACCGTCTGGACGTTCAGCTTGTCGGCGATCGCCAGGAGTTCGGCGCAGAACGTCCGCCACCGCATGTTCGGCTCGACGCCGTGCATCAGCACGATGTCGCGTTCGGCGCCCGGCGGGCGGCAGTGCGAGATCCGCATCGACGGCCACACCAGCTCGCGGGTGACACCGTCGATCTGCCGGATCACCGGGCGATTGACCTGGTAGTCGTAGTAGGACTCGTCGTCGATCTCGACGATCGGGTCGGCCTCCCAGATCGCGTCCAGGTGCTCGAGCGCGTCGCTGGCCGCGTCTCCGGCGTCGTTCCAGCCCTCGAACGCCGCGACGATGATGGCGTCGTGCAGTTCGGGCAGCTCAGGTCCCTTCGGTGCACCGAATTCCGATGGGGTCACCTGGCCAGCGTAAGGCCTCCGGGGTGGTGACGAGCGTCATCGGCCGCTCGGGCGGGGTGCACGCCGCGACTACCCTGTCGTTGTGACCGCAGCCGCTCCAGCAGGCCGGGGCCGGCGAGACGAAATACCCTCGGCTGCACCTCGGTTGATCGTGGTGCGATCACCGAACAGGTCGTGGTCAGCCGGGCGTCCGGACGTCGATCGGGTGAGGACGTAGACTTTTCTGGTCGAGAGGCGTTGCAACGGCTATCGGGGGGCCTGGATCTCCCTCGGTATCCGCCACGCTCGGCAGAGTCAAGGACGCCTTCCGCTACGGAAGGAGTGCGCGTGAACACGTCTGAGTCGACCGCCGTCGAGTCGAACACCGTCGAGTCGACCACCTTCGCGCCGAACATCCGCCCCGACTGCACCGAGGAACTGACGGCAGCTCTGCGCCAGCGGATCGTGGTGATCGACGGCGCGATGGGCACGGCGATCCAGCGCGACCGACCCGACGAGGCCGGCTACCGCGGCGACCGGTTCACCGAGTGGCCGACCGCCCTGCAGGGCAACAACGACCTGCTCAACCTGACGCAGCCGCAGATCATCGAGGGCATCCACCGCGAGTACCTCGAGGCGGGCGCCGACATCCTCGAGACCAACACGTTCAACGCGAACGCGGTCTCGCTCTCGGACTACGACATGGCCGAGCTCGCCTACGAGCTGAATTTCGCCGGCGCCGCGCTGGCCCGCAGCGCAGCCGACGAGTACAGCACCCCGGACAAGCCCCGCTACGTCGCGGGCGCGCTGGGGCCCACCACGCGGACCGCGTCGATCTCACCGGACGTCAACGACCCCGGAGCGCGCAACGTCTCCTACGACCAGCTGGTCGCCGCCTATCTCGAGGCCGCCAACGGCCTTGTCGACGGCGGTGCCGACCTCCTCATCATCGAGACGATCTTCGACTCGCTGAACGCCAAGGCGGCGGTGTTCGCCGTCGAGACCCTGTTCGAGGAGCGCGGACGCCGCTGGCCGTTGATCATCTCGGGCACGATCACCGACGCCTCAGGGCGGACACTGTCCGGTCAGGTCACCGAGGCGTTCTGGAATGCGATCAGGCACGCCAAGCCGCTCGCGGTCGGCCTGAACTGCGCCCTGGGCGCGCCGGAGATGAGGCCCTACATCGCCGAGATGGCGCGGATCGCGGACACCTTCGTGTCCTGCTACCCGAATGCCGGCCTGCCCAACGCGTTCGGCGAGTACGACGAGGACCCGGAGCATCAGGCCGGCTACATCGGCGAGTTCGCCGAAGCCGGCCTGGTCAACCTCGTCGGTGGGTGCTGCGGAACGGCGCCCGAGCACATCGCCGAGATCGCCAAGGTCGTCGAGGGCAAGCCGCCGCGCGAGCTGCCGGAGATCGAGGTCGCCACCCGGCTCGCGGGCCTGGAGCCGCTCAACATCAACGACGACTCCCTGTTCGTCAACATCGGTGAGCGCACCAACATCACCGGTTCGGCCCGGTTCCGGAACCTGATCAAGGCCGAGGACTACGACACCGCGCTGTCGGTCGCCCTGCAGCAGGTCGAGGTCGGTGCGCAGGTCATCGACATCAACATGGACGAGGGCATGATCGACGGCGTCGCCGCGATGGACCGGTTCACCAAGCTGATCGCGGCCGAACCGGACATCAGTCGCGTCCCGGTGATGATCGACTCGTCCAAGTGGGAGGTCATCGAGGCGGGCCTGAAGAACGTGCAGGGCAAGCCGATCGTCAACTCGATCTCCATGAAGGAGGGCGAGGAGAAGTTCATCCGCGAGGCACGGCTGTGCCGCAAGTACGGTGCCGCCGTCGTCGTGATGGCCTTCGACGAGCAGGGCCAGGCCGACAATCTGGAGCGCCGCAAGGAGATCTGCGGGCGCGCCTACCGGATCCTGACCGAGGAGGTCGGCTTCCCGCCCGAGGACATCATCTTCGACCCGAACTGCTTCGCGCTCGCGACGGGCATCGAGGAGCACGCGACATACGGGATCGACTTCATCGAGGCCTGCGCCTGGATCAAGGAGAACCTCCCCGGCGTGCACATCTCCGGCGGCATCTCCAACGTGTCGTTCTCGTTCCGGGGCAACAACCCCGTCCGCGAGGCGATCCACGCGGTGTTCCTCTACCACGCCATCAAGGCCGGCCTGGACATGGGCATCGTCAATGCCGGTGCGCTGGTGCCCTACGACTCGATCGACCCCGAACTGCGGGACCGGATCGAGGACGTCGTGCTGAACCGTCGCGAGGACGCCGCCGAACGGCTGCTGGAGATCGCCGAGCGATTCAACAGCTCGGAGAAGGCCGATGATCCGGTGGCGGCCGAGTGGCGCAGCCTCCCGATCCGGGAGCGGATCACGCACGCCCTGGTCAAGGGCATCGACGCCAACGTCGACGCCGACACCGAGGAACTGCGCGCCGAGATCGAGGCAGCGGGCGGTCGTCCGATCGAGGTGATCGAGGGCCCGCTGATGGATGGCATGAACGTCGTCGGCGACCTGTTCGGCGCGGGCAAGATGTTCCTGCCGCAGGTGGTGAAGTCGGCCCGGGTGATGAAGAAGGCCGTGGCGTACCTGTTGCCGTTCATCGAGGCGGAGAAGGAGCAGACCGGGGCCGCTGCGAGCAAGGACACCAACGGCACGATCATCATGGCGACCGTCAAGGGTGACGTCCACGACATCGGCAAGAACATCGTCGGAGTCGTGCTGCAGTGCAACAACTACGAGGTGATCGACCTCGGTGTGATGGTGCCTGCCGACAAGATCCTGGACGCGGCCAAGGAGCACGACGCCGACATCATCGGGCTGTCCGGCCTGATCACCCCGTCGCTGGACGAGATGGTCAACTTCGCCGTCGAGATGGAGCGCCAGGGCCTGGAGATCCCGCTGCTGATCGGCGGCGCGACCACCTCGCGCGCTCACACCGCCGTGAAGGTGGCGCCGCGCCGAAGCGGTCCGGTGGTCTGGGTGAAGGACGCGTCCCGCTCGGTGCCGGTCGCCGCGGCCCTGCTCGACGACAAGCAGCGGCCTGCCCTGCTGGAGGCCACCGAGAAGGATTACGCGTCGCTTCGCGAGCGGCATGCGCAGAAGAGCGAGCGGCCGATGCTGACGCTGGAGAAGGCGCGGGCGAACCGGACGCCGATCGACTGGGACGACTACACGCCGCCGGTGCCCGCGCAAGGCCTCGGCGTGCGGGAGTTCGGCGACTACGACTTCGCCGAGCTGCGCGAGTACATCGACTGGCAACCGTTCTTCAATGCCTGGGAGATGAAGGGCCGCTTCCCCGACATCCTCAACAACCCGGTGTCGGGCGAGACGGCCCGCAAGCTGTACGACGACGCCCAGGAGATGCTGGACACCCTCATCAAGGAGAAGTGGCTGACCGCCAACGGCGTGATCGGCTTCTTCCCGGCGAACGCGGTCGGTGACGACGTCGAGGTCTACACCGACGAGAGCCGTTCCGAGGTGCTGAAGACGTTGCGCAACCTGCGCCAGCAGGGCGAGCACCGCGACGGCATCCCGAACCGGTCCCTCGGCGATTTCGTCGCGCCCAAGGACACGGGCCTCCGGGACTACGTCGGCGCGTTCGCCGTAACGACGGGGCTCGGCATCCACGACAGGATCGCCGAATTCAAGGCGGCCAACGACGACTACAACGCGATCCTGCTGGAGTCGCTCGCCGACCGGCTGGCAGAGGCGTTCGCCGAACGGATGCACCAGCGGGTCCGCAAGGAGTTCTGGGGATACCAGCCCGACGAGCAGCTGGACAACGAGGCGCTGATCGGTGAGAAGTACTCAGGCATCCGCCCCGCCCCCGGCTACCCGGCCTGCCCGGAACACACCGAGAAGGCGACGCTTTGGGAGTTGATGGACGTCAAGGAGCGCACCGGGATCGAGCTGACCGAGTCGATGGCGATGTGGCCCGGCGCCGCCGTCAGCGGCTGGTACTTCTCGCACCCGCAGTCGCAGTACTTCGTCGTCGGCCGGATCTCCCAGGACCAGGTCGCCGACTACGCGAAGCGCAAGGGCTGGACGCTGAAGGAGGCCGAGCGCTGGCTCGCCCCCAATCTCGGCTACAACCCGGAGGACTGAATGGGGGAGGTGCTCGCCGCCGTCCTCTTCGACATGGACGGCACCCTGGTGGATTCCGAGAAACTGTGGGACATCTCGCTGGAGGCGCTCTACGGCCGGCTCGGCGGTGAACTGAGCGCCGAGGTGCGCCAGGCGCTGGTGGGCAGCTCGGCGGAGAACACCATGCGCACCGTGTTCGCCGACCTGCGCCTGGAGCCCGACCCGGAGGCGATGGCCGAGGCGCACCGGTGGCTGCACGACTACACCGCCGAGTTGTTCGAGCAGGGCCTGCCGTGGTGTGCGGGAGCTCGCGAGCTGCTCGATGCGCTGGCCGCCGATGGGGTGCCGTTGGCGCTGGTCACCAACACGCTGCGGCCACTCACCGACAAAGCACTCAAAAGCATTGGCGGTCACTACTTCTCGGCTACCGTCTGCGGCGACGAGGTGACGAACGGCAAACCAGCGCCGGATCCGTATCTGCGTGCGGCGGAGTTGCTGGGACTGGCGCCCGGCGCGTGCCTGGCCGTCGAGGATTCGGTGACGGGCACGGCGGCCGCCGAGGGCGCGGGCTGCCCGGTACTGGTGGTGCCCAACGACATCGCGGTGCCCGCCGGGCCGGGACGGCGCCACGCGCAGTCGCTGCTCGGCCTCGGCGTCGAGGACCTCCGGGCCATCCACGCCGGGCTGACCGACGAGCTCTCCGAACGCAGCGCCTGAGCACAAGTTCACGGCCCACTTCCCGGTCTCGATACGCCCTTGCGCAGGTGTGAATTGTGCAATCGTGGGGAACGAGTGATTCCACGCAGCGCTGCGGAAAGGAAATCCCATGGCAGGACACGGTGGAGCCCCGGTAGGCGATGACCTACCGGTCTCGGACGAGGACTTCTCCTCGGGCAAGACCGCGTTGCGGATCGCATCGGTGGCCGCGCTCGGCGGCCTGCTGTTCGGGTACGACAGTGCGGTGATCAACGGTGCGGTCGACTCGATCCAGGAGGACTTCGGGATCGGCAACGCCGAACTCGGCTTCGCCGTCGCCTCGGCGCTGCTGGGCGCCGCGGCGGGCGCCATGACCGCGGGCCGCATCGCCGACAAGATCGGCCGCATCGCGGTGATGAAGATCGCCGCGGTGCTCTTCCTGATCAGTGCCTTCGGCACCGGCCTCGCGCCCGATGTGCTGTGGGTGGTCATCTTCCGGGTGGTCGGCGGCATCGGCGTCGGCGTCGCGTCGGTCATCGCGCCCGCCTACATCGCCGAGACCTCGCCACCGGGCATCCGTGGCCGGCTGGGTTCGCTGCAACAGCTGGCGATCGTCTCCGGCATCTTCCTGTCCTTCGTCGTCAACTGGCTCCTGCAGTGGACCGCGGGCGGGCCCAACGAGCCGCTGTGGCTGGGCCTCGACGCCTGGCGCTGGATGTTTCTGGCCATGGCGCTGCCCGCCGTGCTGTACGGCGCACTGGCCTTCACCATCCCGGAGTCGCCGCGCTATCTCGTTGCCAGCCACAAGATCCCGGAAGCCCGCCGGGTGCTCAACATGCTGCTCGGGCAGAAGAACCTGGAGATCACCATCACCCGCATCCGGGAGACTCTGGAGCGCGAGGACAAGCCGTCGTGGCGTGACCTGCGCAAGCCGACCGGCGGCATTTACGGCATCGTCTGGGTGGGCCTGGGCCTGTCGATCTTCCAGCAGTTCGTCGGCATCAACGTGATCTTCTACTACTCGAACGTGCTCTGGCAGGCCGTCGGATTCAGCGCCGACGAATCGGCGATCTACACCGTGATCACGTCGGTGATCAACGTGCTCACCACCCTGATCGCCATCGCGCTCATCGACAAGATAGGCCGGAAACCGTTGCTCCTCATCGGTTCCTCCGGCATGGCCGTCACACTCATCACGATGGCGGTCATCTTCGCCAACGCGGCCGTGGGGCCCGACGGCAACCCGAGCCTGCCCGGCGCGTCGGGCGTGGTCGCGCTGGTGGCGGCCAACCTGTTCGTCGTCGCCTTCGGCATGTCGTGGGGTCCGGTGGTCTGGGTGCTGCTGGGCGAGATGTTCCCCAACCGCATCCGCGCCGCGGCTCTCGGGATCGCCGCCGCCGGCCAGTGGGCGGCGAACTGGCTGATCACCGTCACCTTCCCCGGCCTGCGCGAACACCTCGGGCTGGCCTACGGCTTCTACGGGTTGTGCGCGATCCTGTCCGGGCTCTTCGTGTGGCGCTGGGTGATGGAGACCAAGGGCGTGTCGTTGGAGGACATGCACGGCTCGATCCTCAAGGGCGAGGAGTTGCCCAGAGCCGCCACCTGAGCAGCGGTCGGGCGTCGCCCGGTCGACCTGGCATGGGACAATAACTGCCCGTGAAGACCTTCGACGCCCTGTTCGCCGAGCTCAGCGAGAAAGCGCGCAGCCGGCCCGCCGGCAGCGGCACCGTCGCCGCGCTGGACGGCGGCGTGCACGGCCTCGGCAAGAAGATCCTCGAGGAGGCTGGCGAGGTGTGGCTGGCGGCCGAGCACGAGAGTGACGACGCGCTCGCCGACGAAGTCAGCCAGCTCCTGTACTGGACCCAGGTGCTGATGCTGGCCCGCGGGCTGTCCCTCGACGACGTCTACCGGAAGCTGTGAGCGGCATGTTGCGGGTAGCGGTTCCCAACAAGGGCGCGCTGAGCGAATCCGCCGCGGAGATCCTCGCCGAGGCGGGATACCGGAAGCGCACAGACCCCAAGGACCTCACGGTCATCGACCCGGCCAACAACGTGGAGTTCTTCTTCCTGCGGCCCAAGGACATCGCGATCTACGTCGGCTCGGGCCAGCTGGACCTCGGCATCACCGGGCGGGATCTGGCCGCCGAGTCGGATGCGCCGGTACGCGAGCGGCTTGCGCTCGGCTTCGGTTCGTCGACGTTCCGCTACGCCGCACCGGCGGGCCGGGACTGGACCGCGGCCGACCTGGCCGGTAAGCGGATCGCCACGGCCTACCCGAATCTCGTGCGGAAAGACCTGGCGGCGCGGGGGATCGACGCCGCGGTGATCCGGCTGGACGGTGCCGTGGAGATCTCGGTCCAGCTCGGGGTGGCCGACGCGATCGCCGACGTGGTCGGCTCCGGCCGCACGTTGCGACAGCACAATCTGACGGCTTTCGGTGAGTCGCTGTGTGATTCGGAGGCGGTGCTGATCGAGCAGGACGGCCCGTCCGACGACAGGTCGGCCGCCTGCGACCAGCTGGCCGCCCGGGTGCAGGGCGTGGTGTTCGGCCAGCAGTACCTGATGCTGGACTACGACTGCCCGCGCACGGTGCTCGACCGCGCCACCGCCGTCACCCCGGGACTCGAATCACCCACCATCGCACCGCTGGCCGACCCCGACTGGGTGGCGGTGCGGGCACTGGTGCCGCGCCGCGACGTCAACGCCATCATGGACGAGATCGCCGCCATCGGCGCCAAGGCGATCCTGGCCTCCGACATCAGGTTCTGCCGCTTCTAGATCGCCGGGCCCCGTCACGGTCTGCGTGTTAGCGTCCGGAGGACGTTTCGCCCGCCCTCGGAGGTACGCATGACGCATGTCCTGGTGTTGGTGCTCGCGCTGCTGATCGGGGTGATCGCCGGGCTGCGGGCGCTGACCGCCCCGGCGGTGGTGGCCTGGGGCGCGTTCCTGGGCTGGATCGACGTCGAGGGCAAATGGTCGGAATGGGTGGCACATCCGATCACCGTGGCGGTGCTCTCCGTCCTCCTGGTGGTCGAGCTCGTCACCGACCAGCTGCCGAAGACGCCGAGCCGCAAGACGCCGCCGCAGTTCGTCACCCGCCTCCTGATGGGCGCATTCGCCGGTGCGGTGATCGGCAGCGCGTTCTACCACACCTTCAGCTCCATCGGCGCCGGGATGATCGGCGCGGTGCTCGGCACACTGGGCGGCGCGGAGCTGCGGTCCCGGCTGGGGGCGGCGAACGGTGGTAAGGACCGGCCCGGTGCGATCATCGAGGACGCTGTCGCCGTCGGCGGCGGTTTCCTGGTCGTGTTCCTCGTCAGCCTGATCTGAGCGGACGCCGGAGATGAGCGAGGCGACAGAGCATTTCGACGCGATCGTCATCGGCGCGGGGCAGGCCGGACCGCCGCTGGCCGGCCGGTTGACCGAGGCAGGCCAGACCGTCGCGGTGATCGAGCGCAAACTGGTCGGCGGCACCTGCGTCAACTACGGCTGCATCCCCACCAAGACGCTGGTGGCGAGCGCGCACGCGGCCCACCTGGCCCGGCGCGGCGCCGACTACGGCATCGGCACCGGCGACGTCGCCGTCGACATGGCCAAGGTGAAGGCCCGCAAGGACAGGATCATGCTCGACGATCGCCGTGGCCTCGAGTCATGGCTGCAGGGCATGAAGGGCTGCACCTTCATCCGCGGCCACGCCCGCTTCACCGATCCGCACACCGTGGACGTCGACGGCCGAATCCTGACCGCCGACCGCATCTTCCTCAACGTGGGCGGCCGCGCCGTGGCACCCGACCTGCCGGGCCTCTCGGACATCGACTACCTCACCAACGTCGGCATCCTCGAACTCGACACCGTGCCCGAGCATCTGGTGATCATCGGCGGCAGCTACATCGCGCTCGAATTCGCGCAGATGTACCGCAGGTTCGGCGCCGAGGTCACCGTCATCGAGAAGGGCCCCCGGCTGACGTCCCGGGAGGACGAGGACGTCTCGGCCACCGTCTGCGAGATCCTCGAGGCCGAGGGCATCACCATCATCGTCGGCGCCAATGACATGCGGTTCACCAAGCGCGACAACGGCTTCGACGTGATACCCCGCGCCGGCGCCGACGCCGTGTCCGGCACCCACCTCCTCGTCGCGGTCGGGCGCCTGCCGAACACCGACGACCTGGGTCTCGACGCCGCCGGTGTGCAGACCGACGAACGGGGCTTCATCGTCGTCGACGACCAGCTGCGCACCACCGCCGAGCACATCTGGGCGATGGGGGACTGCAACGGCAAGGGCGCCTTCACCCACACGTCGTACAACGACTTCGAGATCGTCGCGGCCAACCTGCTCGACGACGACCCCCGGCGGGTCAGCGACCGCATCACCACCTACGCGCTGTACATCGATCCGCCGCTGGGCCGGGCCGGGATGTCGGTCGACCAGGTGCGGGCGTCGGGCAGGAAAGCGTTGGTGGGCAAGCGCCCGATGACGCGCGTCGGCCGCGCCGTCGAGAAGGGCGAGACCCAGGGCTTCATGAAGGTGGTGGTCGACGCGGAGACCGAGGAGATCCTGGGCGCCGCGATCTTCGGCGTCGGCGGCGACGAGGTGATCCACTCGATTCTCGACGTGATGACCGCCAAGCTGCCCTACACGGCGATATCCCGCACCATGCACATCCACCCGACCGTCAGTGAGCTGGTGCCGACGCTGCTGCAGGATCTGAAGCCGCTGACATAGCGTGCCTGCCGGCCTTGAGCTGGCGCGTCACCACGGCCACCCGGGTCCCGAGATGGGCACAGGTCCGGGCGTCGGAACCGTGCACCCGGTCCGGTCCGGCGTCGACGTCGGTCTGTGCGCCCGCCCCGAGGAAGAACGCCAGCCGGTTGAGGTCGTCGGGACCGGAGGCGGAGCTGTTCCAGCCTGCCACCAGACCGAGGTTGACCCAGTGCATGTGGTGCTGGGCGGCGAACACGGCGAGCGACGTCAGCGTCTGCAGCTTGTCACCGCTCTTGCCGCCCGAATTGGTGAATCCCGCCGCGATCTTGTCGCTCCAGGTGCCTTCCTGGCAGCGCCTGCCGGTCTTCTCCGCGAACGCCTGGAACGCCGCGGACACGTTGCCCATGTAGGTCGGCGTGCCGAACACGATCGCGTCGGCGGTGTCCAGGATGTCCCAGTCCGCGCCGGACATCGCGTCGACGGCGATCAGGGTCACGTCGGCGCCGGCGTCGCGGGCACCCGCGGTGACGGCGTGTGCCAGCGTCTCGGTGTGCCCGAAGCCGGAGTGGTAGGCCACCGCCACCCGCGGCGCACCGTCGTCGAAGTGGTTGTCAGGCATGATTTCTCCGTATCCGGTTGGTCCATTCTGGTAGTTCGGTGCCGCCGAGGTGGGCCTCCAGCCGATCGAGGAAGGCCTCGGTGCCGCCGCGGAAGCCCGTGGCGTTGCGCACCCCGAGGCCGCGATGGGTGAAGCGCAGCACGGTGGCGCCGGCGCCGTCGGGGGTCAGTTCGTAACGCACCACACCGTCCTCGACGATCTGCTGCCTCCACTCGTGTTCGAGCACGTGCGGTGGATCCCACACCAGGATCCGGCCGGTCATCCGTTTGAGGTCGTCGGGCACCGGCGGGCCGGTCGCGACCATCTCGATGGTGCCGCCTTCGCGGGGATCGATGGTGGTCGGCCCGAACCACTGCTGCCGTTCGCCGGGGTCGGTGATGGCCGACCACACGGCCTCGACGGGGTAGGGCAGTCGGCGCTCGAAGTGCAGCACCGCGCGGTCACCGTCGATCGTGAGTGTGCCGTCGCGCCCGGTCATTCGGCCGGCCCCCGGGTGGTCCGCAGATGACGCTCCAACGCATCGAGGTGACCGGTCCAGAACTGGCGGTAGCGGTCGATCCACTGGTCGATCGCCACCAGGCCGTCGGCGCGCAACGCGTAGATGCGGCGTTGGGCGTCGGGTCGCACCTCGACGAGGCCGACCTCGCGCAGCACCCGCAGGTGTCGCGACACCGTCGGCTGTGTCAGGCCCGGCAGTGTGGCGACCAGGTCGCCGGCCGTGCGTTCACCTTCGGTCAGTGCGTCGAGCAGTGCCCGCCGGCTGGGCTCTGCCACCGCCTCGAATACGTCCATGCCCCTAATATTGCACGTCATCTATATAGATGCAAGGGCATATACGTACGCCGAACGTGAGCAAGATGGCGATGATCGGGCGACTTTTGAGAAACAAGCTCACGTTCGGCGGATCGGCGGCGGGCCGCCGTCAGCTGGTTGCGGCGCGCAGCAGCCGCAACTGACCGATCTCCGAGATGTTCTTGGTCAGTTCGACATTCACCCACAGCACGGTGTGGGCCATGGTGCGGCCGGCGTCGGCGCCCCAGGGGAAGGTGGACGGCCGGTGCAGGTCCTGCGTGCTCAGCTCCTCCAGCAGTGCCCGCCACTGCCCTGCCAGCTCGCGTAACCGCGTCACCGCCGCCGACCCGGAACCGGGCCACGTCACGTCGGTGCGCTCCGGCGCGGTCTCGCCGCGCGCGTGTGCCAGCGTCACCGACCACCACCAGTCGATGTGCCAGGTGAGCCACGCGATCGTGGGAACCGGGATCGGGTCGGGCTCGGTGTCCGCCCAGTCGGGGCGCCAGCGGCCATCGTCTTCCGGTCGCACGGTCCACACCAGTTCGCTCGGCTGCCACAGGAAATCGGCATCGACCAAGGCGTCGAGGTGCACCTCGGCCAGCGCCCACACCAGGTCGAACTGCCACCGCAGATCCGCGCTCACCGGCGCTGCACCAACAGTGTCTGCGCGCTGGTGCCGACGAACCCCTGCCGGTCGAAGATCTCCGCCGTGGTGACGCCGACACCGTCCGGACCGATCGAACCGCGCGCCCGTAGCGCGAAGTTCGACCCGCTCGGCAGGCGGTGCAGGTGGACGGTGGTGTCGGTGTTCATGAACATGAACCGTTCGGGGTCCAGCGCGGCGCCCGCCCCGTTGGCGGAGTCGACGACCATCGCCAGCCGCTGCACCGCCGTCGTCTCCTCGTCGTCGATCAGCGGCACCAGCGGGCTGAGCCAGGCCACCGCGGCATCGCCGCCGGCGCTGGGCTGCCTGCGCCACCTGACCGTCTCGAGGTAGCCCTGTGCGCCCTCCCAGCTGTGCGGCACCGGTATCGCCGCGCCCTCGACGAGCGGTGGATACCGGTCGGTTGCCACCTCGCGGGTGTCGCTGGTGGCCAGCAGCCAGGCGGTCACGCGGGCCACCGCACGTTCGGAGCCGTCGGGTGCGGCGGCGGTCATCTCGGCCACCATCATCGAGATCCGGGTGCCCGGCCGGGACACCCTGCTGCGCACCGTCACCGGCGCGACCGGGATGGCGCCGAGGATGTCGAGGCTGAGCCGGCCGATCCGCAGCGGCGTGCCTGCCGCCAGGTCCTCGATGGCGCGGGTCATCAGCGCCAGCGGCGGCGAGCCGTGCTGGATGTCGGCGGCCCAGTTGCTGCGGGTGCCGTCGGTGGATTCGAAGCGCTCACCGGCGGGCCCGCCGCCGGGCAGGCGGCGGTAGAGGCAGTCGATCACGCAGCGGGCTCCGCCGCCGTCTGCAGCACCGCGTCGGGGTCGCCGTCGTCGATCACGGTGGGCCAGCCGGGGTAGGGCGGTGGCGTGCCGCCGAACGCCGGGCAGTGCGCGTGATGGGCGCACCAGTCGCACAGCCGCGACGGCTTGGGCCGGAAATCGCCCGAGGCGCCCGCCGCCTGGATCGCCCGCCACATCGCCGACAGCGTGCGCTCGAAACGCAGCAGCTCGTCGGCGTCGGGGGAGTAGTCGAGCACCTGTCCGTCGGCCAGGTAGAGCAGCCGCAGCCGGGCCGGGAGCACGCCGCGGGACCGCAGCAGTGCGACGGCGTAGAACTTCATCTGGAACAGCGCCTTCGCCTCGGCCAGCGTGCGGGCCTCCGGCGGCGCCTTGCCGGTCTTGTAGTCGACCACCCGCAGCTCGCCGGTGGCGGCGACGTCGATGCGGTCGACGAATCCCCGCAGCAGGGTGCCGTCGGCGAGTTCCACCTCGACGCGCTGCTCGCAGGACTGCGGGTCGAACCGGGTCGGGTCCTCGAGGCGGTAGTAGCCCGACAGCAGCTTGCGCACCTCGTCGATCAGCGCCGTGCGCACCGCGGGGTCGACGTCGGCGACGAGGTCGGGGTGTTCGGCCACCACGCGGTCCCATGCGGGACCGACGAGTGCCAGCGCGGTGTCGTGGCCCCGCTGCTCGGCGGGCAGGGAGTACAGCTGTTCGAGCGCGGCGTGGGCGACCGAACCCCGCAGCTGCGCGGGAGAGGTGGGCTCCGGGAGGCGGTCGATGGCCCGGAACCGGTACAGCAGCGGGCACTGCTTGAAATCGCTGGCCCGCGAGGGGGACAGCGCGGGCCGCCGCACACCACCCCGTTCGCTGCTCACGCACAGCAGCCTAGGACGGCCCCCCGACAACCCCGCGCACCCGCGGCGGCGCGTCCCCTGGCAGGCTTGACGGCTATGCGCCGCACCGGTCCCTTCGCTGTCGGCGACCGCGTGCAGCTCACCGACGCCAAGGGCAGGCACTACACGATGCTGCTCGAGCCCGGCCGCGAGTTCCACACCCACCGCGGGATCATCGCGCTCGACTCCGTGGTCGGGCTGCCCGAGGGCAGCGTGGTGAAGTCGACGAGCGGTGACCAGTTCCTGGTGCTGCGCCCCCTCCTGGTCGACTACGTGATGTCCATGCCGCGCGGGGCGCAGGTGATCTACCCGAAGGACGCCGCCCAGATCGTGCACGAGGGGGACATCTTCCCCGGCGCACGGGTGCTCGAAGCGGGCGCGGGTTCGGGCGCGCTGACCTGCTCGCTGTTGCGGGCCGTCGGCCCCGGCGGTCACGTGTCGTCCTACGACGTCCGCGACGACCATGCCGTGCACGCCGAGCGCAACGTCGTCACCTTCTTCGGTGAGCGCCCGCCCAACTGGGACCTGGTGATCGCCGACGTGAACGACTACTCCGGTCCGGAGGTCGACCGGGTGGTGCTGGACATGCTCTCGCCGTGGGAGGTGCTCGACACGGTGTCGCGCAATCTGGTGCCCGGCGGGGTGCTGATGATCTACGTCGCGACCGTCACGCAGCTCTCGCGGGCGGTGGAGGCGCTGCGCGAGCAGCAGTGCTGGACCGAGCCGCGGGCGTGGGAGAGCATGCAGCGCGGCTGGTACGTGGTGGGTCTGGCGGTCCGCCCGCAGCACACCATGCGCGGCCACACCGCGTTCCTGATCAGCGCGCGCCGGCTCGCGCCGGGCGCCGTGGCGCCGATGCCGCTGCGCCGCAAGCGGCAGCTCGGGACCTGATCACTCGTCGGTGCTGCGGCGCAGGCCGCGCCGGACCGACAGCAGTTCCAGTTCGGGCCGTGCCGCCACCAGCCGCTCGGCGGCGTCGAGCACCTCGACCACGTGCGCCCGGTCCGCCGCGACCATCGCCACGCCCACGGCGGCCCGCCGGTGCAGTTCCTGGGAGCCGACCTCGGCGGCCGACACGCCGAACCTGCGGGCCAATTCTGCGATCACCGGCCGCACCGCGGACCGCTTCTGCTTGAGCGAACGGACGTCGCCGAGGAGCAGGTCGAATTCGAGCCAGCCGATCCACATGAGCGGCCTCAGCGCGGCGGCGCAGGCGCGGCGGGCGCGTTCAGTGCGAAGAGCAGTTCGGCGGTCTCGTGGGTGAGCTGCCAGCCGCCGTCGGGCGTGCGCGCGAACTCCATCGGGAAGGTGAAGTCGCCGCCCTCCCGTCCCGCGGGGGTCCTGGCGATCACCGTCGCGGTGACGTTGCCGGGGTCGGACTCCGACCAGGCCAGGTCGGCGGCGTCGAAGGTCATCGGGTGGTAGCCGTTGTCGGTCAGCGCCCGGCCGAAGCGGTCGAGGGCCTCGGTGTCGGCGTTGGTGGCCTCTTCGACGAATGTGGTCTTCTCGGCGCCGGGCACGTTCACGTCGGCCAGGCGGTAGAGCACATCGGTCAGAGCGCTGGGGGGCGGCAGCGGCGCGGCCACCGGGGCCGGCGGCGGGCCTGCGGGTGTGCTGCGCGCCGGTGGGGCCGGCGCAGGCTGTGGGGCGTCGGCACTGCACCCGACAAGCCCGAACGCCGCCACCAGGATGGTGACGGCGCTCGAGATGACGGTGCTTGTACGGCGGATCGTCAGCCCACCAGGTCGCCGAGGGCGAACAGCGACTGGCTCGACAGCTGCCAGCCGGTGGGGCTCGGGCCGCGCACGAACGAGAGCGGCATCGAGCGGACCTGACCGTTGGCCAGCGTCGCGGTGACGTTCGCCGTCGCCAGGTTTCCGTTGAGATCGGGGGTGGCGACGGTGGCGCTCAGCGGCAGGTAGCCCTTCGCCACCGCGTCGTTGTACTTGATCTCGGCGCCCTTGCCGGTGAACCGGCCCAGGCCCTGGATGTAGGGCGACTTGCCGCGGAAGGAACCGCCGGAGCCGAGGGCGTTGACCGTCTGGGTGATCTCACCGGTGATCTCCGGCGCGGGTGCGGTGGGCACCGGCGCGCCGAACGCGACGGGGGAAGCGGACGAGATCGCAGGGGATGCAATCGAGGTCACACCCACCGCGGCGGCTCCGACAACGGCGGCCGCTGCCATGCCGGTTACGAGGGTTTTCAGGATCACAACTGTCCTTTCGAAGGGTCCAACGCTTTCTTACGTTAACAGTGATGCTGGTGTGTCCCATTGCTACACCGCACACAAAGGCTGAATCGCCGGTAGCGTTGAAGTTGTTACTGCACCAATATTCGGTGCGGGAGGGAGTTCGGTATGAGTGAGTCAGATCGTTCGGAAGCCTTCTCGGACGGTTTCGGGACCCCGATGTCCAGCGATGATGCTGCCGAATTGGAACAGCTGCGCCGAGAGGCCGCGCTGCTGCGCGAGCAGCTGGAGAACGCTGTGGGCCCGCAGAGCGGGCTGCGCACCGCGCGTGACGTCCATCAGCTCGAAGCCCGGATCGACTCGCTCGCCGCACGCAACGCCAAGCTGATGGAGACCCTCAAGGAGGCCCGTCAGCAGTTGCTGGCGCTGCGCGAGGAGGTCGACCGGCTGGGGCAGCCGCCGAGCGGTTACGGCGTGCTGCTGGGGACACACGACGACGACACGGTCGACGTGTTCACCTCCGGCCGCAAGATGCGCCTGACCTGCTCGCCGAACATCGAGACCGAGGGACTCAAGCAGGGCCAGACGGTCCGCCTGAACGAGGCGCTGACCGTCGTCGAGGCGGGCACGTTCGAGTCGGTCGGCGAGATCAGCACGCTGCGCGAGATCCTCTCCGACGGACACCGGGCGCTGGTCGTCGGTCATGCCGACGAGGAGCGCATCGTGTGGCTGGCCGAACCGCTGGTGGCCGCCGAGCACCTGCCGGATGATCCCGACGCCGACATCGACAACGACAACGACAACCGGCCGCGCAGGCTGCGGCCCGGTGACTCGCTGCTGGTCGACACCAAGGCCGGCTACGCCTTCGAGCGCATCCCCAAGGCCGAGGTCGAGGACCTGGTGCTCGAGGAGGTGCCCGACGTCAGCTACAACGACATTGGTGGCCTCGGCCGTCAGATCGAGCAGATCCGCGACGCGGTGGAGCTGCCGTTCCTGCACAAGGAGCTCTACCGGGAGTACTCGCTGCGACCGCCCAAGGGTGTGCTGCTCTACGGTCCGCCCGGTTGCGGCAAGACGCTGATCGCCAAGGCGGTGGCCAACTCGCTGGCCAAGAAGATGGCCGAGGTGCGTGGCGACGACGCGCGCGAGGCGAAGTCCTACTTCCTCAACATCAAGGGCCCCGAGCTGCTCAACAAGTTCGTCGGCGAGACCGAACGCCACATCCGGCTGATCTTCCAGCGGGCGCGCGAGAAGGCGTCCGAGGGCACACCGGTGATCGTGTTCTTCGACGAGATGGACTCCATCTTCCGCACCCGCGGCACCGGCGTGAGCTCCGACGTGGAGACCACCGTGGTGCCACAGCTGCTCTCGGAGATCGACGGCGTCGAGGGCCTGGAGAACGTCATCGTGATCGGCGCCTCCAACCGCGAGGACATGATCGACCCGGCGATCCTGCGGCCCGGCCGCCTGGACGTCAAGATCAAGATCGAGCGGCCGGACGCCGAGTCGGCTCAGGACATCTTCAGCAAGTACCTGACCGAGGAACTGCCGATCAACGACGACGATCTCGCCGAGTTCAGCGGCGACCGTTCGCTGACCATCAAGGCGATGATCGAGAAGGTCGTCGACCGGATGTACGCCGAGATCGACGACAACCGGTTCCTGGAGGTCACCTACGCCAACGGTGACAAGGAAGTCATGTACTTCAAGGACTTCAACTCCGGCGCCATGATCCAGAACGTCGTCGACCGGGCGAAGAAGAACGCGATCAAGTCGGTGCTGGAGACGGGCCAGAAGGGCCTGCGCATCCAGCACCTGCTCGACTCGATCGTCGACGAGTTCGCCGAGAACGAGGATCTGCCGAACACGACGAATCCCGATGACTGGGCCCGTATCTCGGGCAAGAAGGGCGAGCGGATCGTCTACATCCGCACGCTGGTCACCGGCAAGTCGTCGAGCGCAAGCAGGGCCATCGACACGGAGTCGAATCTCGGCCAGTACCTGTAGCCGCCGAACACCGACGAGGGGCCTCCGCAGTGCGCTGCGGAGGCCTCTCGCATCGCGTCAGTCCCCGTGGCTGCGGTAGCGGTTGCGGGCGGTGACGGTGGTCCGCAGGTCCTCGACCAGTGGGTCGAGGAACTCCGTGCGGTATTCGCCGTCGCCGACGGCCCGGGCACTGACGTACATGAAGGTCAACGCGCCCAGGAACATCAGCACGTGAACCAGCGCCTGAGGCAGCGGGATGGTCGCGTCGAGGATGACGGCGTTCCCGGTGTTGTGCCGGGTCCATTCGTCGAGCAGCGGCGGGCTCAGCACCAGCAGCGCCAGCCCGAGGAAGATCAGGGTCGTGGCGACGGCCACCGCCAGCACCTGGGTGACCTGGGATGCCGCGACGACGAACAGGACGTTGATCCGCTCACCCCGCCGCAGCGGCGGCGGATCCGGCGGATCGGGCATCGACTCGAACGGGGTCCCCGCCAGGCCCGCGGCGGCCGCCTCGGTCGTCCCTGACTGCGCCAGCATCGGTTTGACCCGCTCCCACAGCCCGGTCAGCAGGAAGGCGACGGCGATCAGCGACATGAACCCCACGATCAGCCACATCCGGTCGCGACCGATGGTGGAGGCCATGCCCCAGATCGCGCCGTTGAAGAACACCAGGACCGTCAGCAGCACCACCGGCAGGGCACGTGCGGCGAGCGTCGCGATGGACGCCAGGTGCGAGGCGGTCAGCCGGAGCGCCCACGCCAGCACCGATCCCACTCCGAGCCCGGTGAGGAGGATCACGAAGCCGACGAGCAGCGCCGTCGACACCACATCGTCGACCATGTTCGTGTTGCCGTCGAAGAGCCCGGCGGCCAGCACGACGAGAACCGACGCGCCGGCCGCATGGCGACGGGTCCGGTCGGAGGCCAGGCGGGAGACGGCGTATCCGGTCAGCGCCATGGCCGGCACCGTGACCACCAGGACGACGATGCCGACCCAGCTCCGCGTCGAGGCGGTGGTGTCGATGTGGATCTCCGGCGAGCCCGTGCCGAGGGTGAGCGCGAGCACGGCGATCTGCAACGCCGCCACGCCGGCGAGGGCGGGCGCCGACCGCGACCACACCCGGCGCCACCGCTCCCGCCGGGTCAGCACCGAGGGCACGCCCTTCCTGAGGAACCAGTTCTCGGCCGCGACGCGGTCGACGGTCGTGGGCGCGTTCGATTCACCGGACGTCATGGGACAACCTTCCACGGACCCGCGCCGGCATGCGGACTGAAGTCACGATCGGTCACCGGTGGGCGGGCCGCGGCTTCCTCTCGGCCGCCGTGCCGCTGCGCACGGTGACGGCCCGGTAGGTGGTGTTCCACAGCCACTCCACCGGGCCGCGGTCGTACCGGCGCAACCACAGGTGGGCGAACGTCATGACGATGGCGGTCACCACGACGTAGATCGCGATGGTGACCGGCACGCGGTGCTCAGCCGGTGTCGCCGCCGCCAGGCCGAGACCCCAGCCGTAGCACAGCACCGAGGCCACGAGGTTCTGCAGCACGTAGCTGGACAATGCCATCCGGCCCACCTCGGAGAGCCGGCGACCGGCGATGCTGCGCGCACGGTCGGGCCTGCGGTGGTAGTACTCCGCGACGAGGGCGAGGACCCCGAGGGCGACCACGGGTGCGGTGCCGTAGCGGGAGGCCAGCAGTCCGGCGCCGCCGGGGACGCCGAGTTCAAGAGCGAAGTCGAGTGGAAGGGCGACGCCGAAGCCGGCGATCATCAGGCGGCGGCGCAGCCTCGCGCCCCGCTCATCGAGCACACCCGCGTCGAACAATCGTGCGCCGAGCAGGAACAGCGCAATGGACAGCGGGAAGATCAGCACGGTCTCGAGCCGGAACAGCCACGCGTGGTCGAGGCGGAAGATCACCAGGTCCCACCAGGATCCGTCGGCGTAGGGGTTGGGGTCGAGCATTGACGGCCCGCCGTCGGTGCGGGGAGCAAAGGCGACAGCAGCGGTGATCGCGGCGAGCATCGTCATGTGCACCGCCGTCGCGCTGGCGATCACCCGCCACTGCACACGCGGGGCGGTCACCAGCAGATAGGCGACGATCCACCCGGTGACGGCGTAGCCCATCAGCACGTCGAACTCGGTCATCAGCACGAAGTGGGCGATGCCGTCGATGAGCAGCAGCGCGGCCCGCCACGGGTAGCTGCCGGGCCACGCCAGGCCGGATCGGCGTGCCGACGCCTGCTGCAGCGCCAGTCCGATCCCGAACATCACCGTGAGAAGACCGAGGAACTTCCCCTGGGTGAGCCACTGAAGGACGAGTTCCACCGGCCGCCAACCACTGTCGGGAGTCCCGCTGAGATAGCCGATCAATCCCTGCGGATGGGTGAAGATCCAGATGTTGGTGCCCAGCGTGCCCAGGATCGCGATCCCGCGCAGCACATCGAGGGCCGGGTAGCGCACTGCTGCCATGGCTGCCGAACGTACCATACGATCGTATTGGCGCCGGTATGATGGGCGCGTGAGCGCACCCTACGAGCGCATGGTCGACGCGGTGCTGCGCGCCCTGCTCGCCGAGGGCTTCGAGGGAGTCTCCGTGCGCAAGGTCGCCGCGGTCGCCGGGGTGTCGATCGGTGCTGTGCAGCATCACTTCCCGACCCGCGACGCGATGCTCGACGCGGCGATGGACCGGGCCGCGCAGCGGTTCCGCGACCGGCTGGCCGACCGGCTGCCGGCGGGGCTCTCCCCGGCACAGTTGTGCGCCGAACTGGCCGTCGCGCTGGTCAGCGCCGATGATCGCGACGTCAGTGTGATCTGGTTGCTGCGCCTGGCCCGCGCCGCGGTCGACGAGGGCACCGCGGCGCGCCACCGCCGCGAGTGGCGGGCGCTCGAGGACCACCTGGCCGGCGTGCTCGCCGACGCCGGTGTCGACGACCGGGCGGCGGCGGTGGAACTGCTCGCGCTGCTCGACGGTCTGGCCTGTTCGGTGGCCGTGGAACCGGGCCGCGTCAGCGCCGAGCTGGCCGAGCGCATCGTGCGAGGCCACGTCGCCCGCCTGCTCAGCCCTGCGCGGCCTCCCGCTCGAGGTAGGCGTCGCGACCGGCGAGGCTGACGGCGACGTCGGCGATCAGCGGATCGAAGAACCGCTCCCGGTAGAGCGGATCGACACTGGTGCTGACGGTGAAGTACAGCCCGGACAGCACGGACACGAACAGCGACATGTGCACCACCGTCTGCGGCACCGGCAGGGCGATGCCGAACCACGTTCCGGCGCAGGGTGGTTGACCTTCTGCGCAGACCTCCTCGGCGGACCACAGCACGGTCACCTCGTCGGGGATGGCGATCACTCCGAGGGCCAGGAAGAACGCGAACAGGCCCGCGGTGAAGAACACCACCTGGATCGCCTGAGCCACCAGCATGATCGCGACGACGTTGACCCGCTCGCCGCGGGACAGCGAGGTGCGCGGCGGCTGGTGCCCGGGCGTGACGGCCAGTGGGGTGCCCGCCAGCAGTTCGTTCGGATTCTGCTCCTCGGCGCGCTCCTCCCGCAGGGATCGCACCTCGTCGCGAATGGTGGTGACCATGAACAGGATCGCCACCAGCGCGAGGAACGCGATGGTCTCCCACAGCCGCTCCCGCGTCACCCGTGCCGACAGCTGCCACAGTTCGCCGGTGAAGTACACCACCACGGTCAGCATCAGGAACGGCAGGGCGCGGCTCATCAAGGTGCCCAGCGCTCCCAGCTGCAGGAACGCGAAGCGGAACGCCCACAGCGCGATCGAGCCGAAGCCGACATAGGTCAGCCAGATCGCGAGCAGGGACAGCAGCAGGAAGACCGGCGCCTCGGCCAGCGCCTCCGCCGACCAGCCGTTGACGGCGACCGGCATGACGGCGACGAAGATCGCCATCACCAGCACTGCCGCCGAACGCCGTCCCGCCAGGCCGAGGCGGGTGACGGTGCGACGCAGCATGTTCATCACGAACGGCGCCACGACGAGTGCCGCGGCGATCAGACCGAGCCTCAGCACGTAGCCGAGATCGGGATCACCGTCGGTGAGTTCGGCCGCCGAAAGCATCAGGGCGGTGACGGCGCCGAGCCCGGAGACCATGGGGGCGGACCGCTCGATCAACCGGCGTGAACGCACCCGCCGGGTGAGCACCAGCGGCAGCCCTCGCTGCAGGAACCACTCGTGGACCTGCCGCTCGTCGGACACAGCGCACCATTGTGCGCGATCCCTTCCCGCGCGGCAGCGGTAATGATGGACCGGTGGATACGCCGGCCCCCGCAGACCGCGTCCTGCCGCGGACCCGGTGGGGCATCTCGGCGCGCTCGTCGTTCGTCGCCGCCGCGGTGGTGTTCGTGGCGTTGACGTTGTCGGGCGCCGGACTGGCCGCGGTGCTGTACCGGACGCTGCTGGCCGACGTGGACAGCGCCGCGGCCGAGCGGCTCGGCGAGATCGCCTCGGCCCTGCGCACCGACGGCGTCGACCGGCTCGATCCCGGGCTGCTCGACACCGACGAACGGATCCTCGCGGTGCAGATCCTCACCACCGACGGCGTGGTGGTGCGGCGGTCGCAGGCCGCGCCTGACACCCCGCTGATCCCGATCGGCGAGATCGGTGACGTGGTGCGGATCGGCATGCCCGAGCACGCGTCGCCGTACGGGCCGATCCGGTTCAGCGCGGGCACCTACGACGGGCCCGGCGGCAGCCACACCGTGCTGGTCGGTGAGGGCAGCCACGTCGTGGAGTCGACCGTCCGGGCGGTGATCATCGCGCTCGCGGTCTCGGCGCCCATCGTGATCGCGGTGTCCGCGGCGGCGACGTACCTGCTGGTGCGCCGGTCGATGCGGTCGGTGGAGGCGATCCGCGGCCGGGTCGACGCCATCACCACCTCGGACCTGACCGAGCGGGTGCCCGTGCCGGACAGCCGCGACGAGATCGCCGCGCTCGCGGTGACGATGAATGAGATGCTGGCGCGGATTGAGGCCGGTCACGCCGCCCAGCAGCGGTTCGTCGGCGACGCCTCCCACGAGTTGCGCAGCCCGCTGGCCACCATCGTCTCGGCGCTGGAGGTGGCGGCCGCCCACCCGGACCTGCTGGGCCCCCTGGCCACAAAGACGCTGCTGCCCGAGGCGCACCGGATGCAGGCGCTCATCGAGGACCTGCTGCTGCTGGCCCGGGCCGACGAGCGCGGGCTGGTGCTGCGCCGGGAGGACGTCGACCTCGACGACCTCGTCGCTGCCGAGGTCGACGCCGTGGCGGGGCGCTCCGGTCCGGTCGTGCACAGCGATCTGGCGCCGGTCCGCTTGCTCGGCGACCGCGCCGCGCTGTCGCGCGTGGTGCGCAACGTGCTCGACAACGCGGCCCGGCATGCGTCGAACCGGGTCGACGTCACCGTGCGCGCCGCCGCAGGCGCGGCCGTGCTGACGGTGGCCGACGACGGGCCGGGAGTGCCGCCCCACGAGCGGGCCCGGGTGTTCGACAGATTCGTCCGGCTCGACCCGGACCGGTCCCGCACCGGTGGCGGCGCCGGGCTGGGACTGGCGATCGTCAAGGAGATCGTCACCGCCCACGCCGGCGCGGTGTCGTTCGGCGAGCGTCCCGGCGGCGGGTCGGTGCTGACCGTTCAGCTGGCGCTGTCGACGGCGCCGGAGTCGAGCCGGTAGCCGACACCGCGGATCGTCTTGATGCTGTTGGCGCCGAACGGCACGTCGATCTTGCGGCGCAGGTAGCCGACGTAGACCTCCACCACGTTGTCGGGGCCGTCGTATTGCGCGTCCCACACGCTGTGCAGGATCGTCGTCTTGGCGAGTGCGGTGTCGGGGTGGCGCATCAGGAATTCGAGCAGGCCGTACTCGCGCGGGGTCAGCGGGATCGGCGTCCGGTTGCGCATCACCACCCGGCGCACCGGGTCGAGCGTCAGGGTGCCCGCGGTGAGCACCTTCGGTCGTTGCACCGCGCTGCGCCGGTTGAGCGCCCGCAGCCGGGCCACTAGCACGGCGAACGAGAACGGCTTGGTCAGGTAGTCGTCGGCGCCGAGGTCGAACGCGTCGGTCTGGTCGTACTCGCCGTCCTTGGCGGTCAGCATCATCACCGGCGTCCACACGCCGTGGCGCCGCATCCGCCGCAGCACCTCGTAGCCCGACAGTCCGGGCAGCATGATGTCGAGCACCACGACGTCGAACTGCTCCTCGCACGCCCGCCGCAGACCGTCCACCCCGTCGAAGGCCTCGACGGTCGTGAAGCCCTCGGCGGCCAGGCCGGCGGCGAGCGTCGCCGCCAGCCGGCGCTCGTCTTCGACGATCAGAACCCGCACCGTCCCAGTATCCCGGCAGCCGGCCCCGCCACCGTCGGTCACCGCCGCCTCGCGGCCGTCGCCTAGGCTGACGGCATGCAACGGATCATCGGAACGGAGGTCGAGTACGGCATCTCCTCGCCGTCTGATCCGACCGCGAATCCGATCCTCACGTCCACGCAGGCCGTGCTGGCCTACGCCGCCGCCGCAGGCATCCAGCGCGCCAAGCGCACCCGGTGGGACTACGAGGTGGAGTCCCCGCTGCGCGACGCCCGCGGGTTCGACCTGAGCCGCTCGGCCGGGCCACCGCCGGTGGTCGACGCCGACGAGGTGGGCGCCGCCAACATGATCCTCACCAACGGCGCCAGGCTCTACGTCGATCACGCCCATCCGGAGTACTCGGCGCCCGAGGTGACCGACCCGATGGACGCGGTGATCTGGGACAAGGCCGGCGAGCGGGTGATGGAGGCCGCCGCGCGGCACGTGGCGAGCGTCCCGGGTGCGGCCAAGCTGCAGCTGTACAAGAACAACGTCGACGGCAAGGGCGCCTCGTACGGGTCGCACGAGAACTACCTGATGAGCCGTCAGACGCCGTTCTCGGCGGTCATCGCCGGGTTCACGCCGTTCCTGGTGTCGCGGCAGGTGGTCACCGGGTCCGGACGGGTCGGCATCGGCGCCGCGGGCGACGAGCCGGGCTTCCAGCTCACCCAGCGCGCCGACTACATCGAGGTCGAGGTCGGCCTGGAGACCACGCTCAAGCGCGGCATCATCAACACCCGCGACGAGCCGCACGCCGACGCCGACAAGTACCGCAGGCTGCACGTCATCATCGGCGACGCGAACCTGGCCGAGACGTCCACCTACCTCAAGGTCGGCACCGCGTCCCTGGTGCTCGACCTGATCGAGGAGGGCGTCGACCTCACCGACCTCGCGCTGGCGAGGCCGGTGCACGCCGTCCACGTGATCAGCCGTGACCCGTCGCTGCGGGCCACCGTCGCACTGGCCGACGGCCGCGAACTCACCGCCCTTGCGATGCAACGCATCTACCTGGACCGGGTGGCCAAGATGGTGGACTCGCGCGACCCCGATCCGCGGGCGTCCCATGTCGTGGAGACCTGGGCCGAGGTGCTCGACCTGCTCGAGCGCGACCCGATGGAGTGCGCCGAGATCCTGGACTGGCCGGCCAAGCTCCGGCTGCTGGAGGGCTTCCGCAACCGCGAGAACCTCAGCTGGTCGGCGCCGCGCCTGCACCTGGTCGACCTGCAGTACTCCGACGTGCGACTCGACAAGGGTCTTTACAACCGGCTGGTGGCCCGCGGGTCGATGAAGCGACTGGTCACCGAGCAGCAGGTGATCGACGCCGTGGACAACCCGCCGACCGACACCCGGGCGTACTTCCGCGGAGAGTGCCTGCGCCGGTTCGGCGCCGACATCGCCGCGGCCAGCTGGGACTCGGTGATCTTCGATCTGGGCGGCGATTCACTGGTCCGGATCCCGACGCTGGAGCCGCTGCGGGGCAGCAAGGCCCATGTCGGAGCGTTGCTGGACTCGGTGGACAGCGCCGCCGAACTGGTAGCGCAGCTCACCAACTGATCCGGCTATCCCGGGCAATCGGGATTCGGACCGGTAATGTGAAAGAACCGGTGCGCGGCTTCGTTCACCGATGACATGTGCAGGAGGCAGCGATGGCTCAGGAGCAGACCAAGCGCGGCGGTGGTGGCGGTGAGGACGATGACGTCACCGGCAGCACGGCCGCCGGCCAGGAGCGTCGCGAGAAGCTGACCGAGGAGACCGACGACCTGCTGGACGAGATCGACGACGTCCTGGAGGAGAACGCCGAAGACTTCGTGCGTGCGTACGTCCAGAAGGGCGGACAGTGACCTGGCCGCACGATCACCAGGCCTTCGCCCGATTCGCACTCCCGACCCCTGGGGCACCCGCCGTACCGGTGGACCTGTCGTCGTTCTCTGACATGCTGCGCAGGCAGGCGCCCCATCTGCTGCCGTTCGGCGGTGGTGCGGAGCACGTCGGGCGGGTCACGGACGCGGTGCCGCACGGCACGACGATCGTCGCGCTGAAGTTCCCCGGCGGCGTGGTGATGGCCGGCGACCGGCGTGCCACGCAGGGCAACATGATCGCCAGTCGTGACGTGCAGAAGGTGTACATCACCGACGATTACACGGCCACCGGGATCGCGGGCACCGCGGCCATCGCGGTGGAGTTCGCCCGGTTGTACGCCGTCGAACTCGAGCACTACGAGAAGATCGAGGGCGTCCCGCTGACGTTCCCCGGCAAGGTCAACCGGCTGGCGACCATGGTGCGCGGCAATCTCGGCGCGGCACTGCAGGGCTTCATCGCGTTGCCGCTGCTCGCCGGATTCGATCTCGACGATCCCGACCCTCAGGGCGCCGGGCGGATCGTGTCCTTCGACGCGGCGGGTGGCTGGAACATCGAGGAGGAGGGCTACCAGTCCGTCGGTTCCGGCTCGCTGTTCGCCAAGTCCGCGATCAAGAAGCTGTACGGGCAGGTGCAGGACGCCGATTCGGCGCTGCGCGTGGCCATCGAGGCGCTGTACGACGCGGCTGACGACGACTCCGCCACCGGCGGGCCGGATCTCGTGCGCGGCATCTATCCGACAGCGGTGGTCCTCAGCGCCGACGGCGCCGAAGAAGTGAGCCAGGACCACATCGCCACACTGGCTCGCGAAGTCATCCAGAGTCGTTCCCGCGCCGATACCTTCGGCCCCGATGCGCATGCGCCGCGAGGTACAGATTCGTGAGCTTCCCCTATTTCATCTCGCCCGAACAGGCGATGCGCGAACGTTCGGAGCTGGCGCGCAAAGGCATCTCCCGGGGCCGCAGCGTGGTCGCGCTGGCCTACGCGGGCGGTGTGCTGTTCGTCGCCGAGAACCCGTCGCGGTCACTGCAGAAGGTCAGCGAGCTCTACGACCGGGTGGGCTTCGCGGCGGTCGGCCGGTTCAACGAGTTCAACACGATGCGCAGCGGCGGCATCCGGTTCGCCGACACGCAGGGCTACGCGTACTCGCGCCGCGACGTGACCGGCCGCCAGCTGGCGAACGTGTACGCCCAGACGCTGGGCACCATCTTCACCGAGCAGGCCAAGCCGTACGAGGTGGAGCTGTGCGTCGCCGAGGTGGCGCACTACGGCGAGACCAAGGCGCCGGAGCTCTACCGGATCACCTATGACGGCTCCATCGCCGACGAACCGCATTTCGTCGTGATGGGCGGTACCACCGAGCCGATCCTGACGGCGCTCAACGATTCGTACACGGAGAACGCCGAGCTGGGCGACGCCGTGAAGATCGCGGTGGCGGCGCTGAGTGCGGGCGCGGGCGGCAACGGCAGCGAGGCCCGCACGCTCGGGGTGTCGACGCTGGAGGTCGCGATCCTGGATGCGAACCGGCCCCGTCGTGCGTTCCGGCGGATCACCGGTGCGGCACTGGAGGCGCTGCTGCCCGAGGCCGGCCAGGCCGACGCCGGTGGCGCCGAGTCCGGGGACAAGCCCGCGGATTAGCTCACCTCACGGGGGGGCAGGTGGCCCGCCTGGTACTCCGTATCGCCTGGGCTCTGTTGCGGAGTTCCACCGATTCGGCGATCGTGCGGGCGGCGCGCTCGAAGAGGTCGGCCAGGTCTTGCGTGTCGTAGTGCAGGCCGGTGGCGCTGTTGCTGTTCGCGGACATATCTCGAATCCGTTGCCGTAGGGCACCGGGTCCGATGAGGTGCGAGCGTGTGACCGGTCTACTGATGATCGAGTGGCAGCGCGTGGCGTAAACCCAAGTCGTCGCCGCTGCCGTTAATCCGGTTGCGTTCAGCATATCCGTTGCGCGAAGTCTGAAACGTTCGCGCGCGTGTCCGAGTTGACGCAGACGTCGGCGAAGACGAGGATGTGTTGCGTATAGAACATCACGTTGCGTCAAGCGCAACAAAATAGGCAGTATCCGTCTGGAAGTGGTCAATCCATGCCGAAAATCGTCGTGATCGGTGCCGGGATCGTCGGCACCTCGCTCGCCGACGAACTGACCGCGCGCGGGTGCGCCGACGTGACGGTGGTCGACCGCGGACCGCTGTTCGCCACCGGCGGGTCGACATCGCACGCTCCCGGCCTGGTGTTCCAGACCAACCCGTCCAGGACGATGACGGCATTCGCCCGCTACACCGTGGAGAAGTTCCGCACGCTCGACCACCCGGGCGGCTGGGTGTTCAACCCGGTCGGCGGACTCGAGATCGCCACGACGCCAGAGCGGTGGGCCGACCTGCACCGCAAGGCCGGCTGGGCGCAGGCATGGGGCATCCGGGGTGAGCTGATCACCGCCGACGAATGCCTGGCGCTTCACCCGCTGCTCGACAAGGACCGGGTTCGCGGCGGATTCCACACGCCCACCGACGGATTGGCCAAGGCCGTGCGCGCCGCCGAAGCGCAGGCGCGACGCGCGATGGCACGCGGCGCCACCTTCTTGGCCGGCACCGAGGTGCTCGGCATCGCCGACCACGCCGGCCGGGTGACCGGCGTACACACCGCCGACGGGGTGCTGCCCGCCGACATCGTCGTCTGCGCCGCGGGCTTCTGGGGCGCGCAACTCGCCCGGCAGGTCGGCCTGGTGCTGCCCCTGGTGCCGATGGCCCACCAGTACGCGAAGACAGGCCAGGTGGCGCCGCTCGTCGGCCGCAACACCGAAGCCCTCGAGGCCGGGCTGCCCATCCTGCGCCACCAGGACGCCGACCTGTACTTCCGCGAACACGTCGACCGCATCGGTATCGGCTCCTACGCCCACCGCCCGATGCCGGTGGAGACGGCCACCCTGTCGGCCGACACCGCGGGGGAGACCATGCCCTCGATGCTTCCGTTCACCGACGAGGACTTCGCCCCCGCGTGGGCCGAGGCGACCGCACTGCTGCCCGCACTGGACGATTCGAAGGTCGAGGAGGCCTTCAACGGCATCTTCTCGTTCACTCCCGACGGTCTGTCGCTGATGGGTGAGCACCGCGAGCTCAGCGGCTTCTGGGTGGCCGAGGCCGTCTGGGTGACGCATTCGGCCGGGGTGGCCAAGGCGACCGCCGAGTGGATCGTCGACGGCGCGCCCTCGATCGACGTCCACGAATGCGACCTGTACCGGTTCGAGGAGGTGGCGCGCAGCCCGAAGTTCATCGCGCAGACCAGCTCACAGGCGTTCGTCGAGGTGTACGACGTCATCCACCCGCACCAGTACCGCACCGCCCTGCGTGGGCTGCGCACCAGCCCGTTCCACGCCCGGCACCGCGAGCTCGGCGCCTTCTTCTACGAGGGCGGCGGCTGGGAGCGGCCGGCCTGGTTCGAGGCCAACGCCGGACTGGCCGAACGCATCGACGACCTCGACCTCCCGCGGCGCGACGAATGGTCGGCGCGGTTCTGGTCGCCGATCTCGGTCGCCGAGGCGCACTGGACGCGGCACCGCGTGGCGATGTACGACATGACGCCGCTGACCCGCTACGAGATCGCCGGGCCGGGCGCCGCCGCTTTCCTGCAGCGGATGACGACGAACAACGTCGACAAGAGCGTCGGCTCGGTCACCTACACCCTGCTGCTCGACCACACCGGCGGCGTCCGCAGCGACCTCACGGTGACCCGGCTCGCCGACACCACCTTTCAGGTCGGTGCCAACTCGCCGCTGGATTTCGACTGGCTGACCCGCCATCTGCCGCCGGACGTGACACTGCGCGACATCACCGGTGGCACCTGTTGCGTCGGCGTGTGGGGACCACTCGCCCGCGACCTCGTGCAGCCGCTGTGCCCGGACGACCTCTCCCACAACGCCTTCCCGTATTTCCGCGCACTGCACACCCACCTCGACGCGCTTCCGGTGACCATGTTGCGCGTCTCCTACGTCGGCGAACTGGGCTGGGAGATCTACACCGAGGCCCAATACGGTGCGGCGCTGTGGGACCTGCTCTTCGAGGCCGGCCGTGACCACGGCGTCATCGCCGCGGGCCGGATCGCGTTCAACAGCCTGCGCATCGAGAAGGGCTACCGCAGCTGGGGCACCGACGTCACCGCCGAGCATTCGCCTGCGGCCGCCGGCCTGGCGTTCGCCGTCCGGATGGCCAAGGACGACTTCGTCGGCAAAACCGCATTGGAGGCCGCAGAACCGCCTCCGAACACGTTGCGCAGCATCGTTTTCGACGACCCAGCGGCAGTGGTGCTCGGCAAGGAGCCGGTGTACGTCGGCGCGGAGTGCGCGGGCTACGTGACGAGTGCGGGGTATTCGCCGACCGTCGGCCGCACCATCGCCTACGCGTGGCTGCCCACCGCCGTCGCGAACGGCGACACCGTTTCCGTGGACTATCGCGGAACACGGCACACCGCGGCCGTCCACCCCGAACCGGTGGTCGACCCCGAGATGGCCCGGATCAGAAGGTAGGCCATGACATACGACGTCATCGTGATCGGTCTCGGCGGGATGGGCAGCGCGGCGGCCTACCACCTCGCCGCCCGCGGGCAGCGTGTGCTCGGGCTGGAGAAGTTCAGCCCCGCCCACGACCGCGGCTCCAGCCACGGCGGGTCACGGATCATCCGGCAGTCCTACTTCGAGGACCCCGCCTACGTCCCCCTGCTGCTGCGCTCCTACGAACTGTGGGACAAGCTCGCCGCCGACTCCGGGCGCGAGGTGTTCCGGCTGACCGGAGGGCTGTTCATCGGGCCGCCCGACAGCCTCACCGTCGCGGGCAGTCTGCGCGCCAGCCAGGAATGGGACCTGCCGCACGAGGTGCTCGACGCCACCGAGATCCTGCGCAGGCACCCGAATTTCACCCCCCGCGACGAGGACATCGCGCTCTACGAGGCCAAGGCCGGATTCGCCAGGCCCGAGATGACCGTGCAGGCCCACATCGACCTCGCCGGGCAGGCGGGCGCCACCCTGTCCTTCGGCGAGGAGGTGCTGCACTGGGCGGAGACCGCCGGGGGCGTCACGGTGACGACGGCGCGCGGCACCTACACCGCGGGCCAGCTCGTCGTCTGCCCGGGCGCCTGGGCGCCACAGCTGTTGGCGGAGTTCAGCATCCCGATCACCGTCGAACGGCAGGTGCTGTACTGGTTCGATCCGGTCGGCGGCGCAAGCGCCTTCGCCGACCAGCCGATCTTCATCGCCGAGGACGCCGGGGGCGAGCAGATCTACGGCTTCCCCGCGATCGACGGCCCGGTCGGGGGAGTGAAGATCGCGTTCTTCCGCAGGGGTGTGGTCTGCACGCCCGAGACCATCGACCGCGAGGTGCACGACCGCGAGGTCGGCGAGATGCGCAGCAGGGTCGCCGAACTGCTGCCCGCCCTGGACGGGCCGCTCGTGCACTCGGCGACATGCATGTACTCCAACACCCCCGACCAGCACTTCGTCATCGCCCGCCACCCCGACAGCGCGAACGTCACCGTGGCGTGCGGCTTCTCGGGGCACGGCTTCAAGTTCGTGCCGGTGGTGGGCGAGATCCTGGCCGACCTGGCGACCGAGGGCGCCACCCGCCACCCGATCACGCTGTTCGATCCCCGGCGGCTGGTGACCACATGACCACCGTGCAACCGCCCCCGGGGCTGCGCGCCACCCTGCGCGGCGAGTACTACACCAGCGAGCGGGTGTTCGCCGCCGAGCAGGAACGCATCTTCGAGGACATGTGGTTCTGCGCGGTGCGGTCCGCCGAACTCGCGACTCCCGGCCAGTTCCGGAAGGTGCAGGTGGGCCGCGAGAGCGTGCTGCTGGTCCGGGGACGGGACGGGCTGCTGCGGGCGTTCCTCAACATCTGCCGCCACCGCGGGGCGCAGCTGTGCACCGACGACGCGGGCGAGCTACGGCGCAACCTGCGTTGCCCGTACCACTCCTGGACGTACGCACTCGACGGCAAGCTCGTCGCGGCGCCGAACATCGGGACGCTGACCGACGGCGACGGCGCGCCGATCGACCGCTACCGGTTCGGGCTCGTCCCCGTCGCCCTCACCGAATGGCTCGGCTATGCGTGGGTGTGCCTGTCCGACACGCCGCCACCCTTCGACGACGTGGTCGCCGAGGCCACCCGCACCCTCGGCGACGCCGACGCGATCAACCGCTACGGCATCGGCGGGCTGGACGTCGGCAGGCGCATCGTCTACGACGTCGCCGCGAACTGGAAGCTGATCGTCGAGAACTTCATGGAGTGCTACCACTGCAGCTCGATCCACCCCGAACTCGTCGGCGTGCTGCCCGAGTTCGCCCGCGGTGTGGCCGCCCAGGCGAACATCGGCCGAGGTGCCGAATTCGGCTCGGCCGTGGACGGATTCACAGTGGACGGCGCCCCCGGGTTCGAGCGGCTGCCGGGCATCACCGACGGCCAGGACCGCCGCTACTACGCGATCACGGTCAAGCCGACGGTGTTCATCAACCTGGTCCCCGACCACATCATCTTCCACCGGATGATCCCGATGTCACCGACGCGGACCGTCGTGGAGTGCGACTGGCTCTACACCGCCGACGTGATCGCCTCCGGGCGTGACGTCACCCGGTCGGTCGAGCTGTTCCACCGGGTCAACGAACAGGACTTCGAGGCCTGCGAGCGAACGCAGCCGGCGATGGCGTCGCGGGCGTACCGGAAGGGCGGTGTCCTCGTCCCCGCCGAACATCACATCGCGGAGTTCCAGGAGTGGGTAGTGTCCCGTCTCGACTGTGACTGACGGGACGTGTCGTGGACGGTGAACCGGACCTCTACATCGGAGGGTCATGGCGCCATGCCTCCGACGGGGGCACCCGGGAGGTGATCAACCCCGCCGACGGCTCCGTCGCCGCGACCGTCGACGAGGCGACCCCTGATGACGCACGGGCCGCGGTGGCCGCCGCGCGGGCCGCCTTCGACGACGGGCAGTGGCCGGCCACCGCCGCCGGCGACCGTGCCGCCCTGCTGCTGCGGGTCGCCGATCTGCTGCAGCGCGACAAGGACCGGCTGGCCCGGCTGGAGACCCTCGACACCGGCAAGACGCTGGCCGAGAGCGAGATCGACATCGACGACGTCACGTCGGTGTTCCGGTACTACGCCCAGCTGATCGCGGCCCAGTCAGACCGCCTCGTCGACGTAGGCGACCCGACGGTGATCAGCAGGGTGGTGCGCGAACCGGTCGGCGTCTGCGTGCTGATCGCGCCGTGGAACTACCCACTGCTGCAGATGGTGTGGAAGATCGCGCCCGCGCTGGCCGCCGGCGCGACGATGGTCGCCAAGCCCAGCGAGGTGACCCCGCTGACCACCATCGCGTTCACCCACCTGCTCGTCGAGGCCGGTGTCCCCCCGGGGGTCGTCAACCTGGTGCAGGGCAGCGGCGCCCGCCTCGGCGAGGCGCTCACCGACAACGCGGCCGTCGACCTCATCTCCTTCACCGGGGGTGCGGCCACCGGGCGCGTCATCGCCGAGACCGCCGCCAAGCACGTCACCAGGGTGGCGCTGGAGCTCGGCGGCAAGAACCCCCACATCGTGTTCGCGGACGCGGACTGGGAGTCGTCGGTCGACCAGGTGCTCACCGGCGTGTTCCTGCATTCGGGCCAGGTCTGCTCGTCGGGAACGCGGCTGATCGTCGAGGAATCGATCGCCGACGACTTCGTCGCCGAACTCGCCCGCCGTGCCGAGAAGATCCGCGTCGGCGACGGCATGGACCCCACCAGTGAGACCGGTCCGCTGGTCTCCGAACAGCATCGCGCGAAGGTGGAGGAGTACGTCGCGCTCGGCATCTCGGAGGGCGCGGTACTGGTCACCGGTGGCGCGCGGCCCAGTGGTCAGGCGCTGGCCGCGGGCAGCTTCTACCTGCCGACGATCTTCGACCGCTGCGACCGGTCGATGCGGATCGTCACCGAGGAGACCTTCGGGCCGATCCTGACCGTGGAGCGGTTCACCGACGAGTCCGAGGCGGTCGCACTCGGAAACGACACGCAGTACGGTCTCGCGGCCGGAGTCCGGACATCGGACGCGGCGCGGGGCGATCGTGTGGTGCGGGCACTGCGGCACGGCACGGTGTGGCTCAACGACTTCGGCTACTACACCGCCGCGGCGGAGTGGGGCGGTTACGGGAAGTCGGGCAACGGCCGCGAACTCGGACCGACCGGGCTCGCGGAGTATCAGGAGATCAAACACATCTGGCACAACGTCGCGCCGAAGCCGGCCGGCTGGTTCAAGGGCTAGCCGCAGAGAGGACACCACGATGGTGATCAAGGAACCGAACAGGGCGAGCGGAGCGACGGGAGGAGTTCTGGCCGACAGCGGGATGGAGGACTTCGGCTACAAGGAGTCCCTGGACCGCAGCATCGGCAAGTTCGCCAGCTTCGCCGCGGGCGTCAGCTACATCTCCATCCTGACCGGCACGTTCCAGCTGTTCTACTTCGGTTTCGGCGCAGCGGGTCCGGCGTACCTGTGGTCGTGGCCGATCGTGTTCGTCGGGCAGATGGCCGTCGCGCTGTGCTTCATGGAACTCGCCGCGAAGTACCCGGTAGCCGGGTCGGTCTACAACTGGAGCAAGAAACTCGCCAGCAGGCTGGTGGGGTGGATGTCGGGTTGGCTGATGCTCACCGCCTCCATCGTCACCATCTCCGCGGTGGCGCTGGCCTACCAGCTCAACCTGCCGAGGCTGTGGAGCGGCTTCCAGATCATCGGCGACGGCAGCGACAACGCCTCCTACGCCGCGAACGCCGTGCTGCTCGGCACCATCCTGATCGCGTTCACCACCCTGATCAACGCGCTCGGGGTGAAGCTGATGGCGAGGATCAACAGCTCCGGGGTGTTCATCGAACTCATCGCCGCGGTGCTGATCGTGGTGCTGCTCGCGGTGAACCTGGAGAACAGTCCGGATGTCTTCTTCTCCGCCAACGGTTATGGCGCGGGGGAGAGCATGGGATACCTCGGCGCGTTCCTGGTGGCGTCCCTGGCGTCGGGATACGTGATGTACGGCTTCGACACCGCCAGCTCACTGGGCGAGGAAACGGTCGAACCCCGCCGCACCGCCCCCAAGGCGATCTTCCGGGCGATCCTGGCCTCGTTCGTGATCGGCGGCGGCATCCTGGTGTTCGCGGTGCTGGCGGCGCCGAACCTGGCGGACCCCAAGCTCGGTGAGAGCTCGGGTGGCCTGCAGTACATCGTCGAGCAGGTGATGTGGGGGCCGCTGGGCAAGATCTTCCTGGTCTGCATCGTCATCGCGGTCACGGTGTGCACGCTGGCCGTGCACACCGCGGCGATCCGGCTTACCTTCGCGATGGCCCGCGACAACGCACTGCCGTTCGGTGAACGGCTGGCCACCGTCAACCCGAAGACGCAGACACCGATCGTCCCCGCCGTGACCATCGGCGTCATCGCGGTGATCATCCTGGTCATCAACATCGGCCAGCCGAAGATCTTCACGGTGCTGACCTCGATCGCGATCATCATGATCTACCTGGCCTACCTGATGGTCACTGGGCCGTTGCTCAAGAAGCGGCTGCAGGGGCAGTGGCCGCCGAAGGATCTCAAGGAGGGCGGCTACTTCACCATGGGCCGCTGGGGCCTGCCGGTCAACATCTTCGCGGTGGTGTGGGGCGCCGGGATGGCGCTCAACCTGGCGTGGCCGCGGGCGGCCGTCTACGGCGAGCCCTGGTACAACACGTGGGGCGCGTTCATCTACATCGGCGTGATCCTCGGCGCGGGGCTGCTGTGGTACTTCCTCAAGGGACGCAACCACATCGGTTGCCTGGAGAGCCATGCCGCCACCACGAAGGCCGAGGCCGTCCTGGATGACTGACACCGCTTCTCCCACAGGCACATTCGATTACATCGTCGCCGGCGGCGGTACCGCCGGGTGCGCGCTGGCGGCCCGGCTGTCCGAGGATCCCGACGTCACCGTGTGCCTGATCGAGGCCGGACCCACAGACGTCGGCGACGACGCCATCCTGGTGCTCTCGGACTGGATGCACCTGCTGGACTCGGGGTACGACTGGGACTATCCGGTGGAGCCGCAGGAGCGGGGCAACTCGTTCATGCGGCACGCCCGCGCCCGCGTGCTCGGCGGCTGCTCGTCGCACAACTCGTGCATCGCGTTCTGGCCGCCCGCCGAGGCGCTCGACGAGTGGGCCGCGATGGGGGCGACCGGCTGGAGCGCCGAGGAGGTGCTGCCGCTGATGCGCCGGTTGACCGGAACGGTCGGCCTGCGCGACATTCCACCCGAAGACCCCTGCGGCGCAGCGGTACTCGAAGCGGCCGCGGCGCTCGGGATGCCGACCGTCGCCTTCAACCGCGGCGAGACGGTGCGCAACGGCGCGGGCTGGTTCCAGATCAACGCCGGTGAGGACGGGCTGCGAAACTCGAGTTCACACGCCTACCTGCACCCGGTTCTCGGCCGACGCCGCAACCTGGAGGTGCGCACGGACTGCCGGATCGCCGAAATCCTGTTCGACGATGCCCGCAACGCCACCGGCGTGCGCTATCAGCGGCCCGACCTCACCGGGTACGACACCGTGGCGGCCCGCCGCGAGGTGATCCTGTGCGCCGGCGCCATCGACACGCCGAAACTGTTGATGCTCTCCGGGATCGGGCCCACCGCGCATCTTCGTGAGATCGGTGTCCCGGTCCGCGTCGACTCGCCGGGGGTGGGCGCCAACCTCGACGACCACGTCGAGGGACTGGTGTTCTGGGAGGCGTCGCGGCCGATGGTGACGACCTCGACGCAGTGGTGGGAGATCGGGCTGTTCACCACCGTCGACGAGGGCACCACCCAGCCGGACCTGATGATGCACTACGGCAGTGTGCCGTTCGACATGAACACCCTGCGGCGCGGCTACCCCACCACCGACAACGGGTTCTGCCTCACGCCCAACGTGACGCAAGGCCGCAGCCGCGGCACGGTGCAGCTGCGTTCGCGGGACTTCCGCGACCGGGCCAGGGTCGACCCGCGCTACTTCACCGACCCGGAGGGCTACGACGACCGCATCATGCTCGCCGGGGTGCGGCTGGCCCGCCGGATCGCCGAGCAACCCGCCCTGGCCGACTGGGTGGCGCGCGAACTCGCGCCGGGTCCCGAGGCCACCACCGACGACGAACTCCTCGACTACATCCACAAGTGCCACAACACCGTCTACCACCCGGCCGCCACCGCCCGGATGGGCGCAGCCGACGACCCGATGGCGGTGCTCGACCCGCAGCTGCGGGTCAAGGGGGTGTCGCGGCTTCGTGTCGTGGACGCGTCGGCGATGCCGAAACTGCCTGCGGTGAACCCCAACATCACCGTGATGACGATGGCGGAGAAGTGCGCTGACCTCATCCGCAACCCCTGAGCCGGCGGACCTGCCGGCGTTCCTGGCCGAGCACACCCCGTTCCAGGCGATGCCCGGCGACGAGCTCGCCGAGCTCGCCGCCGGCGCGTCGATCGTCGAGTTCCCGGCAGGCGCGCTGATCGCCGACTACACCGACCGGGTGCCCGACGACGTCTGGATGGTCCACTCCGGTCAGGTCGCCCTGCGGGCCGGCGTCGACGGCGCCGTCATCGACACCGTCGGGCGCGGCGGCATCTTCGGTTACACACCGCTGCTCACCGGCGGCGGGATGGAGTTCGACGCACGAGCAGCGGTGCCGAGCACGCTGATCCGGCTGCCGGGCGCGCCGGTGCGGGCCCAGTTCGCCCGGCCGGCGGGGCTGGCCTTCCTGGCGTCGTCGGCATGGAACACCTCGGGCGAGCGCCCCGCGATCGCCCCTGCCACCGACAACCGCGCGGTCGGCGAACTCCTGCACGGCGACGTGCTCGTGGTGCCGCCTGCCACCACCGTGCGTGACGCGGTGGTGCAGATGACGGCCCATCACGTGTCCTATGCACTGATCCGCCTGCCGGACGGCGCATTCGGCATCTTCACCGACCGGGACCTGCGCAGCAGGGTCGTCGCGGCGGGACTCTCGGTGGACGTGCCGATCTCGGCGGTGATGAGCGCACCGGTGCGGACCGTGACCGCCGATCAGACGGCGGAGACCGTGCTGATGGAGATGCTCGAGTGCGGCCTGCGGCACATGCCGGTGGTGACCCCGCGCGGCGACGTCGTCGGCGTGCTGGAGGACGGCGACCTGCTGGCCGCGTCCGCCCGGCAGAGCTTCCTGCTGCGCCGCGGCATCGCCACGGCCGCCGACAGCGCCGAACTGGCCCGCGTGGGGCAGCGGGTGACCGGGGTCGCCGCGGACCTGTTCCGCAACGGCACCAAGGCGTCGGCCACCAGCGCGATCCTCTCGGTCGTCATCGACAGCCTGGTCCGCAAGGCGCTCGAACTGGCACGGGCCGAGACGCCCGACGCCCCCGACGACGGGTTCGCCTGGCTGACCCTCGGCTCCGTGGCGCGCCGCGAGGCGATGCCGTCCTCCGATGTGGACAGCGCGCTGTCGTGGGCCGACCGCCTTTCACCCGCCGCGGACTCGCTGCGTGCGCTCGCCGCACGCACCCACCACATCCTCGACGCGTGCGGACTGCCGTCGGACCGCAACGGCGCCACCGCGGACCGGCCCGCGTTCTCCCGATCTGCCGCGCAGTGGTCCGGCGCGGCGACAGGCTGGCTCGACGACCCGCTGCGCGACCGCGGGCTGATCCTGTCGTCGCTGCTCATCGACGGACGGGTGGTGTGGGGCGATCCGGCGCTGCACACCGTGCCCGCCGCCTACCGGCGGATGCGCGACCGGCACCCGAACGCGCTGCGCCTCCAACTGCTCGACGCGCTGTCGGGGAAGGTGCGCACCCGGTCGCTGCGCGACGTGCTGTCCCGGCGCGGCGGAACGTTCGACCTGAAGAACCATGCGGTGCTGCCGATCGTCAATCTGGCCCGCTGGGGCGGACTGACCGCCAATGTGACCACCGGCGGCACGCCCGCCCGGCTGGCCGCCGCGGCCGAGGCGGGGGCGATCACCGATCACGACGTCACCGCGCTGTCCGACGTCTTCGCGATGGTGCAGCGACTGCGGATGACCCACCAGGTCGGTCAGCTCGCCGCCGGCCACGCCCCCGGCGACGTCATCACCTATGCGGAGTTGTCGCCGCTGAACCGCAGCCTGCTCGGCGACGGCCTGCGCGAGATCGCCGCCGTCCAGCGCCGGGTCCGCAACTTCGCGATCCCACCCGGATAGGATCGACCGGCGATGGCAAACGGCGAGGACAGACCGGCAGCGGCGGTGCAGTCAGTGGACCGGGCGCTGCTGGTGCTGGAGAGCCTGGCGAAGTCGGGGCAGGCCGGTGTCACCGAGATCGCCGCCGAACTCGGCGTGCACAAGTCGACCGTGTCGCGGCTTATCGCCGTGCTGGAGTCCCGCGGATACGTCGAGCAGGTTTCAGGCCGCGGCAAGTACCGGCTCGGGTTCTCGATCGCCCGGCTGGCCCGCGCCAGCAGGGCGCACCTCGACCTCGGCAAACTGAGCCAGGACATCTGCGACGGCCTCACCGAGGCCGTCGGCGAGACCAGCAACCTCGCGATCCTCGCCGACGACCGGGTGATCAACATCGTGGAGTCGATCGCGCCCGCGGAGATCAGCCTGCGCACCTGGGTCGGCCAGACCTGCCCTCCGCATGCCACGTCCAGCGGCAAGGCGCTGCTGTCCGGCCTGTCCGCCCAGGAGGTCCGGGACCGCTTGGCCGGTCCGTTCGAGGCGTTCACACCCAACACCGTCGTCGACGTCGAGGCGCTGCTGCGCCAGCTGGACGGCGTGCGGGAACGCGGCTGGGCGAGCGTCAGCGAAGAACTCGAGGTCGGGCTCAACGCCGTCGCCGCACCGGTCTACGACGACGACGCGCGGGTCGTCGCGGCGGTCAGCGTGTCGGGGCCGTCCTACCGGCTCGGCGACGACCGCTTCGAGGAGGTCGCCAAGCAGACGATCGCGGCGGCCGACGCCGTCAGCCGCCGACTCGGCTGGGTCGAACCCGGGGACCGTGCAGCGACTCCGGGTCGCCGGTGATCACCCCCAGCACGTTGCGCCAGGCGTCCGACGGCCAGTTCAGCACGTCGCTGTGGGCCGCCGGACCCGCCATCGGCCTGCCGTCGTCGTAGCGACCGGCGTCCAGCCGGATGACACCGGGCATCTCGTCGGGGTCGGCGCCGTGCGGGCCGCCGGGAATGCCCTGCACCAGCTCGATGGGGTCACCCGGTGCGGTCATCGAGAAGCGCAGCACGTCGGGGTTGCGGTTGCGCCATTCGTCCGGGTGCTCGACCCCGACGCCGGCCCCGGCGGCCGCGACGTAGAGGATCCGGTCGCCTGTGAGGCCCAGCGCTTCCGCGGTGCCCACGATCGAGCCGCCGTAGGAGTGCCCGACGTAGGTCACCGGCACGCTGCGGCCGGTCGCCTCGACGGTCCGCTCGACGTCGTGGCTGAACGACACCAGCCGGGGCGCCATGTCCAGCGCGTAGCGGGGGTCCGCCGCGCCGACCAGGCCGGTCAGCGGATTGCCGCGGGGAAACGGCCCGCCCAGGTAGGTGATCATCGCGACGTCGCCGCGGGTGGCCGACACGAACCGGCGCGCGGTCTGCGTGGTGCCCGCCGAACCCTCGACGGTGGTGTTGAGTCCGGGCACCAGCACCGCGACGCTGCGTGCGGTGGCCAGCGATCCGGTGAGTTCGACCAGTGATGCCCGGGCCGGATCGAAGGCCAGGATCTGCCGGTCGACGCGGGCGCCGGTGCGGGCGGGGTCGTCGACCTCGGCGAGCAGGCCGCGGTAGAACTCGATGCGTCGCCGCGACGCCGGATCGGCGCCGGCCTCGGCCACGATCGCCTCGGCGATGTTGATCCGGTTGGCGGCGAAGCGCATGTCCCACGGCACACCGTCGGTGTTGCCGACCTGCTGGGGGAACTCGTCGACCAGCGTGCGGCGCTGCCCGGGCGTCATCCCCGCGATCTGGGCGGCGATGCGGTCCTGGTGGAGCCGGGGCCAGCCGGCCACCAGGTCGGCGCCCGAGAGCGGCACGCTGCCTGCTGGATTCGTGGTCGCCGGCCGTCGCGCCGGGGCGCCGCTCGACGCGTCCGCCTCGGCGAGGTCGCGGGCGGCGTCGGCGTCGGCGGCACCCAGCCGGTCGAGCGCGGCGGCGATCATCGCTGTGAGCTCGGCGGCCCTGCGCTCCATCAGGTGCCGGGCGATCGACGGGTCACCACCGGACAGCGCGACGAGCAGCGGCGCCGGGGCCGCGCCGGGGGAGGCGGTGCCGCCGTCGGCCACGACACAGCCGTCCTCGCGCGCGGAGGCGACCACCGCCGCCACGTCGGCCTGGGCGCGCGCCAGCTGACCGGCGCCGTCGCGGGCGGCGGCCGCCGCCAGGGTCATCGCCCGCAGCAGGGCCTCACCGTCGGCGGCCACCTCCACGGCGCTGCGCCGGGCGGCGTCGGCGGCGGCACCCGCCGACGGATGCCCGCCCGCGCGGGCTGCGGCGATCGACCCGAGCAGCTCCTCGACCTGCGCGGCGGTGGCGTCCCAGCTGTCGGCCAGCGCCGCGAGAGCCTCGGGCCGCCACGCCGACGCCGCCGCCAGGGTCGGCGCGCTCACCGGCCGAAACGGCCCGCGGAGCCCTGTTCGGCGCGTTCGAACGCCGCCGCCGCGGCCACCGCTGCGTCCGCCCAGTCCCGTAACGCCGTCACCAGGCCGGCGGCCCGGGCCGCGAGCACTGCCGGCACCGCCGACTGCCCGACGTCGGACCCGCGCAGAGCCTCGACATCCAGTGTCGGCCAACGGAAGCCACCGAGCTCGTCGGCGGCGCGCCGCACGGAATCGGCCGACGCCCGTAGCCGGCCCGGATCGACCTCGGTGTGTCCCCCCATGCCTCATGCTGACAGATTTCGGGTGGGCGGCGCCGACGTTATCCACAGGGGCCGCGCCGCCTCCACAAGCACCCGTCGACGCCCGGACCAGTGCGATCGTCGCGCAGCCGTGACAATCGGTGACGGCAGTGTCAACGCCAGTCGCCGCGGCGCGCGTTCGACGGCTTGCCCGCATGTACCGCACGGCACCCCGTAAGCTCGACAGTGTGCAGCGACGAATCATGGGCATTGAAACCGAATTCGGCGTGACCTGCACGTTCCACGGCCATCGCCGGCTCAGTCCGGACGAGGTCGCCCGGTATCTGTTCCGCCGGGTGGTGTCGTGGGGCCGCAGTTCCAACGTCTTCCTGCGCAACGGCGCGCGCCTGTACCTCGACGTGGGCAGCCACCCCGAGTACGCCACCGCCGAATGCGACAACCTCACCCAACTGGTGACCCACGACCGTGCCGGCGAGCGGGTGCTCGAGGACCTCCTCATCGACGCCGAACAACGGCTGGCCGACGAGGGCATCGGCGGCGACATCTACCTGTTCAAGAACAACACCGATTCGGCGGGCAACTCCTACGGCTGCCACGAGAACTACCTGATCGTGCGCGCCGGCGAGTTCTCCCGCATCTCCGACGTGCTGCTGCCGTTCCTGGTGACGCGCCAGCTGATCTGCGGCGCGGGCAAGGTGCTGCAGACGCCGAAGGCCGCCACGTTCTGCCTCAGCCAGCGCGCCGAACACATCTGGGAGGGCGTGTCGAGCGCGACCACCCGCAGCAGGCCGATCATCAACACCCGCGACGAGCCCCACGCCGACGCCGAGAAGTACCGCAGGCTGCACGTCATCGTCGGCGACTCCAACATGTGCGAGTCCAGCACCATGCTCAAGGTGGGCACCGCGTCGCTGGTGCTCGAGATGATCGAGGCCGGCGTTCCGTTCCGCGACTTCTCGCTGGACAACCCGATCCGCGCCATCCGCGAGGTCAGCCATGACCTGACCGGGCGGCGCCCGGTGCGGCTGGCAGGCGGGCGTCAGGCCAGCGCCCTGGACATCCAGCGCGAGTACTACGCCCGGGCCGTCGAGTACCTGCAGACCCGCGAGCCGGACTCCCAGATCGAGCAGGTCGTCGACCTGTGGGGCCGCCAGCTCGACGCGGTGGAGAGCCAGGACTTCGCCAAGGTCGACACCGAGATCGACTGGGTGATCAAGCGCAAGCTGTTCCAGCGCTACCAGGACCGCTACGACATGGAGCTGTCCGACCCGAAGATCAGCCAGCTCGACCTGGCGTACCACGACATCAAGCGCGGCCGCGGCGTGTTCGACCTGCTGCAGCGCAAGGGCCTGGCCACCCGGATCACCACCGACGAGGACATCGAGGCGGCGGTGGACACCCCACCGCAGACCACCCGGGCCAAGCTGCGCGGCGAGTTCATCAGCGCGGCACAGGAAGCCGGACGCGACTTCACCGTCGACTGGGTGCACCTCAAGCTCAACGACCAGGCTCAGCGCACGGTGCTGTGCAAGGACCCGTTCCGGTCGGTCGACGAGCGGGTCAAGCGGCTCATCGCCAGCATGTAGGGCGCCGAGCGGCTGCGCGGAGCACTCGCTTCGTTCTGCTCGCGGCCCCGCCGGTGCGAGGAAACGGACAGCACAAGCCCTAGGCTTGACGACGTGGCGACCTCCAAAGTCGAACGATTGATGAACCTCGTGATCGCGCTGCTGTCGACCCGCACCTTCATCACGGCCGACCGCATCCGTCAGGTGGTCGCCGGTTATGCCGACAGCCCCAGCGACGAGGCGTTCGCGCGGATGTTCGAGCGGGACAAGAACGAGCTGCGCGATCTCGGCATCCCGCTGGAGACCGGCCGCGTCTCCCAGTTCGACCCCACCGAGGGGTACCGCATCAACCGCGACGCCTACGCGCTGCCAGCCGTCGAGCTCACCGCCGACGAGGCGGCGGCCGTCGCGGTCGCCACCCAGCTGTGGGAGTCGCCCGAGCTGATCACCGCCACGCAGGGCGCACTGCTCAAACTGCGGGCGGCCGGCGCGGACGTCGACGTCGCCGACGGCGTGGCGATCACCTCCACCGCGGCGCTGCCGGGGCTGCGCGGATCCGAGGAGGTGCTCGGGGTCCTGCTGGCCGCCATCGACGCCGGCCGGGCCGTGCAGTTCGGTCATCGGCCGTCGCGCAGCGAGCCCTACACCACCCGCACCGTCGAGCCGTGGGGCGTGCTCACCTACCGCGGTCGCTGGTACCTCGTCGGCCACGACCGCGATCGCGACGCCACCCGCACCTTCCGGCTGTCGCGGATCGGCGCCGAGGTCACCGCCATCGGCCCTGCCGGCGCCGTCCGCATGCCCGACGGAGTCGACCTGCGCGAGATCGTGCACCGGGCGGTGGCCGAATGGCCCACCGGAGGGCAGGCCAAGGTGTGGGTGGCCGACGGCCGCGCCACCGCGCTGCGCAGGCAGGCCACCGTGATCGGACCCCGCACGCTGGCCGGCCGCCCCGGCGAGGAGATCGCCGTCGACATCGGCATGACCGACCGGCTGGCCCGCGAGATCGCCAGCTTCGGCGCCGATGCCGTTGCGCTGGAGCCGGAGTCGCTGCGCGAGGACGTGCTGGCCCGGCTGCGCGCCCACGCCGAGAGCGGAGTGACGTCATGAGCGCCGTCTCGACGCGGCTGGTGCGGCTGCTCAACATGGTCCCGTACTTCCAGGCCAACCCCCGGATCACCTACGCGGAGGCCGCATCCGACCTCGGTGTCTCCGTCGGGCAGCTCCGTGAGGACATCAACCAGCTGTGGATGTGCGGTCTGCCCGGCTACGGCCCCGGCGACCTCATCGACTTCGAATTCTCCGGCGACACCATCGAAGTGACGTTCTCCGCGGGCATCGACCATCCGCTGCGGCTGACCTCCCCGGAGGCGACCGGCGTGCTGGTGGCGCTGCGGGCACTGGTGGACGTGCCCGGCATGGTCGACCCCGAGGCGGCGCGCAGCGCGATCGCCAAGATCGAGTCGGCAGCCGGCGCCGCCGGTCACGACATCGGCGACGCGGTGACCGCCGTCGACGAGCGCGCCCCGGCGGAGAGCGAGGCGGCCGCCGCGGTCCGGGCCGCCGTGCGCAACGCGCGCGCGCTGAGCATCGAGTACTACTCCGCCTCCCATGACGTGTTGACCAGCCGCGTCGTCGATCCCATCCGGGTGGTGCTCGTCGGCGACAACAGCTACCTGGAGGCGTGGTGCCGGTCGGCCGAAGGCGTCCGGCTGTTCCGCTTCGACCGCATCGTCGAGGCCCGCGTGCTCGACGAGCCCGCGGCGCCGCCGCCGCCCGCGGTCGAGGCGGGGCCCGACACCTCGCTGTTCGACCCCGACACCGCCGATCCGGCGCTGCCGTCGGCGACGCTGCTCGTCGACCGGTCCGCGTCGTGGATGTTCGACTATTACCCGTTGCGGGTGGTGCGAGAGCTGCCCGACGGCGCCTGCGAAGCCGCGATGACCTACGCGTCCGACGCCTGGATGGCCCGCTTCGTGCTCGGCTTCGGGCCGGCGGTGCGTGTGCTCGCCCCGGAGGCGCTGGCCCGCCGGGTCCAGGAATCGGCGACCGCGGCGCTGCGCGCCTACGAGGACGGCGACGCAGGCGGGTAGACTCGGCCCAGACTTTGGAGGTGACCAACATGGGCGGTCTACAACCCTGGCACTGGGTAATCGTCATCGCGGTGTTCGTGCTGCTCTTCGGCGCCAAGAAGCTGCCGGATGCAGCACGCTCGCTGGGCAAGTCGATGCGGATCTTCAAGTCGGAGATCAAGGAGATGCAGGCCGACGGCAAGACCGAGCCGAAGCCCGAGACGCCGGGCCCGGCCACGCCGATCGCCTCAGAGCGCGTCGACGTCGCCGACCCGGCACCGGCCGCCGAACCGTCGTCCGACAAGCGCCCGGCCTGACCCCACCGTTTCGTGTGACGCGGCCCGGCGCCGCGGTCGTCAGGCTGTGCTCATAGGTCGCATCCACTAGGCAGGCCGTTGCAGACCCCTCCGATTCTCCGGAAGCTCGATCCGCGCCGCCGGCGCGCCCGAGCCAATCCCGACGGCACCATGTCGTTGGTCGAACACCTCGCCGAGCTGCGCAACCGGCTGCTCATCGCGGCCGCCGCGGTGGTGCTGACGACGATCCTCGGGTTCTTCTGGTACACCCACGGCATCTTCGGCATGCACAGCCTCGGCGAATGGTTGCGCGGCCCCTACTGTGCGCTGCCCGACTACGCGCGTGCCGACATCACCCCCGGCGGCGGGTGCCGCCTGCTGGCGACGGGGCCCTTCGACCAGTTCATGCTCCGCCTCAAGGTGGCCCTGATGGCCGGCATCGTGCTGGCCTGCCCGGTGTGGCTGCACCAGGTGTGGGCGTTCATCACCCCGGGGCTCTACAAGAACGAGCGCCGGTTCGCGACCGCGTTCGTGGCCATCGGCGCGCTGCTGTTCATCGGTGGCGCGGTGCTGGCCTACGTGGTGCTGGCGACGGCGCTGGGCTTCCTGCTCACCGTCGGCAGCGACGTGCAGGTCACCGCGCTGTCCGGCGACCAGTACTTCGGCTTCCTGATCAACCTGCTGCTGGTGTTCGGCATCAGCTTCGAATTCCCGCTGCTGATCATCATGCTCAACCTGATCGGCGTCCTCACCTACGAGCGGCTCAAGGCGTGGCGCCGCGGGATGATCTTCGGGCTGTTCGTCTTCGCCGCGTTCGCCACGCCCGGGTCTGATCCGTTCACGATGCTCGCCCTGGCCGGTGCGCTGACCGTGCTGCTGGAGCTGGCCATCCAGGTGGCCCGCATCCACGACAGGCGCAAGGCGAAGCGCGAAGCGCTCGAGGACGTCCCCGAAGACGAGGCCGCGCCGATCGGCACCGCCGATCCGATCGAGGCGCCGTCGGCGGTGCCGTCGCCCTCCCGGGTCACGATCGATGACGAATCCACCTGAGTCGTCGGCGACCGAACTCGCCGACTTCACCGCGGCGCTGCCGTTCGCGCTCGACGACTTCCAGCTGCGGGCCTGCCGGGCGCTGGAGAACGGTCACGGTGTGCTGGTGTGCGCGCCGACCGGCGCGGGCAAGACGGTCGTCGGCGAGTTCGCCGTGCACCTCGCGCTGGCCGCGGGCCGGAAGTGCTTCTACACCACGCCGATCAAGGCGCTGAGCAACCAGAAGCACACCGATCTGGTGGCGCGGTACGGCGCGGCGCGCATCGGGCTGCTCACCGGCGACCAGTCGATCAACGGTGACGCCGACGTGGTGGTGATGACCACCGAGGTGCTGCGCAACATGCTCTACGCCGATTCGCCGGCATTGCGCGGACTGGCGTTCGTCGTGATGGACGAGGTGCACTTCCTCGCCGACCGGATGCGCGGGGCGGTGTGGGAGGAGGTGATCCTGCACCTGCCCGACGACGTCCGGCTGGTCAGCCTGTCGGCGACCGTCAGCAACGCCGAGGAGTTCGGCGGCTGGATCCAGACGGTGCGCGGCGACACCACCGTGGTGGTCGACGAGCACCGGCCGGTGCCGCTGTGGCAGCACGTGCTGGTCGGCAAGCGGCTGTTCGACCTGTTCGACTACCGCGCCCACGACCCGTCCGCCCGTGGCCGCGAACTCGTGGTCGATCCGGAGTTGTTGCGCCACATCGCCCATCGCAGGGAGGCCGACCGGCTCTCGGACTGGCAGCCGCGGGGGCGCGGCGGCCGGTCGTCGCACCGGGGCCGGTCGGTGGGCGCCCGGCCGCCCAGCAGGCCCGACGTGCTCGCCGCGCTCGACCGTGAGGGCCTGCTGCCCGCGATCACGTTCATCTTCTCCCGCGCCGGCTGCGACGCCGCGGTCAAGCAGTGCCTGCGCTCCCCGCTGCGGCTGACCGACAACGAGGAACGGGCCCGCATCGCCGAGATCGTCGAGCGCCGCTGCGCCGACCTGCCCGAGGACGACCTGATCGTGCTCGACTACCACGAGTGGCGCGAAGGCCTGCTGCGCGGACTCGCCGCCCACCACGCCGGGATGCTCCCGGTGTTCCGGCACACCGTGGAGGAGCTGTTCACCGCCGGGCTGGTCAAGGCGGTGTTCGCCACGGAGACCCTGGCCCTCGGCATCAACATGCCCGCCCGCACGGTGGTGCTCGAGCGGCTGGTGAAGTTCAACGGCGAGCAGCACATGCCGTTGACGCCGGGGGAGTACACCCAGCTGACGGGGCGTGCCGGCCGGCGCGGCATCGACGTCGAGGGCCACGCGGTGGTGCTGTGGCATTCGCACGACGACATGGCCGAACCGGCCGAGATCGCCGGGCTGGCCTCCACCCGCACGTTCCCGCTGCGCAGTTCGTTCGCGCCGTCCTACAACATGACGATCAACCTGGTCCAGCACATGGGCCCGGAACAGGCCCATCAGCTCCTCGAGCAGTCGTTCGCCCAGTACCAGGCGGACCGCTCGGTGGTGGGGCTGCGCCGTGGCGTCGAGCGCGGCGAGCGGCTGCTCGACGAGATCGCCGCCGAACTGGGCGGGCGCGACGCGCCGATGCTGGACTACGCGCGGCTGCGGGCCCAGATCTCGACCCGGGAGCGCGCGCAGTCGCGGGCCTCGCGGCTGCACCGGCGCAAAGCCGTCAACGACGCGCTGGCCGCATTGCGCCGTGGCGACATCATCAACATCGCGCAGGGCCGCCGCGGCGGGCTGGCCGTGGTCCTCGAACCGGACCGCGACAGCGACGACCCGCGACCGCTGGTGCTCACCGAACACCGTTGGGCGGGCAGGATCTCGTCGGCCGACTACACCGGGGCGTCGACCACCGTGGGGTCGATGGCGTTGCCCAAGCGCGTCGAGCACCGCAACCCGCGGGCACGACGGGACCTGGCCTCGGCGCTGCGCTCGGCGGCCGCAGGCCTGGATTTGCCGTCGCACCGTAGGCGGGGCGGTGCCGCGGAGGAACGCGACGTCGATCCGGAGCTGCCCGGGCTGCGGGAGCGGCTGCGCAACCATCCGGCGCACCACGCGCCCGACCGTGAGGACAGGATCCGTCTCGCCGAGCGGTACCTGCGCATCGAACGCGACAACGCCGAGATCCAGCAGAAGGTGGCCGCCGCCACCAATTCGCTGGCCCGGACGTTCGACAGGATCGTCACCCTGCTCGCCGAACGTGGGTACATCGAGACGGCGGACGACGGTGACCCGAAGGCCACCGACGACGGCCGGCTGCTGGCCCGGATCTACAGCGAGAGTGACCTTTTGGTGGCCGAGTGCCTGCGCGGCGGCATCTGGGAGGGCCTCGGGCCCGCCGAACTCGCCGCGGTGCTGTCCACGGTGCTCTACGAATCGCGGGGCGACACACCCGGCGCGCCAGCGGGTCTGGAGGCGCCGACGGCCGCGCTGCGGCGTGCGCTGGCGCGGACCAGGCGTACGTCGGCGGAGTTGCGGGCCGAGGAGCAGCGGCACCGGATCGGGCCCAGCCGCGAACCGGACGACGGGTTCGTCGCCGCGGTGTACCGGTGGGCCACCACCGGCGATCTCACGACCGCGCTGGCCGCATCCGACGTCGCTGGCAGCGGGTCGCCGTTGTCGGCAGGCGATTTCGTCCGGTGGTGCCGTCAGGTCCTCGACCTCCTCGACCAGGTGCGCAACGCGGCGCCGACGGCGGCGATGCGCACGGCGGCGAAACGCGCCATCAACGACATTCGACGCGGCGTCGTGGCAGTTGATGCGGGGTAGTGTGTTGCCAGCCGACCCAGGACCTGACCGCAGGATCCACCTCAGGACGACCAAGGAGAGACGATGAGCGGACCGCAGGGTTCCGACCCCTCGCAGCCGTGGCAGGGCCAGCAACCGGAGGCCGGCACCGATCAGCCCTCGGGTGAGCCGTCGAGCGCATCGTGGCAGCCCTCGGGCGCGAGCGGTGACCAGTCCACGTCTCAGCAGCCGTCGTGGCAGCCGCAGCCCGCCGACGAGTCGACCACCCAGGTGCCCAGCTGGCAGCAGCCGCCGCCGGCCTACGGTCAGCAGCAGTATCCGCAGTATCAGCAGCCGGGCCAGGAGCAGCCGACCTACCAGGCGCCGCAGCAGCCGCAGTACCCGTCCACCGAGCAGTACGGGCAGTACGGCCAGCAGCCGGGGCAGCAGTACGGCCAGCCGCCGCAGTACGGCCAGCAGCCGGGACAGTACGGGCAGACCGCGCAGCAACCGCAGTACGGCCAGCCCCAGTACGGGCAGCCGCCCCAGTACGGCCAGCAGCCCGACCAGTACAACCAGTACGGGCAGTACCAGGCGCCCGGCTCGGAGTCCGGGTCGAAGAGTTCGCTGAAACTGATCCTCGGCGTCGTCGGCGGGCTGGTGGCGATCCTCGCCATCGCCGTGCTGGTGACGGCCCTGTGGCTGCCGGGCTGGGCGGTCACCACCAAGCTCGACGTCAACGCCGCGCAGTCGGGTGTGGAGCAGATCCTCACCGACGAGGAGAACGGCTACGGCGCCAAGAACGTGCAGGACGTCGTCTGCAATGACGGCCAGAGCCCCGAGGTCAAGCAGGGCGCGACGTTCGACTGCGACGTCAGCATCGACGGCACCAAGCGCACGGTGACGGTGACGTTCCAGGACGATGACGGAACCTACGAGGTCGGCAGGCCCCGCTAGTCCGGCAGCTCGTCGAGCGCCTTCTGCAGGCGCCCGACCGATGACGTGACGCCCAGTTCGCCGGCCAGGTCGGCGACCTTGCGCGGATGGACGGCGGCCAGCGGCAGCGTGTCGGACTCGGTGGTGAAGGTGACGGGCGCGTCGTGGGCCACCCGCACCACCGGGCCGGCGGCCTCGATGTAGTCCGTCGCCGCGAGCAGCTTCTTGCGGTAGGCCTTGCTCATCTTCGACTTCGGGTCGTCGGCGGCGGCCACGATCGCCTCCAGCGAGCCGTACTGCGCGAGCAGGGTGGCCGCCGTCTTCTCGCCGACGCCCGGCACGCCGGGCAGACCGTCGGACGGGTCGCCGCGCAGCAGCGCCAGTTCGGCGTACGCCGGCCCGGCCCGCTCGACCGGCACGTGGTACTGGTCGGCGACCTCCGCCGGGCCGAACATCGAGGCCTTGGACATGCCGCGGCCCAGGTAGAGCACCCGCACCTGGACGGGGTCGTCGGCGACGAGTTGAAGGAGGTCGCGGTCCCCGCTGACCACGACGACCCGGTCCTTGCGTTCGCGGGCGGCCAGGGTGCCCAGCACATCGTCGGCCTCGTATCCGGGCGCGCCGGCGGTGGCGATGCCGAACGCGTCGAGCACCGCCATGATCATGTCCACCTGCGGGGTCAGCTCGTCGGGCACCTCCTCGACGTCGGGGGTGCCGGCCGGTTCGGCCTCGGCGACGCGGTGCGCCTTGTACGACGGGATCAGGTCCACCCGCCACTGCGGGCGCCAGTCGTCGTCGCGGCACACCACCAGCCGGCCCGGCCGTTCGCGGCCGATCAGCATCGCCACCGCGTCGAGGAAGCCGCGCAGCGCGTTGACCGGCCGGCCGTCGGGCGCGGTGATCGACGACGGCAGGGCGAAGTACGACCGGAACCACATGCTGGCCCCGTCGAGCAGCAGCAGCGGCCCGCTCATCGTGCGCTCTCGAACATGTAGGCGCCGCTGGTGATCGGCCGGTTGTCGTTGCCTTCGTCGTAGAGCACCACCCTGGCCGCGACCAGGCCGTCGGTGCCGGTCATGGCTTCGGACTCGGCGCGGAACGGCCCGGCCGTGCCGCGCGCCATGAACATGACGTGTGACGACGCGCCCTGCAGCCGGCCGGTGCCCGCGAGCCGGGCCGCCGCGTCGGTGGCCGCCGTCTCGAGCAGCACGAACTGGGGCCCGATGTGCAGGGCGGCGTCCGGCGAGGCCACGTCGGCCGAGAGTTCGGGCAGCGCCCAGTGCCCGTCGGGCCTTCGGTGACCGCCGAACACCTGCCACAGCGGCGGCAGGTCCGGCGAGTCGACCACCTCGATGTTGTCGACCTCCATCTTCTGCAGCCCCTCCGGCGGGACGCCGATGCTGACGCCCTGGCCCTCGATCAGTGCCAGCACGCGGTCCGGCCGGTCGGCGTCGACGATCTTGGCCCGGCTGTAACCCATCTGCCTGCCGCGCCGCAGCTCCTCGGACACCACCTCGAAGCGGCGGACGTCGCGGCCGGGGTCGATGACCTGGCACGAGTGCACGACGGGATTGGGCACCGCCTCGAGGTCGGACATGTGCCCGCTCTCGGGCGCCGCGGTCGACAACACCGCCAGCAGCAGGCCGCCGGTGGGATTGCGCATGTCGTGGCGCACCACGACGGTGTCGTCGACGTCCCGCGGATCCATGGTCGCGTACTGCCTGCCGATGTAGCGGTAGCTGAGCAGGCCGCCCCAGCGCCGCCGCAACTCCTCGGCGTACTCGTGACTGTCGGTGAGTTCGCGGATGTCGCGCAGCATTCGGCTCACACTACTGGCGGCGATTAGCCTTTCAGCCATGAGTTCCGCCCGTTTCGATTCCGATGTGTACGCCCGCCGACTAGCCGCCGCCGCGGAGGCGACCGCCGAGGCCGGGCTGGCCGGCCTGGTCATCACCCCCGGCTACGACCTGCGCTACCTGACGGGTTCGCGGGCACAGACCTTCGAGCGGCTGACCGCACTGGTGGTGCCCGCCGCAGGTGGGCAGGGGTCGCCGACGGTCGTGGTGCCGCGGCTGGAGCTGGCCGCGCTCAGGGAGTCCGCGGTCACCGAACTCGGCGTGGCCGTGCGCGACTGGGTGGACGGCGACGACCCCTACCGGCTGGTGGCCGATGCGCTCGGCGGCGCGCCTGCCGCCACTGCGGTCACCGACGCGATGCCGGCCCTGCACCTGCTGCCGCTGGCCGGGGTGCTCGGCGTGGTCCCGGTGCTGGCCACCGATGTGCTGCGGCGGCTGCGGATGGTCAAGGACGCGGCGGAGATCGACGCGCTGCGCACGGCGGGCGCGGCGATCGACCGGGTGCACGAGCGGGTGCCCGAATTCCTGGTGCCGGGCCGCACCGAGGCCGACGTGGCGGCGGACATCGCGAAAGCGATTGTCGACGAGGGACATTCGGAGGTCGCGTTCATCATCGTCGGCTCGGGCCCGCACGGCGCCGACCCGCACCACGAATGCTCGGACCGCGAACTGCGGGCCGGCGACATCGTGGTCGTCGACATCGGTGGACCGGTCGAGCCCGGATACAACTCGGACTCCACCCGGACCTACAGCATCGGTGAGCCCGATCCCGAGGTGGCCCGGCGCTACGCGGTGCTGCAGCGGGCGCAGCGCGCCGCGGTGGAGGCCGTCCGCCCCGGGGTGACCGCCGAACAGGTCGACGCCGCGGCCCGCGACGTGCTGGCCGCCGAGGGTCTGGCCGAGGCGTTCGTGCACCGCACCGGGCACGGCATCGGGCTGTCGGTGCACGAGGAGCCCTACGTGGTGGCCGGTAACGACCTGCCGCTCGAACCCGGGATGGCGTTCAGCGTCGAACCGGGCATCTACTTCCCGGGGCAGTGGGGTGCTCGCATCGAGGACATCGTGATCGTCACCGAGGACGGCGTGCTGCCGGTCAACAGCAGACCGCACGAGCTGGTCGTGGTGCCGGCCGGTCCCGCGGCGACGGTGTGACGCGCGAGGTCCGGGTCGCTAGTCCTCGCCGCGGTCGAGCAGGTCGGAGGAGCCGAGTACCCGCTCCACCCGTACCTCGATGACCACCCTGCGCGGATTCACCCGCGGCGTGCGGTACCGCTGCGCGTAGCGCAGTTCCGCGTCGCGCACCGCCTCGGGGTCGGTGTTGACGGCGGACTTGCCCTCGAGCGACAGCCAGCGCGCGCCGTCGACCTGACTGAGCACGGCCGCGCCGCGCTGGTCGGCGTTCACCGCCTTCTGAGAGCCGCCGGTGGTGATGACACGCGCGATGTGGGTCTTGGGGTCGAAGGTGAATCCGACCGCGACCACGTGCGGCGAGTTGTCCGCCCGCAGCGTGGTCAGCATCGCGAGATGGCGTTCGGTGAGGAACGCGATCGCGTCGTTGGTGAGCCGGGTCGTTGCCTTCGCCATCAACGCCCACGCTAGCGCAGGACATAATCGCAGCTGTGAAAGACACGGCCGACACGGCTGACAGGCTCGGACCCGGCGTCGTCGTCGTCTTCGGGGGGCGCAGCGAGATCGGCACCGAACTCGCCGTTCGGCTGGCGCCCGGCGCCACGGTGGTGCTGGCGGCCCGCGGCCCGGAGCGACTGGGCGAGCAGGTGGCGGCGGTTCGGGCCGCCGGTGCGCAGGCGGTGCACACGGTGGCGTTCGACGCCGACGACGTCGCGGCCCACGGTGCGCTGATCGACGCGATCGTCGCCGAGCACGGGCCGATCGGCACCGCGGTGCTGGCGTTCGGGGTGCTCGGCGACCAGGCCCGCGCCGAACGCGACCCGGCGCACGCCGCGGCGATCGTGCACACCGACTTCGTCGCGCAGGTCAGCCTGCTCACCGCACTGGCCGCCGCGATGCGGGAAGTCGGTGTGGGCACCATCGTCACCTTCTCCTCGGTGGCGGGGGTGCGGGTGCGCCGCGCGAACTACGTGTACGGATCGGCCAAGGCGGGACTGGACGGGTTCTGCGCCGGCCTGACCGACGCGCTGCACGGTTCCGGGGTGCGGCTGCTGGTCGTGCGGCCGGGATTCGTGATCGGCCGGATGACCGAGGGGATGTCACCCGCGCCGCTGCCGAGCACGCCCGCGCAGGTCGCCGATGCGACCGTGCGGGCGTTGCGGCGGGGGCGCAGCCACGTCTGGGTGCCGGGCGCCCTTCGGCTGCTCTTCTTCGCGTTGCGGATGGTGCCGCGGCCGGTGTGGCGCAGGATGCCGCGATGATCTTCGTGGTGGGTGTCGGCGCCGACGGCATGGGTGGACTGGCGCCGGCGTCGGCGGCCGAACTGCGCCGCGCGACGGTGGTCTACGGCTCCGCCCGCCAGCTGCGCCTGCTCGACGAGTCGGTGGGCGCGCAGCGCCGGGAGTGGCCGTCGCCGCTGGTGCCGGCGCTCGCGGCGCTCGGGGAGGCCACCGGCGACGTGCACGTGGTGGCCAGCGGCGACCCGATGCTGCACGGGATCGGCGCGACGCTGATCCGGCGGTTCGGCGCGGACCGGGTGTCGGTGCTGCCGCACGTCTCCTCGGTGACGCTGGCCTGCGCCCGGCTCGGCTGGAGCGTGCAGGACAGCGAGGTGATCAGCCTCGTCACAGCCGCCCCGCACACCGCGGTGCGCCGGGGCGGCCGCGCGGTGGTGCTGTCCACCGACCGCACCACGCCTGGGGCGCTGGCCGCGCTGCTGACGGCGCACGGCCGGGGCGACTCCGAGCTCACCGTGCTCGAGCAACTCGGCGGCCCGGACGAACGGCGCCGCGACGGCACCGCCGCGCAGTGGGCCGGCCGGGCGCCCGCCGACATCGACGACCTGAACGTCGTGGCGGTGCGCTACCTGCCCGACGAGCGGGTGGCGTGGCCGGGCGACGACGCGTTCGACCACGACGGGCAGATCACCAAGCACGGCATCCGCGCCGTCACCCTCGCCGCGCTCGCCCCCCGTCCCGGTGAATTGCTGTGGGACGTGGGCGCCGGTGCGGGCAGCATCGCTATCGAGTGGTGCCGCAGCGGCCCGGGGTGTTCGGCGGTCGCCTTCGAGTGCGACGAGCGACGTCGCGCCCGTATCGTGACGAACGCCGAGGCGTTCGGGGTGCGCGTGGACGTGCGCGGCGCCGCCCCCGAGGCGTTCCGCGCCGCCGAACTCAGCAGTGCGGGCGTGGCAGGCGTGCCGACACCCGCGGCGATCTTCGTCGGCGGCGGCGTCACCGCACCGGGACTTCTGGACGCCTGCGTCGAGCGGTTGCCCGCGGGCGGGCGGCTGGTGGTCAACACCGTCACCGTGGAGTCTGAAGCGCTTGTGCTGCAGTGGTATTCACGTCTCGGCGGTGAGTTGCGCCGGTTCCAGCACTACCGCGGCGAGCCGCTGGGCGGGTTCACCGGATGGCGGCCGGCGATGCCGGTCACCCAGTGGTCGGTGGTGACATCGTGACGGTCTACTTCATCGGCGCCGGCCCGGGCGCCGCCGACCTGATCACCGTGCGCGGGCAGCGACTGCTGCAACGGTGCCCGGTATGCCTCTATGCCGGCTCGATCATGCCCGACGACCTGCTGGCCAACTGCCCGCCGGACGCGAAGATCGTCGACACCGGGCCCCTGACGCTCGAGCAGATCGTCGGCGAACTGGCCGATGCGCACGCCGCGGGACTGGACGTGGCGCGACTGCACTCGGGTGACCCGTCGATTTACAGCGCGCTGGCCGAGCAGTGCCGCCGCCTCGACGACCTCGGGGTGGATTACGAGATCGTGCCCGGCGTGCCGGCGTTCGCCGCCGCCGCGGCCGCACTGGGCCGCGAACTGACCCTGCCCGGCGTCGCCCAGACGGTCACGCTGAGCCGGGTGGCGACGCTGTCGACGGCGATGCCTGCGGGGGAGGACCTGCGCACCCTGTCGGCCCCCGGCGCCACGCTGGTGCTGCACCTCGCGGCCGCCCAGATCGACGCGATCGTGCCCGAGCTGCTCGCCGGTGGGTATCGGCCCGAAACCCCCTGCGCCGTGGTGGCATTCGCGAGCTGGCCGCAAGAGGTGGTGGTGCGGTGCCCGTTGGCGGAACTCGCGGAGCGGACGCACGAGGCCGGCATCACCCGCACCGCCGTGATCGTCGTCGGCGAGGTCCTCGCCGCCGAGGGCTTTTCCGACAGCTACCTGTACTCCAGCGGCCGGACACGGCGCGGGCGGCACTGAGGTGAGCCGGTGACCACCCGGCTGCGGGTGCTGCTGCTCGGCGGTACGGGGGAGGCCCGCGCGCTCGCCGCCCGGCTGCATCCCGCTGTGCACGTGATCAGTTCGCTGGCCGGCCGGGTGCCCGACCCGGCGCTGCCGGTCGGCGACGTGCGCGTCGGCGGCTTCGGCGGCGTCGAGGGACTGCGCCACTGGTTGGCGGAGGCCGGCGTCGACGCCGTGGTGGACGCGACGCACCCGTTCGCCGCGACCATCACCGCCAACGCCGCGCGGGCGTGCGCGCAGGCTGGGGTGCCGCATCTGGTGCTGGCCCGCCCGCCGTGGCCGGACGGCACGGCGATCGTCGTCGATTCGGATCGGCACGCCGCAGAATCGGTTGTGCGTCAACGATTCTCGCGGGTTTTCCTGACCACCGGCCGCAGCGGCATCGCGGCCTTCGCCGACGTCGACGCCTGGTTCCTGATCCGTGCCGTCACCGCCCCCGACGCCGCGGTGCTGCCACGGCGGCACGAGCTGCTGCTGTCCCGCGGGCCCTACCGCTACGACGATGAGCTGCAGCTCATGGGGGACCGTCGCATCGACGCCGTGGTCACCAAGAACAGCGGCGGCGACATGACGCGGGCCAAGCTCGATGCGGCGGCCACCCTGGAGCTGCCGGTGGTGATGGTCGGCCGCCCGCCGCTGCCCGCGGGGGTCGACACGGTGCACACCGTCGACGAGGCGGTGGCCTGGATCAGCTCTCGATGAGCTCGAGGGCCCCGAGGTCGCGGATCGCCTGGCAGCCGCGCTGCGCCATCACCGCCATCATGTCGTCCCCGCGCTCGGTCGACGAGGCGAACGCGCAGCCCAGCACGGTGATCAGCGGGGCCTGCAGCGTGCCGAGCCGGTAGTCGCGCCAGCAGTCCTCGGCGCTGTAGTCCGCCACCCCGTGGGTCAGCAGCTCGCGGTGGTAGGCCTCGACCAGGTCGCGTTCCACCTGCGGGCGCAGCTCCGACGGCAGGCTGGTTGCCAGGAAGTACGCCAGGTCGCGGGCCGGCAGTCCGACACCGAGGGTCTGCCAGTCCACCACCGTCACGCGGGTGCGGTCGGGGTCGAAGAGCAGGTTGTCGAGCCGGTAGTCGCCGTGCAGCAGGGAGAACCGGTCGGGCTCGGTCAGCAGCCACGGCGTCACCACCGACATGGCCTCGACGAGGGTCTCGCGGTCCTGCGGCGACACCTTGTCGCCCAGCTTCTCGATCGTCATGTCGGCGGCCATCCTGGCGACGTCGCCCATGCCCTGGGCCGTGGCCGCGTCCGGTTTGACCATCGCGATGCCGGGGGTGGCCGCCAGGTCCTCGTCACCCCAGCTGGGCCCGTGCAGGCCGGCGATCGCGACCGCGGCGAGCCGCGCCTCCTCGGCACTGCACCCGGCGATCTGGTCGCCCTGCACCGCGGGCGCCATGTCGGCCAGCAGCAACACGAAATCTGCTCCGTCGCGGTCGATCTCGCAGTGGTAGCAGTCCGGCACCGGGACAGTGGTGCGGTCGGCGAGCGACTGGTAGAACGCGTGCTCGGACAGGTAGCCGAGGGTGACACGCTCGCGCACCGCCTCGTCCTGGGCGGGCAGTTTCACCGCGAAGGTGGCGGGCAGGCGCACGTCGGTGTCGCCGTAGCCGACCGACAGCCGGTAGGTGGCGCCGGTCTGGCCGGTCCCGATCGGCGCGACGTCCACCTCGCGGACGTCGGCGCCCAGCACAGAGGTCAGCCACTGCGGAGTGATGTCGGTGGGCCGCGCGGGGATCGAGACGGTCGAAGTCATGCAGAGTACCTATCAGGTCGGATAGCGCCGTGGTGTGAAAACCCGGTCACCGGAGTCGTCACCGTGGGAATCGTCGCGGTACCACTGGGTCTGGGAGGACCCCACGATCAGCAGGCAGCGCATGTCGACGTCGGCGGGGTCCAGATCGGCCAGGCGTACCACCGTGATCCGTTCCTCGGGTCCGGCGACGTCGCGCCCGATCACCACCGGGGTGTCCGCGTCGCGGTGGCGCAGCAGCAGATCGCGCGCCGCACCGACCTGCCAGGTCCGCGACTTCGACGCGGGGTTGTAGATGGCGAGCACCAGATCGGCGGCGGCCGCGGCGGCCAGGCGCCTCTCGATCACGTCCCACGGCTTGAGCCGGTCGGACAGCGACAACACCGCGTAGTCGTGGCCCAGCGGAGCGCCGACCCGGCTGGCGACGGCCTGCGCCGCCGTCATCGCCGGGATGACGCGCACCTCGACACCGGGCCACTGCTTGGCTTCCTCCACCACCGCGGTGGCCATCGCGAACACCCCCGGGTCGCCGGAGGACACCACGGCGACGGCGCGGCCCTGCTGCGCCAGTTCGCACGCCAGGCGGGCGCGGGCGGGTTCGTCGGTGTTGTCGCTGGGGTGCCTGCGCTGGTCGGCGCGCGGGCGGACCCGGTCCAGGTAGGGGGCGTAGCCGATCAGGTCGGTGGCCGCGGCCAGTTCCCGGCGGCTCTGCGGCGTCAGCCAGTCCGGGTCACCGGGTCCCAGGCCCACCACGGCGACGCCGGCGGGCAGCGGCGGGTGGCGGTGACCACCGGGGAGCATCGCGATCGAGAAGTAGGGCACGGCGTCGGCGTCCGCCTCACCCGCGGGCAGCACCCGCTGCGCCGGCGTGCTCGCCCGCTCCACGTAGAAGGCGCCGTCGAGCCGATCTGCCGCCGAAAGTGCCTCCCGCACAACCGGATAGGATCGTCCGAGCTTGAGGATCACGGCGGCGTCGGTGTCGGCGAGGCGGCGGCGCAACTCGTCGGCGGGCAACGTGCCCGGCAGGATGGTCAGCACCTCGTCGCCCTGGACGAGCGGGATGCCGGTGGCCGCGGACGCGGCGCTCACCGACGTCACCCCGGGCACGATCACCGCGTCGAAGCGCTCGGTGAGCCGGGTGTGCATGTGCATGTAGGAGCTGTAGAACAGCGGGTCGCCCTCGGCCAGCAGCGCGACGTCGCGGCCCGCGTCCAGGTGGGCGGCGATCCGCTCGGCGGCCTCGCGGTAGAAGTCCTCGATGGCGCCGGCATAGCCGCCGGGGTGGTCGGTGGTCTCGGTGGTGACGGGGTAGACCAGGTGCTCCTCGATCTGTCCGTCGCGCAGATAGGGTTCGGCGATGCCGCGGGCGATGCTGCGGCCGTGCCGGGCGCTGTGATAGGCGATCACGTCGGCCTGCCCGATCACCCGGGCCGCCTTGACGGTGACGAGTTCGGGATCGCCGGGTCCAAGGCCGACACCCCAGAGCGTGCCCCTCATTCGTGCTCATTCGCGATCGCGTTGACGGCGGCGGCCGCCATCGCGCTGCCGCCGCGCCGCCCGGTCACCATCAGATAGGCGATGCCGCGCGGGTTGTCGACGAGTTCCTGCTTGGACTGCGCGGAGCCGACGAACCCGACCGGCCCGCCGAGCACCGCGGCCGGAACCGGCGCACCGGCGTCGATCAGCTCGAGCAGCCGGAACAGCGCGGTCGGCGCGTTGCCGATGGCGAGCACGGCGCCGCCAAGCCGCTCGGCCCACAGTTCCACCGCGGCCGCCGACCGGGTGTTGCCGGTGCGCTCGGCGTGTGCGGCCGCCCGCGGGTCGGCGACCAGCGACACCACCTCGTTGTCGGCGGGCAGCCGGGACCGGGTGATGCCCGCGGCGACCATCGAGGAGTCGCAGAGCACGGGGGCGCCCGCGGCGAGCGCGGCGTGGGTGCGGGCGACGACGTCGGCGGTGAAGGCCACGTGCTCGGCCACGTCGACCTGGCCGCAGGTGTGGATCAACCGCACCACCACCCGCGCGACGTCGGCGGGGAAACGGGTCAGATCCGCCTCGGCGCGGATGGTCGCGAACGACTGCCGATAGATCTCCGCGGCGTCGCGGATGTAGTCGAGCACGCGCTCACCCTACGGTGCGCGACACCCGCCGCCGGTAGCCGGAGTCGGTCGCCACGAGCACGTCACCGGTGGCGGGGCTGCCGCAGGCGCGATCGCAGCCGACGAAGTGGCGGTGGCCCTCGGCGGGGGTGTGGACGGCGGCGGCGGCGTCGGCACGCACGTCCGCCGCGGAGCGCTCACACCCCGGGCTCCCGGTGCACGCGCTGACGTCCAGCCACGGCGAGTTCGCGTCGAAGACCAGGCCCATCGGCGCCAGCACCCGCAGCGCGACGTCGGCGACGCCCTCGTCCAGGTCGTGCACCAGCACCGAACGCCACGGCGTGATCACCATCGGCGCCTCGATTGCGGCCAGGAATTCGGCGACCCGGGCCTGCAGCACTCCGAGGGGGACCGCGGCGCCCAGGGTGACGCGGCCGTCGCCCTGGGGCAGCCACCCGACGGGCGGCCGCGCCGACGGCGGCCATGTCCGGCCCGCCGGGGCCTGCCGGTCGAACCCGTCGAGCAGGGGCTGGATGTCGGCGAGTTCGGCGACGCGCCAGCATGTTCCGCGGGAGGCGGCGAACCGCTCGGCGATCGTGACGAGCGTGGCGACCACGTTGGCGGGGGACAGCCGCACTCCGGTGTCGCGGCCGGCCAGCAGCAGCGCGGCGGTCTCGCCGTCGAGCATGTGCACGCCGACGTCGGCGGCAAGTCCGGAGACGTCGCCGCGGCCGTCGTCGAGGCCGAACCAGAACCGGCCGGACAGGCCGGCCAGTTCCGGCGCGGCCTGGATGCCGTTGTCCAGCAGGCTCACCAGGGCGCGGACGTCGGCGGCGCCCCCGGCGCGGCCGGACAACGGCGACGCGACGACGTTGCGCACCCGTTCGTGGGAGGCCGACGGCAACAGCCCTGCGGCGGCCACGGCGTCGGCGAGCGCGGCGGTGTCGGTGACGGCGCGGATCTGGATGTTGCCGCGGGAGGTGAGTTCCATTGCGGGCGAGCCGAACTCATTTGCCGCGCCAGCCAGTGCCCGCAACTGGTCGGGTGTCACCATGCCGCCGGGCAGGCGCACGCGCGCCAGCGCGCCGTCGGCGGCCCGGTGCACGCTGAGTGCGCCGGGGCAGGCGTCCTGGTCACGGTGTCGGCTCATCGGTCTCACCATTCTAGGAGTCCCGCCGCACGACACGACCGGGTGTTAGCCAGGATTCGCATCGGCGACCCGGCACGCCGGAGCGGCGATAGCTGGACTTGGATACCACAGCACTCAGCAGTGCTGATGGGGATATCCCTGATAGCCACGCGCACGGGTAGTCGACTACGCGTGAGGTAGCTGGGGTTGAGTCGTAGCGTTCGCTTCATCAAGTCCGGGTGGTCCGGACGCGAGGGGGTAGATGAAATGACCGAACTGTCAACGGCACCAGTGGCGACGATGCCGTTGGTCGTGCCTGCCGCGCAGGAGCCGACCACGCAGGTGCTGATCACCGAGCAGCAGGTGCTGTTCTCGACCGCGGCTGCCGCGCCCGTGGTGCCCGGCAGGGCACACCGACTCGCCCAGTGGCTGCACGCGGTGTTCGAGACCCCGCAGCGGACGCATCCGCCCGCCCGCCTGGACTTCCTGGAGCGCTCGGCGATGTCGCGGGAGATGGGACGGCTGTAGCCTCAGCTGGCCAGCGCGATCGGTGTCACCACTGCCGAATAGTGCGACGCGTCACCGGAGATCACCCTGCTGCGCCTGCCGTGGACGTCCACCGGGATGTCGCCGGCCAGGGTGACCCGGCTGAGCCGGCGGAACTGGTCGTCGTAATCGGAGACCGCGTAGTGCTGGGTGGCCCTGTTGTCCCAGATCGCGACGTCGCCCGGCGCCCAGTTCCACCGGATGGTGTTCTCCAGCTTCGTGATCCGGGCCTGCAGCAGGCCGAAAAGGGCGACCGACTCCGCGGAGTTCAAGCCGACGAAGTTCTTGACGAAGTGCCCGAGCACCAGCACCCGGCGTCCGGTCTCCGGATGCACCCGCACCACTGGATGCTCGGTCTCGTAGTAGTCCTTCACGAACTCCGAGCGGTACTGCCGCTCGGCGGCCGACGCCGACGCAGAAGGCGTCTCGACGTCGGCGATGTAGTCATAGGCGTTGGTGTGCACCGCCCACAGGTTGTCGACCAGCGCCCGCAGCGGTTCCGGCAGCCGGTCGTAGGCGGCCTCCGTCGACGCCCACGTGGTGGTTCCGCCGTACTCGGGCAGCGTCACCGCCCGCAGCAGCGAGGCCTTCGGGATGCGGTCGACGAACGTCACGTCGGTGTGCCAGCTGTTGGCCTTGTCGTAGCGGGAGTCGATGGGCAGCACCCGCTCGCCGCGGGAGGTCACGGTGGGATGGGCCGTCGTCGGCGTCCCGAGCCTGCGCGCGAACGCCAGCTGGCCGTCGTCGTCCAGGTCGTGTTGCTCGCGGAAGAAGATCACTTTGTGCTCGAGCAGCGCGTCGTTGATGCGTGCCGCCGTCCCCGCGTCGGACACGCCGCTCAGCTGGATTCCATCGATGCGGGCTCCGATCCGGGCACCCAATTTCACCACGCGCACGGGCGCAGACGCTTCCGCAACGGCGCGCGCCGGCCCAGGGTTTGACTCAGTGAGAACCGAACCGGTGGCATCACCGAGCCGTTTTGATCTAGTCGGGTTCGGGTACCAGCCAGGCACCCCGGGCGTAGGGTGCTGCGCACACGCGGGACGAACCTACAGCGGAGGTGGGCGTGCGAGGTCTGTGGGACTACGTGACCTCCCACCAATCCCAGCTTCTGTTCGATTCCTATCAGCACGTCAGCGCGGTGGTGCAGAGCGTGCTGATCGCGACCGTGATCGGCGTGGCCGTCGGTGTGCTGACCTATCGCAGCCCGCTGGCCGCCAACCTCGCCACGACGACGTCGAGCATCATCCTGACCGTTCCGTCCTTCGCCCTGCTCGGCCTGCTCATCCCGCTGTTCGGCCTCGGCGTGGCCACCAGCATCGCGGCGCTGGTGCTGTACTCGCTGCTGCCGATCATCCGCAACACCATCGTCGGTCTCACCGCGATCGACCCCGCCCTCACCGACGCGGCGCGCGGCATCGGACTGAGCCGGATCGGCACCCTCGGCCGCGTCGAGATCCGGCTGGCCTGGCCGTCGATCCTGTCGGCCATGCGGATGAGCACCCAGATGTCGATGGGCGTGCTGGCCATCGCCGCCTACGTCAAGGGCCCGGGTCTGGGAAACCTGATCTTCGCCGGGCTGGCCCGTGTCGGCAGCCCCACGGCACTGCCGATGGCACTCGCAGGCACCCTGCTGATCGTCATCCTGGCGCTTGTGCTGGATGCCCTGCTCGTCCTGCTCGGGCGCCTCACCACATCGAAAGGTGTCCGATGACAACCGGACTGACAGCCGAAAACCCCACCAAGCAGGATCCGACCGGGGTGCGGATCCTGCTGGACAACGTGTCGAAGGTGTATCCGGGTTCGAAAGACCCTGCGGTGGAGAATGTCTCGCTCGAGATCCCCGCCGGTGAGATCGTCGTCTTCGTCGGCCCGTCGGGCTGCGGCAAGACCACCACCATGCGGATGATCAACCGGCTGTCCGAACCGACCTCGGGTCGCATCGAGATCGGCGACAAGGACGCGCTGTCGATCAAGCCGACGGAGCTCCGGCGTTCGATCGGCTACGCCATCCAGCAGGCCGGCCTCTTCCCGCACATGACGATCCGGCAGAACGTCGGCCTGGTCCCGGGCCTGCTGGGCTGGGACCGCAAGCGCATCGGCGACCGGGTCGACGAACTGCTCGACATGGTGGGACTCGAGCCGGCGCAGTACGCGCAGCGCTATCCGCGCCAGCTGTCGGGCGGCCAGCAGCAGCGGGTCGGGGTGGCCCGCGCGCTGGCCGCCGATCCGCCGGTGCTGCTGATGGACGAGCCGTTCGGCGCGGTGGACCCGATCACCCGCAGCACGCTGCAGGACGAGCTGCTGCGGCTGCAGACCGAACTCCGCAAGACGATCGTCTTCGTCACGCACGACTTCGGCGAGGCGGTCAAGCTCGGTGACCGCATCGCCGTGCTGGGGCAGCGGTCCAAGGTGCTGCAGTACGACACCCCGCAGACCATCCTGGCCAGCCCCGCGGACGACACCGTCGCCGGCTTCGTCGGGTCCGGCGCCTCGCTGCGGCAGCTCGGCCTGCTGCGGGTCAAGGACGTCGAACTGCGACCGCACCCGGCCGTGCACCGCGACGACACCGTCGAACAGGCCCGCACCGCGCTGGCCGGGACCGACTTCGACTGGCTGGTGCTGCTCGACGACCGTGACCGTCCGGTCAGCTGGGTGCGCGAGAAGCGGCTGCGGCACGCCGGCTCGCTCAGCGACGTCGCCGAGCCGCTCGACGTGGTCAGCACGCAGTCGACACTCGAGGACGCCCTCGAGGCGATCCTGGCCGAACAGCACGCCTCAGCGGTGGTCGCCGGACCCGGCAGCCGGTACGTCGGGGTCGTCACGCTGGACACCCTGATCGAGACCATCACCACGCTGCGGTCGGATGCGGAGGCGGCCACCGGGAACGACGAACCGTGACCAGTGCCGTCAAGACCGTCGTCACCCCCAAGGCCTCCGCGGCCGAGCGGGTCCGGCTCTACATCCAGCCGGTGCTCGTGCTCATCGTGGCTGCGGCCGTGGTGTTCTGGGCGTTCAACCGCGATCTGACCGCCACCCAGAAGGAGAACATCAACCCGGCGAACGTCGCCTCGCTGATCTGGCAGCACCTGCTGATCACCGGCGCCGTCACCGCCATCGTCCTGCTCATCGGCGTCCCGCTCGGCGTGCTCGTCACCCGTCCCGGCGCAAAGATCCTGCGGCCGTTGGTGATCGGTGTGGCGAACATCGGGCAGGCCGCGCCGGCGATCGGCCTGCTGGTGCTGCTGTTCCTCCTCACCGCGCGGACCGGGTTCTGGATCGGCGTGCTGCCCATCGCGCTGTACTCGCTGCTGCCCGTGCTGGCCAGCACCATCCTCGGCATCGATCAGGTCGACCGGTCGCTGATCGACGCCGGACTCGGTCAGGGCATGTCGCGCGCCGCGCTGCTGTTGCGGGTCGAACTCCCGCTGGCGGTGCCCTACATCCTGGCCGGGCTGCGCACCTCGCTGGTGCTGGCGGTCGGCACCGCGACACTGTCGTTCCTGGTCAACGCCGGCGGTCTGGGCATCCTGATCGACACCGGCTACAAGCTTCAGGACAACGTGACGCTGATCCTTGGCAGCGTGCTGGCGGTGTGCCTGGCGCTGCTCGTGGACTGGGTCGGCGGCCTCGCGGAGTTCTACGTCGGACCCAAGGGCCTGCGGTGACGGCGCGGCGGGCGCTGGTCGCGCTGGCGTCGTGTGTCGTGCTGGTGTTGTCCGGGTGCGGCCTGGGGTCGGGCAGCGCGGTGCCGTTCGAAGTGGGTCCCGGATCGATCGAGCCTGCGCCCGAGCTGCAGGGCGTGAAGATCACCGTCGGCTCCAAGGAGTACACCGAGCAGGTCATCCTGGGCTACATCCTCGAGTACACCCTCGCCGCGGCCGGCGCCGACGTCCGCGACCTGACCGGGATCGTCGGGTCGCGCAGCACCCGCGAGGCGCAACTGCGTGGACAGGTCGACGTCGCCTACGAGTTCACCGGCAACGCGTGGATCAACTACCTCGGCAACGAGAAGCCGATCCCGGACACCCGCGAGCAGTTCGAGGCGGTGCGCGACGAGGACCTCGCCCGCAACGACATGGTGTGGCTGGAGCCCGGACCGATGGACGACACCTACGCGCTGGCCGCGAGCAGGCGCGTGGTCGAGCGGACCGGGGTGCGCACCCTGTCGCAGTACGCCGATCTGGTGCGCCGCGATCCTGCCGCCGCGAAGACCTGTGTGGACACCGAGTTCCGCGCCCGCCAGGACGGCTTCCCCGGGATGGCCGCCGCCTACGGGTTCGACCCTGCCCGCGCCCAGACGCCGATCCTGCAGGTCGGCATCATCTACCAGGCCACCGCCGACGCCACGCAGTGCGACTTCGGCGAGGTGTTCACCACCGACGGCCGGATCGCCGCCCTCGATCTGGTGGTGCTCACCGACGACAAGCAGTTCTTCGCCCACTACAACCCGTCGGTCACCATGAAGCGCGGCTTCTTCGACGCACATCCTGAGATCGCCGCGGTGACCGCGCCGGTGACGGCCGCGCTGACGAACGACGCGATCATCGAGATGAACAAGCAGGTCGACGTCGAGGGCCGTGACCCGGCCGTCGTCGCCCGCGACTGGATGATCGCCGAGGGCTTCGTCACGGACCGCTGAAGCGCGGAAACGCCGGCAGGTGTGACGTCCTTCACACTGTCGGGGCGTGTGATCTCCTCCACACAAACGCTTTGATTCGCCCCTGCGGCTCCGTACCTTTCAGGTGAGGCGATACCGCCGGTATCGCATACAAGGGAAGGGGGCCGCGATGTTCACCATCATCGCTCTCGTCGTCGCTCTGTTCGTCCTCATCGCCGCGATCGGACTGCCCTACCAGCAGTCGTGGCATGCGCGCTGGGGAAACTACGACCGCTGACCCCGGGTGGGGTACGAATGACGGGTGGCCCAGCCGTCCCGTCATCCGACCGTCCTGTTGCTGTCGACGTCCGACACCGACCTCACCACCGCACGCGCCAGCGGCGCGCAGTACCGGTGGGCCAACCCGACCCGCCTGGTGGACGGTGAGCTGACGGAGTTGCTGGACGGCGCCGACTGCGTCGTCGTACGAATTCTCGGCGGGTACCGCGCATGGGAGGACGGCATTGCCGCCGTCGTCGCCAGCGGGGTGCCCGCCGTGGTCGTCTCCGGGGAGCAGGCGCCCGACGCCGAACTGATGCGTCGCTCGACGACGCCGGCCGGAGTGGCGCTGCAGGCCCACATCTACCTCGCCCAGGGCGGGGTGGAGAACCTTCGCCGGCTGCACGCCTTCCTGTGCGACACCATCCTGATGACCGGATTCGGTTTCGCCCCACCGCAATCCACCCCCGAATGGGGTGTTCTCGAGCGCGACGCCGCCGACGTCGACGGTCCAACGGTCGCCGTGCTCTACTACCGGGCGCAGCATCTGGCCGGCAACACCGGCTACGTCGACGCGCTCTGCTCGGCCATCGAACTCGCAGGCGGGCAACCACTTCCGGTCTTCTGCGCATCGTTGCGCACCGCGCCCGCCGAACTGCTCGACACACTGAGGGCTGCCGACGCCATGGTCACCACGGTGCTGGCCGCGGGGGGAGCGACACCCGCCTCGGTGGGCGCGGGCGGCAACGACGACACCTGGGACGTCGCCCATCTCGCGGCGCTGGACATCCCGATCCTGCAGGGGTTGTGCCTGACGAGTTCCCGGGCGCAGTGGGCCGCCAACGACGACGGGATGTCCCCGCTTGATGTCGCCACCCAGGTGGCCGTTCCGGAGTTCGACGGCAGGCTCATCACGGTCCCGTTCTCGTTCAAGGAGATCGACGCCGAGGGCCTGGTGTCCTACGTGGCCGACCCGGAGCGCTGCGGCCGGGTGGCGGGCCTCGCCGTCCGGCACGCACGGCTGCGCGCCGTCGCGCCGCCGGACAAGCGGGTGGCCGTGGTGTTCTCCGCGTATCCGACCAAGCACGCGCGCATCGGCAACGCCGTCGGGCTCGACACCCCCGCCAGCGCCATCGAACTGCTGCGCGCGATGGCCGCCCACGGTTACGCCGTCGGGGACTTCCCGGGAGTCGAGGCCGGCGACGGCGACGCGCTGATCCACGCGCTGATCGAACGGGGCGGCCAGGACGCCGCCTGGCTGACGGAGGGCCAGCTGGCGGGAAATCCGATCCGGATCGCCGCAGCCGACTACCGCGCGTGGTTCGCCACCCTGCCCGCCGAACTCACCGACGCCATCGTCGAGCACTGGGGGCCGCCGCCGGGGGACCTGTTCGTGGACCGCAGCCACGACGCCGACGGCGAGATCGTCATCGCCGCGATGCAGTCGGGCAACGTCGTGCTGATGGTGCAGCCGCCGCGCGGCTTCGGGGAGAACCCCGTCGCCATCTACCACGACCCCGACCTCCCGCCGAGCCACCACTACCTTGCGGCCTACCACTGGCTCGACGCGGGCTTCGGGGCCGACGCGGTCGTGCACCTGGGCAAGCACGGCAACCTGGAGTGGCTGCCGGGCAAGACCCTCGGCATGTCCGCGGCGTGCGGCACCGACGCGGCACTGGGCAATTTGCCGCTGATCTACCCGTTCCTGGTCAACGACCCCGGCGAGGGCACCCAGGCCAAGCGCCGCGCGCACGCCACCCTCGTCGACCACCTGATCCCGCCGATGGCGCGGGCCGAGAGTTACGGCGACATCGCCCGCCTCGAGCAGCTCCTCGACGAGCACGCCAACGTCTCCGCCCTCGATCCGGGGAAGCTGCCCGCCATTCGCCAGCAGATCTGGACGCTGATGCGGGCGGCGAAGATGGACCACGACCTCGGGCTGGCCGAACGCCCCGACGAGGACTCGTTCGACGACATGCTGTTGCACGTCGACGGCTGGCTGTGCGAGATCAAGGACGTCCAGATCCGCGACGGCCTGCACGTGCTCGGGCATCCGCCGGAGGGCGAGTCGCAGCTCGACCTGGTGCTGGCGATCCTGCGGGCCCGGCAGTTGTTCGGCGGCGAGCAGACGGTGCCGGGGCTGCGGCAGGCCCTCGGTCTGGCCGAGGACGGCAACGACGAGCGCACCGCCGTCGACGCCGCGGAGTCCGCCGCCCGCGAACTGGTGGCCGCGCTGCAGCAGTCGGGGTGGGACGCCGACGCCGTCGACGGGATCACCGACGACCCCGCGGTGGCGGCCATCCTGCGGTTCGCCGCGACCGAGGTGGTGCCCCGGCTGGCAGGCACGTCGGCCGAGATCGAGCAGGTGCTGCGCGCGCTGGACGGCCGCTTCATCGCCGCAGGCCCGTCGGGATCACCGCTGCGCGGCCTGGTCAACGTGCTGCCGACCGGACGCAACTTCTACTCGGTGGACCCCAAGGCGGTGCCGTCCCGGCTGGCCTGGGAAACCGGTGTGGCCATGGCGGATTCGCTGCTGACCCGCTACCGCGACGACCACGGCCGCTGGCCGAGATCGGTCGGGCTGTCGGTGTGGGGCACCTCGGCCATGCGCACCTCCGGCGACGACATCGCCGAGGTGCTGGCGCTGCTGGGGGTGCGGCCGGTGTGGGACGACGCGTCGCGGCGCGTCGTCGACCTCGAGGCCATCACACCGGCCGAGCTCGGCAGGCCCCGCATCGACGTCACCGTGCGGATCTCGGGCTTCTTTCGCGACGCGTTCCCACACGTGGTCACGATGCTCGACGACGCGGTGGCGCTCGTCGCCGGCCTCGACGAACCCGCCGAGGACAATTACGTGCGCGCCCACGCGCAGGCCGACCTCGCCGAGCACGGCGACCAACGTCGCGCCACCACAAGGATCTTCGGCTCCAAGCCGGGAACCTACGGCGCGGGCCTGCTGCAGCTGATCGACAGCCGCAACTGGCGTGACGACGCCGATCTCGCCGAGGTCTACACCGCGTGGGGCGGATTCGCCTACGGCCGGGGCCTCGACGGCAGGCAGGCGACCGAGGACATGAACCAGAACTACCGGCGCATCGCGGTGGCCGCGAAGAACACCGACACCCGCGAGCACGACATCGCCGACTCCGACGACTACTTCCAGTACCACGGCGGGATGATTGCCACGGTGCGGGCGCTCACCGGCAAGGACCCCGCGGCCTACATCGGTGACAACACCCGCCCCGACGCGGTGCGCACCCGCACCTTGAGCGAGGAGACCACCCGGGTGTTCCGTGCCCGCGTGGTCAACCCCCGCTGGATGACCGCGATGCGCAGGCACGGCTACAAGGGCGCCTTCGAGATGGCCGCCACCGTCGACTACCTGTTCGGCTACGACGCCACCGCCGGGGTGATGGCCGACTGGATGTACGAGCGGCTCAGCAGCGAGTACGTCCTCGACGACGAGAACCGCAAGTTCATGTCCGAGTCCAACCCGTGGGCGCTGCACGGGATGGCGGAGCGGTTGCTGGAGGCGGCGGGCCGGGGGATGTGGGCGCAGCCCGAACCCGCGACGCTCGACGGCCTGCGCCAGGTACTGCTGGAGACCGAGGGCGACCTCGAGGGTTGATCGGCCGGAATGGGTACGGTGACTGTCGTGCCCACATTCGCTGAGGTCGCCAAGGCCGAGTACATCCTGCTGACCACGTTCACCAAGGACGGCAGGCCCAAGCCGACACCGATCTGGGCCGCGCCGTCGGGCGACGGGCTGGTGGTGATCACCCAGGAGAAGTCCTGGAAGGTCAAGCGCATCCGCAACACCCCGCGGGTCACGATCGCCGAGTGCGACCGCAGCGGCAATCCCAAGGGCGAGGCGGTCGAGGCGACGGCGACGCTCCTCGACAAGTCGGCCAACGGACCCACCTACGACGCGATCGGCCGGCGTTACGGCCTGCTCGGCAAGGGCTTCGGGTTCTTCTCCAAGCTCAACGGCGGGTTGAAGAAGAACGTCACCATCGAATTGAAGGCGGTGGGCTGAAATGGCTCCGACGTTCCAGGACGTCTACAACGAGAAGTACCTGCTGCTGACCACGTTCACCAAGGACGGCAGGCCGAAGCCGACCCCGGTGTGGGGTGTGCCCGACGGTGACCGGCTGCTCATCAGCACCGACGACGGCTCGTGGAAAACCAAGCGCATCAACAACACTCCGCGGGTGACCATCCAGAAGTGCGGCGTGCTCGGCAAGCCCAAGGGTGAACCGGTGGAGGCGATCGCCCGCAACCTGCCGAAGTCGGAGACCCGGCGGGTGTTCGACATGGTGACCCGGCGCTACTGGTGGCACGCCTGGTGGTGGATTCCGCAGGCACTGATCCGCGGTGGCGTGGACAAGGTGCACGCGGCGATCGAGGTGCGGGCGGCCTAACCGGCGCGCAGGTGCGTGTCGAAGAACGCGAACACCCTCGACCAGGCGTCCTCGGTGGCGGCCTCGTCGTAGCCGAATCCGGTGATCCGCAGCAGCGGTTGAGCGGGCAGCTGGTTGGCGAAGCTGTGGCCGACGTCCGGGTACACCTTGACGTCGGCGGTGATGTTGCGGGCTTTCACCGCCTTGGTCAGGCGTTCACCCGCGCCGATGCCCAGCGGATCGCGCCTGCCGAAGCTCGCGACCACCGGGCAGGACGCGTCGAGCGCCTCGTTGAGGCCGCGCGGCAACGGCGTGCCGTAGAACGGCGCCGACGCGGCGAACCCGCGCGGCGACAGCAGCAGCGCGAACTGTCCGCCCATGCAGAAACCCACGATGCCGACCGGCCCGCTGCACTCGGGCATGGCGAGCAGGTGTTCCCGGGCGGCCAGGATGTCGTCGACGGTGGGGCCGGTGCCGGTAGACAGGCTGCGGAACGCGCTGGTGATGCACCGCACCCGGCCGCGGGAGAACAGATTCGGGGTGATGGTCACGTACCCCTGGGCGCAGATCCGCGCGGTCGTCCTGCGGTTGTCGGGGCTGTAGCCGATGGCATCGTGCACCACCACCACGCCCGGCCACGGACCGGAACCGTCGGGCACGGACACCATGGCCTCGAGGGGACCGTTCGGTGCGGTGATCTTGATGTCGCGCACGTCGTCTACCACGTGATCAATCTACGGAACCCCGGCGCCGTGCGGAACGTTGTCCGATCATGATGATGCGGCTGTTCCTGCTCTACACGGTCGTCGAACTGGCGGTGCTCGTCGCGCTGGTGTCGACGATCGGGTTCGGCTGGACACTCCTGCTGGTGCTCGCCACCTTCGTGCTCGGCCTGGCGCTGGCCGGCTCGCAGCTGCGGCGCCAGATCGGCAGGCTGCAGTCCGGGATGACCGCCGCGTCGGCCCGCGGCGCCGTGACCGACAGCGCGCTCGTCGCGCTCGGCACGGTGCTGGTGGCGATTCCCGGCGTCGCCTCGTCGGTGCTCGGCGCGCTGCTACTGCTGCCGCCGACAAGGGCCGCCGTCCGGCCCGCGGCGACGGCGATGGCCGCCCGGCGTCTCGGCCGTGTCCCCGTGGTCACCGTGGCGGGCATGCCGCCCTACAGCCGGGACTACCGCGACGGGGGCTACATCGACGGCGAGGTCGTCGACGTCCACGACACCCCGCCCGGCACCGCTTCGGCCGCCCTGCCCGAGGTCGTGGAGCGCAAGCCCGACTAGCGTGTCGGACTCGTGGTGACGACACTGCTATCGGGCGGGCGGATACACAGCCCGGCCATGCCCGACGCCACCGCGATGGCGGTCCGCGGCGACACCGTCGTCTGGCTCGGCGCCGACGACGTCGGCCGGGCTCAGTTCCCCGATGCCTCCGTCGTCGACCTCGACGGCGGGTTCGTGGCGCCGGCATTCGTCGACAGCCACATCCACCTGACCGCGACCGGACTGACGCTGACCGGGCTCGACCTGCGTACGACGACGTCGCTGCGGCACTGCCTGACGATGGTCGCCGACCACGCCAAGGCCCACCCCGAGGGAGTGATCTGGGGACACGGCTGGGACGAGTCCGGGTGGCCGGAACGCCGCCCGCCGAGCACCTCGGACCTCGACGGGCTGCTCGGGGAACGGCCGGCGTACCTGTCCCGCGTCGACGTCCATTCCGCGGCGGCCACCACGGCGCTGCGCCGGTCGGCCCCGGGGGTCGAGGACGCCGCAGGGTTCTCCGCCGAGCTGCCGCTGACCGCCGACGCCCACCACCGGGTGCGGGCCGCCGCGCGCGGGCACCTGACCGCCCGGCAGCGCCGGGACGCGCAGACGGCAGCCCTCGACGCGGCCGCCGCCGGCGGGATCGTCGCGGTGCACGAGTGCGCCGGTCCGCAGATCGGCGGCCTCGACGACTGGCTCGCCGTCCGCGACCTGACGCACGGTGTCGACGTCGTCGGGTACTGGGGTGAAGCGGTCAGCAGCCCCGGTGCGGCCCGCGACCTCCTCGACCGCACCGGGGCGCGCGGACTGGCCGGCGACCTGTTCGTCGACGGCGCCCTGGGGTCGCGAACGGCCTGGCTGCACACGCCGTACGCCGACGCGCCGGACAGCTGCGGCAACACCTATCTCGACGCCGGCGAGATCACCGCGCACCTGGCCGCATGCACCGACGCCGGGATCACCGCGGGTTTCCACGTGATCGGTGACGCCGCGGTCGGCGCGGTGGTCGAGGCACTGGCCCGCATCGTCGAGCGGGTCGGCGCGCCCGCGGTCGCGCGCTGCGGTCACCGCCTCGAACACCTGGAGATGGTCACCGCCGAGCAGGCCACGCTGCTGGGGTCGTGGGGTGTGCACGCCAGTGTCCAGCCCTCCTTCGACGCCCTCTGGGGCGGACCCGACGGCATGTACGCCCAGCGGCTCGGCCCGGATCGCGCCGCCGGGCTCAACCCGTTCGCGCTGTTAGCATCCCAAGGCGTGCCCCTCGCCTTCGGCTCGGACAGCCCCGTCACCGGGCTGGATCCCTGGGGCTGGGTCCGCGCCGCGAGCGCACACCGGACACCGGGCAGCGCGGTGTCGCTGCGGGCCGGTTTCGCGGCCGCGACCCGGGGCGCCTGGCGGGCCGCAGGCGTCAACGACGGCGTCACCGGCACCCTGGTCCCCGGAGCGCCCGCCTCCTACGCGGTCTGGGACGCCGACGACCTGACGGTGAGCGCGCCGGCCGACGGTGTGGCGCGCTGGTCCACCGACCCGCGGTCCCGGGTCCCGGCGCTGCCGAGGCTGGCGCCGGGCGACCCGTCGCCGAGGTGCCGCCAGACCGTCCACCGAGGTGCCGTCATCCATGGCTGACCCACCGCGCCGCCGTCGCCGCCGGGCGATGGACGACACCGACGTGATCCCCGCGGTCCCCGTCGACACCGATTCCGACGACCTCGACACCGGCCCGAACGAGACCGTCGAGGAGAGTTCCGGCGACGAGGCCGCCCGCCGGGAATCCTTCGGCGAGGACGTTGCCCCACGTTCGCGCGCGCACCGGGCGGAGCGGCACACGCAGCCGTCGCGGCTGACCCGCATCGCCCGCGGCGCGGGCCCGGCCGTGCTGTCGCGGTGGGCGCAGCTGGGCTCGGTCGCCGTCGGCGGGATGCTGCTGTGCCTGAGCTTCCCGCCGTTCGGCTGGTGGTGGGCCGCGGTCGTCGCGTTCGCCCTGCTGGGGTGGACGCTGATGCGACCGTCGACGACGGTCGCCGGCGGATTCGGCTACGGCGTGCTGTTCGGCACGGTGTTCTACGTGCCGTTGCTGCCGTGGATCAGCGGGCTGGTCGGCCCCGTGCCGTGGCTGGCGCTGGCCGTGGTGCAGGCCCTGTTCCCCGGGCTGTTCGGCGCCGTCGCGGTGCTGGTGCGGCGGCTGCCCGGCCTGCCGCTCTGGCTGGCGGCGCTCTGGGTGGGCCAGGAGTGGCTCAAGTCGACGGTGCCGTTCGGCGGGTTCCCGTGGGGTGTGGTGGCCTTCAGTCAGACCAACGGACCGCTGCTGCCGCTGGTGCGGGCCGGCGGTGCGCCGCTGCTGTCCTTCGCGGTCGCGCTGACCGGTTTCTGCCTGACCGCGATCGTCGTCGAGGCCGTCCGCTGGTGGCACCACGAGGACGACACGCACACCGCGCTGCCCGCCGTCGTGCTGCCCGGCATCTGCATCAGCGCGGCACTGCTGGGCACCGCGCTGGTCGCCCCGCAGGTCCGGCACTCCGGGGTCGGCGCCGGAGACGACCCCGCCGTCACCGTCGCCGCCGTGCAGGGCAACGTGCCGCGGCTCGGGCTGGACTTCAACGCCCAGCGCCGCGCGGTCCTCGACAACCACGTGCAGGAGACGCTGCGGCTGGCCGAGGACGTGCGGGCCGGCCGTGCGCCGCACCCGGCACTGGTCATCTGGCCGGAGAACTCCTCGGACATCGACCCGCTGGCCAATCCGGACGCCGCGGAGCAGATCACCGCGGCCGCCGACGCCATCGACGCACCGATCCTGGTCGGCGGCGTCGTCAGGGCCCCCGGCTACCGCCCGGAGAACCCGGTGTCCACCAACTCGGTGATCGTGTGGCAGCCCGGAACCGGACCCGCCGAACGGCACGACAAGCGGATCGTGCAGCCGTTCGGGGAGTACCTGCCGTGGCGCGGCTTCTTCTCCAAGCTGTCGCCCTACGCCGACCGGGCCGGCTACTTCATCCCCGGCTCCGGCAACGGGGTGGTGCACGCGGCCGGCGTTCCCGTCGGGGTGACCACCTGCTGGGAGGTGATCTTCGACCGGGCCGCGAGGGAGTCGGTGCTGGCCGGCGCGCAGATGCTGGCGGTGCCGTCGAACAACGCCACGTTCACCGAGCCGATGAGCGAGCAGCAGTTGGCGTTCGCCCGGCTGCGCGCCGTCGAGCACGACCGGTTCGTGGTGGTCGCGGGCACCACGGGCATCAGCGCGATGATCGCCCCCGACGGACGTGAGCTGGCGCGGACCGGGTTCTTCGAGCCGGCCTACCTCGATCAGCAGATCAGGCTGAAGACGCAGCTCACACCCGCCACCCGCTGGGGACCCATCGTGCAGGCCGTGATCATCGCGGTCGGCGTCGCGTCGGTGCTGGCGGCCATGCTGCACAATGGAGCGTTCGTATCGGCGATCAGACGGCGCCGGCAGAGGGCCGGGAAGACCGGGAACAGCCCGTCCGACGAGGGCGGCAACGACGGAGGACTCACATGACTGTCCCTGGTGGAGCGCGGCCGGGGGAGGGTGCCGGCGGCGCCACCCGGCCGAGTCAGCGCGCGCTTGTCATCATCCCGACCTACAACGAGCGGGAGAACCTGCCGCTGATCGTCGGCCGCGTACACCAGGCCTGCCCCGGCGTGCACATCCTGATCGTCGACGACGGCAGCCCGGACGGCACCGGTGAGCTGGCCGACGAATTCGCGCTCGCCGACCCCGACCGGGTGCACGTCATGCACCGCACCAGCAAGGACGGGCTCGGAGCGGCGTATCTGGCCGGTTTCGCCTGGGGACTGGGCAGGCAGTACTCGGTGCTGGTGGAGATGGACGCCGACGGCAGCCACGCACCCGAACAGCTGCACCGGCTGCTGGAGGCCGTCGACGGCGGCGCCGACGTGGCGATCGGGTCGCGGTACGTCCCAGGCGGCACGATCCGGAACTGGCCGCGGCGGCGCTACGCCCTGTCGAAGACCGCCAACACCTATGCCCGGGTGCTGCTGGGTGTCGACATCCACGACATCACCGCCGGGTACCGGGCCTACCGCCGCGAGGTACTCGAGAAGATCGATCTGGCCGCGGTGGACTCGAAGGGCTACTGCTTCCAGATCGACCTGACCTGGCGCGCGATCAACCAGGGCTTCGTCGTGGTGGAGGTGCCGATCACGTTCAGCGAACGAGAACTCGGCGTGTCCAAGATGAGCGGGTCCAACATCCGGGAAGCGATGTTCAAGGTCGCCACCTGGGGTGTCCGCGGGCGCCTCGATCGCGCCCGCGGCATCGTCCGCTAGCGGGTGCTCAGCTGCCGCGGCGCTTGGACTTGATCAGGTCCAGGCGCTCCTTGAGCAGCTCTTCCAACTCGTCGACCGAACGCCGTTCGAGCAGCATGTCCCAGTGGGTGCGCGGGGGCTTCACCTTCTTGGGCTCCGGCACGTCACCCTCGATCAGGGTGCCCTCCATGCCGTTGCGGCACAGCCAGGTGCCGGGGATCTCGGCGTCGTCGGCGAACGGGACGTCGAACTCCTCGCCGTTGTCGGTTCGGTAGCGAGCCACCTGACGCGGCGCCAGGTCGTGGTTGCGGTCGGTCTCGTAGCTCACGGCTCCGAGGCGACTGCCTCTCAGGACGCGATCAGCCATCGTCAACACTCCTCGATGTGTAAGTTGCCGGATCATCAACGCGGTCGGTGCCCGTTGAGTTCCCGACTCGACCCCCAGGATACCGGGAACCGCGCCGTGGGCCGTCTACAGTCGACCACCGTGGGGCCTGAAGTGCGTAGCCGCGAGCATCGCGACGATGTCAGACGTCGCCGTCTGCAACCCTGCCGCTGGTGCGGCCGCGAGGTGGCCGACGCCGGGATGGGCAGGCGGCGCCAGTACTGCAGACAGTCCTGCCGTCAGCGCGCCTACGAGCAGCGGGCCATGGTCAAGGGCAGCGCAGTCGCGCCGGACGCCGTGGTGCTGACCGCGGACGAGGCCGCGCAGCTCTCCGACCGGGTCTACCAGGTGCGTTGCGCCGCAGAGGATGTCGCGATCGCGTTGGACGAGGGCGCCGAGTCCGACGAGCTGCGCAAGCTCTGTGACGAACTCGTGCGGGCGGCCAAGGCGGCTGACGGCTGGCGCTAGTTTGGCCCCGCAGGCGCGGGGTAGCAGACCGCGGTGGCGCAGCACCGCACCGAAACACGTGACGACCTGGCCGCCGTGGCACAGCGGGAGTTCGGCTGGTCACGGCTGCGGCCCGAACAGCTCGAGGCCATGGAGGCCTTGCTGGCCGGACGCGACCTGGTCGCGGTGATGCCGACCGGCTGGGGCAAGTCGGCGATCTACCAGGTGCCTGCGCTGCTGCTGGAGCACGCCACCGTGGTGGTGTCACCGCTGATCGCCCTGCAGCACGACCAGATCGCCGCCCTGGACGGCACCGCGGCGGTGGCCGTCGCGGTGCACTCGGGGCAGCGCGCGAACGAACGCAGGCGCGCCTGGGACGCCATCGGCCGGGGGAGAGCCGACGTGATCTTCGTGTCCCCGGAGCAACTGGCCAACGACGACGTCGTGGCCCGCCTCGCCGACGCGGTCGTGAGCCTGATCGTGGTGGACGAGGCGCACTGCGTGTCGGCATGGGGGCACGACTTCCGCCCCGACTATCTGCGGCTGTCCGACGTGTTCGGCCGCCTCGGCCGTGGTGTGCCGGTGGCGGCCCTGACGGCCACCGCGTCCACGGTGGTGCGCCGCGAGATCAGCGCCGGTCTCGGACTGCGGGACCCGGTGTCGGTGATCGGCGGCTTCGACCGCCCGAATCTGCGCCTCCAGGTCGAGCAGCACCTCGACGACGACGGCAAGCGTGCGGCCGTCTGCGAGCGGGTGCCCACGCTGGGCCGGCCCGGCCTGCTGTACGCCGCGACGCGCAAGGACGCCGAGTTCTACGCCGACGCGCTGGCCGGGCGGGGCATGCGTACCGCCGTCTATCACGCAGGCCTCAGCGCGGCCCAGCGCGACGAGGTGCACGCGGGCTTCCGCGACGACCGGTTCGACGTGGTGACCGCGACCTCGGCATTCGGGATGGGCATCGACAAGGCGAATGTGCGCTTCGTGGTGCACGCCTCGGTGCCCGAATCGCTGGACTCCTACTACCAGCAGATCGGTCGCGGCGGCCGGGACGGCGACGAGGCGACCGCACTGCTGTACTACCGGCCCGAGGATCTGGGGCTGGCGCGGTTCTTCACCACCCACACCCCCGACGAGCAGACCATCGCCGAGGTGTACCGCGCGCTCGACGACGACGAGCCCCGGCGGCTCAAGGAGCTGCGCGCCAACCTCGACCTGCGTGGACGGGCCCTGACCAACGCCGTGAACCTGCTCGAGCAGGCCGGGGCGGTCCTGTCGACACGCAGGGGCCTGACAGCCGCCGGCGTCGACCCGGCGACCGCCGTGAAGCAGGCGCGCCACGTCATCGAGACCCGGGAACGGATCGACCGCAGCCGCGTGGAGATGATGCGCGGGTACGCCGAGACCCGCGACTGCCGGCGCCGGTTCCTGCTGGCGTATTTCGGCGAGGCGCTGCCCGCCCCGTGCGGCAACTGCGACCGGTGCCTGGACGCCGACCATCCGCCCACCGGCAGCGCCGACGCTGCGGCCGTCCCGGTGGACACGGCGGTGCGCCACCGCGAATTCGGCGACGGCGTGGTGATCGGCGCCGAACAGGACCGCATCACCGTGCTGTTCGACGAATACGGGTACCGCACGTTGGCCATGGCGGCGATCGAGGACAGTGACCTACTGACCCGTCTGTAGGGCCGCTGCGTTGGCGCCGGTTTCCGCCCGCGATCAACAAGGGCGGGGGATGCTGAGCACATGCTCACGCACATGCGCGCACTGCTGGTGAGCATCGGTGGGCTGCTCGCGCTCGGTCTCGTGGCGTGTTCCGGCGGGTCGTCGCTCGAGGCGACCGGGCCGTCGGTCGCGGCGACGTCGGCCACCACCTTCCCGCCCTCGGGCACCTACATCGCCGACATCACCAGGGACGGCAGGGCGATGAGCATCGGGATCTCCGTCGACGGCTCGGACATCGCCGCCTACGCGTGCAACGGGTCCGACGACGAAGCATGGTTCTTCGGCAGCCAGTCCAGCGGCCGCATCGACATCGACTCCCGCTTCCGCGACACGCTCGAGGCGACGTTCGACGGCACCGACGTCGAGGGCGAACTGACCGTGAACGGCGTCGCGTACCCGTTCATCGCCCCGCCGGCGCAAGCGCCGGCGGGGGTGTACACCGCCGATACCGGTGGCGTGCGCTCGACATGGGTGCGCCGGCCCGACGAGTCCGCGATCGGCGTCCAGTACAGCGGCGGTGTCAGCGATCACGACCTCGAACAGGCCGACGGGCAGCGGCTCGCGGCCGAGCAGTTCCGCACGCAGGTGCGCAGCCGGCGTCAACTGCAGCAGGCCGCGCAGCTGGTGGTGATGCGCAACGGCGCGATGGGATCGACGATCAACGGCCGGGCGGTGACGCCGACCCTGGTCAGCGGGAGCTTCCGGCTCGGCTGACGATGCACCGCCGGCCGCCGGGCGCGTGTTCCGGCGGTTTCTTTTCCTCACCGCGAACAGAACCCTTACGCCGCTGCGATGTGCGCCCGTAGCGTCGTCTCACCGTGGCGAGTTCATCGGAGGTGGCGACTGCGCCGGGCGCGGTAGGCACGGCAGGCATCGGTGGGCGCACGAAAGGCGTTCGCCGCGAACGTAAGTGGGGTTTCATCCGGTTGGCGTCGCCGGTGGTTCTGCTGCTGTTGTGGCAGCTGGGCAGCGCGCTGGGCCTCATCCCGCAGGGCGTGTTGCCGGCGCCGTCACTGATCGCCGAGGCCGGCGTCGAGCTGATCGGCAACGGCCAACTGGCCGATGCGCTGCGGGTGTCGGGCATCCGCGTCGTCGAAGGGTTGCTGCTGGGCAGCGTCGTCGGGATCGCGGTCGGTACCGCGGTGGGACTGTCCCGCTGGCTGGAGGCCACCGTCGACCCGCCGATGCAGATGGTGCGCGCGCTGCCGCATCTCGGCCTGATCCCGCTGTTCATCGTGTGGTTCGGCATCGGCGAACTGCCCAAGGTGCTGCTGGTGGCGCTCGGCGTGAGTTTCCCGCTCTACCTCAACACCTTCTCGGCCATCCGCCAGGTGGACCCGAAACTCTTCGAAACCGCTCAGGTACTGGGATTCTCGTTCTGGCAGCGATTTCGCGACATCATCGTGCCCAGCGCCGCGCCCCAGGTGCTGGTCGGCTTCCGGCAGTCGCTGGCTATCGCGTGGCTGACGCTGATCGTCGCCGAGCAGATCAACGCCGACAAGGGGATCGGCTTCCTGATCAACAACGCCCGCGACTTCCTGCGCATCGACATCATCATCTTCGGGCTCGTCGTCTACGCACTGCTGGGCATCGGCACCGATGCCATCGTCCGCGCTCTCGAGCGCCGAGCATTGAGGTACCGCACATGACCATCGCAAGCGAACGCCGCACGCAGACCGCTGGCGAGCTCCGCCACGTCGACAAGTGGTACGGCGACCACCATGTGCTCAGCGACGTCTCGCTGCACATCGCCCGCGGTGAGATCGTCGCGCTGATCGGCCGCAGCGGATCCGGCAAGTCGACGGTGCTCCGGGTGCTGGCCGGGCTGTCCACCGATCACACCGGTGAGCGGGTGGTGGCCGCAGCGCCCGCCCTGGCGTTCCAGGAGCCGCGGCTCTTCCCGTGGCGGGACGTGCTCACCAACGTCGTCTACGGGCTGACGCGGCAATGCCTGTCCCGCGGCGAGGCGAACGAGCGGGCTCGGCGTGCGCTGGCCGACGTCGGCCTGGCCGACCGCGCCGGTGTGTGGCCGTTGACCCTCTCGGGCGGTCAGGCGCAACGGGTTTCGCTGGCTCGGGCCCTGGTCGCCGAGCCGGAACTGATGCTGCTCGACGAACCGTTCGGCGCGCTCGACGCGCTCACCAGGCTGAGCATGCGCTCCCTGCTGGTCGACCTCTGGCGTGAACACGGATTCGGGGTGCTGCTGGTCACCCACGACGTCGACGAGGCCGTCGCGCTGGCCGACCGCGTGCTGGTGCTCGACGACGGGAAGGTGGCGCACACCCTCGAGATCGACGATCCACGCCACCCGCCGGGCGAATCGGCCGCCCACACCGAGCATTACCGCGCCGAGCTGCTCGACCGGCTCGGCGTCACCCGCTGACGACGACTTCGACTGAGGAGACGACCATGCCCAGACCCCGGCCGATCGCGGCGCTGCTCGCCGCGCTGACGGCGGTGAGCCTGCTCGCCGGCTGTGTGTCACGAGAGGCTTCATCCGGTGCGCAGCAGGCCCCGGAGACCGTCCCGCTGTCCGAACTGGCCGGTGTCACCCTGCACATCGGCGACCAGAAGGGCGGCACCCAGGCGCTGCTGACGGCCGCGGGAGCACTGGAGAACCTGCCGTATGCCGTCGAGTTCTCGACGTTCACCTCCGGCCCGCCGCAGATCGAGGCCGCGACCGCAGGCAAGATCGACTTCGCGATCACCGGCAACACCCCGCCGATCTTCGGCGCCGCCTCCAACGCGAAGGTCAAGATCGTCTCGGCATACGACGGCGGAGGGTTCGGCGACCAGATCCTGGTGCACGCCGATTCGCCGCTGCAGTCGAACGGCGACCTGCGGGGCAAGAGCATCGCGGTCGCCAAAGGCAGCTCCGCACACGGCCATACGCTGGTCCAGCTGGACCGGGCTGGGCTGACGCCCGCCGACGTCAAGCTGGTGTTCCTGCAGCCCGCCGATGCGCTGTCGGCGTTCACCCAGCGCCGCGTCGACGTGTGGGCGGTGTGGGACCCCTACACCGCACAGGCCGAGACGGAGCTGCCCGTGCGCAGCATCGCCCGCGCCACCGGCGTCACCAACGGCGCCGGCTTCGGCGTGGCGGCCGACGCGGCGCTGGCCGACCCGAAGCGCAACTCGGCGCTGAGCGATCTGCTGGTGCGTTACGCCAAGGCCGTCCGGTGGGCGCACGACAACCCCGACGAGTGGGCCACCCGTTACGGCGAGGACGTCGGCCTCGACCCCGAGGTCGCAAAGCTGGCGCAGGGCCGCAGCCTGCGACTGCCCTTCGACCTGTCCGATCAACTCGTGGCGTCCGAGCAGGAGATGGCCGACCTCTTCGCGGAGTCGCAGCAGATCGCGTCGGCCCCCGACTTCTCCCGCTGGGTCGACCGCCGCTACGGCGACGTGCTGGCCCCGCTCTACATCGACCGCAACAAGGAGTGAACATGCCCACCCCCGCCAAATTCTTCTGGTTCCTGCCCACCAACGGCGACAGCCGCAACATCGTCGGCGCCTCGCACGCCTCGTCGCACCACACCGTGCCCGCCGGGTACCGCGAACCCAGCCGGCGTTACCTCGCCGAGGTGGCCCGCGCGGCCGACCGTCTGGGCTTCGAGGGAGTGCTCACCCCGACCGGAACCTGGTGCGAGGACGCGTGGTTGACCGCGGCGGCGCTGTTGTCGGAGACCGAGCGGCTGAAGTTCCTCGTGGCGTTCCGCCCCGGGCTGGTGCCGCCGACGCTGGCCGCCCAGCAGGCCGCCACCCTGCAGCGATTCTCCGACGGGCGCGTCCTGCTCAACATCGTCAGCGGGGGAGACGACCTCGAGCAGCGACGGTTCGGCGACTGGCTGGACCACGATCAGCGCTACGCCCGCACCGGCGAGTTCCTGCACATCGTCAGCACGCTCTGGCAGCAGGAGTCACTGGACTTCTCCGGCGACCACTACCGGGTCGCCGACGCCCGGGTGTCGGCGCCACCGAACCCGTTGCCCGGCATCTACTTCGGCGGGTCCTCGGCCGCCGCGCTGCCGATCGCCGCGCAGTACGTCGACGTCTACCTGACCTGGGGTGAGCCCCCGCAGGCGGCGGCCGCCAAGATCGAGCGGGTTCGCGCGCTGGCCGCCGAGCGCGGGCGCACCATCCGCTTCGGCATCCGGCTGCACACCATCAGCCGCGACACCTCCGCGGCGGCATGGGCCGTCGCCGACGAACTCGTCGGCCAGCTGACGCCCGAACAGATCGCGAAGGCCACCGCCCTGCACTCGAAGTCGGAATCCGAAGGGCAACGGCGGATGACGGCGCTGCACGGCGGACGGGTGGACCAGCTGGAGATCTACCCGAACCTGTGGGCGGGGGTCGGGCTGGTGCGCGGCGGCGCGGGGACGGCGCTGGTCGGCAGCCACGAGGAGGTCGCCAACCTGGTCGTCGAGTACCACGCGCTGGGCTTCGACGAGTTCATCCTGTCGGGCTACCCGCACCTCGAGGAGGCGCACTGGTTCGCCGAGGGTGTGCTCCCGCTGCTGCGGCGCAAGGGCGTCGCCTGACCTGAGGACGCACCGCGGCGCCGCTGCTCGTACTCTGCGGTGACGATGGATGAATGGTTTGAGCACAGCCCTTTCGTGGGGTTCGCACCCTGGATCCTGTACTGGGTGGTGGCGGGCAGCTCGAGCACCTGGCTCTACGCCGGCATGGTCACCGGTGCGACCGACATGGACTGGCAGGCGCGGCTTCGCACCACCGACTAGGTGCGGCGGGTCATTCCGGGCAGCCGTACCGGATCCCGATGTCGGCCGGCGGGCTCACCTTCTTCAGGCAGCCGAACGGCTCCACCCCGGCGTCGCTGAGGCGGGCGGCCGTCTGGTGGGCGTAGTTCACACAGAACAGGCCCGCGGGGTCGGCGCGGCACCGGAAGTCACCGAAGGCCAGCGACCGGCCGTAGGGCAGTGCGGCCCCGTCGCCCCGCACGAACGGGCCGGGATCGCCGTGCACCGATCCGACGTCGAGCGTCGGGCCGGTGAAGTCCACCCAGTCGCCGATCCACTGGCCCGCGATGTCGGGCGGGGCCGGTGGCGAGTCGGTCAGCCGGACCAGGCAGTCCAGCCCGCCGTCGGACTGCGGATCGGTCATGCACCGCGTCGTGCCCGACGGTGTGGTGAATGCGACGGCATCGCCGAGTCGTGACACCTCGCCGTCCCGTGTCGCCTCGTGGAAGCCGCTCACGTCGGTGGGCGTTCCGGCCGCGACGAACGCGATGACGTCGCCGATCGCAGCGCCGGCGAGCGGCGCGCCCACCGGCGGCTTCGACGTCGCAGTGGTGGTGGCCGGGACGCTCGGGCGCGACGTGGGCGACGGCACCGACAATCGGGAACCCGACGGTGCCCCGGACTCGCCGTCCTGCCCGCCGCACCCTGCGCAAACCCCCGCCACCAGCACAGACGCCGCGATCAACACAGCAATCCGCATGCAGCCAGGCTAGCGGGCCGATGCGGTGGGGCCCGTCAGGCGCGGCGAACGGCGGTTCGTTCGCTACGGTCGGTGAATGCACGAACACACGGTCCGCGCAACGATCAGCACCGGCACGATCGAAGGCTTCACCCGTGACGGCGTGCACCGCTGGCGGGCCGTCCCGTACGCCCAGCCGCCGGTGGGCCGGCGGCGGTTCCGGGCGCCGTTACCCGCGCAGCCGTGGCGCGGTGTCCGGCACTGCCACAGCATCGGGTACTGCGCGCCGCAGCAGCGCAGGTACACCCTGGTCGGGGTCAACAAGTACCAGCCGATGAGCGAGGATTGCCTGACGCTCAACGTCGTTGCGCCGCAGTCGCGGCCCGACGGCCCGATGCCGGTGATGTTCTTCGTCCACGGGGGCGGCTACCTGCTCGGCAGCTCGGCGACACCGCTCTACGACGGTGCGGCGATGGCGCGGCGGGGCTGCGTCTACATCTCGGTGAACTACCGGCTCGGGGCGCTGGGCTGCATGGACCTGTCGTCGCTGTCCACGCCGGAGAACCCGATCGACGGCAACCTGTACCTGCGCGACCTGGTGATGGCGCTGCGCTGGGTGCGCGACAACGTCGAGGTGTTCGGCGGCGACCCGGACAACGTGACGATCTTCGGCGAGAGCGCCGGGGCGCACGCCGTCGCGACGCTGCTGGCCGTGCCGCAAGCCAAAGGCCTTTTCGCGCGGGTCATCTCGCAGAGCCCGGTCAGTGGCATGGTGCGGTCACCGGAAGCCGCCGCGACCTTCGCCGACCAGTTCGCCGGGCTGCTCGGCGCGCAACCCCAGGACGGGGCCGCGGCGCTGATGGCGGCCAGGCCGAGGGAGCTGGTGACCGCGCTTGACCGGTTGCTCACCCGCGGCACGGACGACCTGCCGGGAGCGTTCGCGGTCGGCCCGGCGTTCGGCACCGACTACCTGCCCCGCGATCCGGTCGAGGCGATGCGCGAGGGCACCGCCCACCGGGTGCCCCTCATCGTCGGCAACAACGCCGAGGAGGGCAAGCTGTTCACCCGGTTCCTGCAGCTGCTGCCGACGTCCGAGGCGACCATCGAGCTGCTGCTGGCCAACTCGGACGCCGAGCGGCGCGAACGCATCACGTCGGCCTACCCCGGCTACCCGAGCCCGTCGGCGTGTGTGCGGCTCGGCGGCGACTTCGCCTTCGGCACGGCCACCTGGGAGGTCGCCGGGGCGCATTCCCGGCACGCGCCCACCTACGTCTACCGCTACGACTACGCACCCCGCACGCTGCAGTGGTCCGGGCTCGGCGCCACGCACGCCATGGAGCTGCTCGCCGTGTTCGACACCTACCGCACCCGGCTGGGGTCGCTGCTCACCGCGGCCGCCGACCAGCGGTCGGCCCGCCGGGTGAGCCGGGACGTGCAGCGGCGCTGGCGGGCGTTCGGCCGCACGGGTGTGCCGGGGGAGGACTGGCCGCTCTACACCGCCGACCAACGCGCCGTGCGGGTGTTCGACCGCAAGCCCCGGATCGAGTTCGACCCCGACGTCGACCGCAGGCAGGCGTGGGAGGGCTTCAGCCTCGCGGCGCGTTAGCGCGCCCAGCACCCTGAACGCCTGCGGGGCGCCGCCGGATGTGATTGCGTGATCGCGTGCATCCCCTGGATCCCCTGGCCGCAGACGAATTCGAGGCGGTGTCAGCGATACTGCGCCGCGACACCGACGTCGACGACGGCTGGCGGTTCGCGTCGGTCGAACTGAGCGAACCGGGCAAGGCGGAGCTTCGCGAGTTCGCTGCCACAGGCATCGCGCCGCAGCGCCGTGCCACGGTGATCTGCCTGCACCGGGCGACCAACTCCACGTACAAGGGCGTGGTGTCGCTGACCGAGGACCGGGTGGAGTCGTTCACGCACCTGCCCGGCGTGCAGGCCAACTTCACGGTCGACGAGTTCGCCGAATGCGACCGGATGCTGCGCTCGCATCCGGATCTGATCGCCGCCCTGGCCCGCCGCGGCATCACCGACCTCGAGCTCGTGTTCATGGACACCTGGACGTACGGAAACGCCGTCGCTCCAACGGAATTCCGCGACCGGCGGATCGGCTGGTCCGACACCTGGCTGCGCGGCGCACCGGGTGCCAATCCCTATGCGCACATGGTCAGTGGGCTGCACTGCGTCGTCGACCTCAACGCCATGTCGTTGCTCCGGATCGAGGACACCGGCCCGTTCGCCGGCGGCGGCGCCGAACCACCGGACGTCATGGGCGAATACGCGCCGGCCCACATCCCCGAGCGGATCAGGGCGGCGTGGCGCCGCGAGCCACTGGCGCCGCTGCACATCACCCAGCCGCAGGGAACGTCGTTCCGGCTCGACGGAAATCTGCTGCAGTGGCAGAACTGGTCGCTGCGGATCGGGTTCAACCACCGGGAGGGAATGACGCTGCACACGGTGTCCTACCGGGACGGCGACCGCGACCGGTCGGTGGCGCACCGGCTTTCGTTCGCCGAGATGGTGGTGCCGTACCGGGATTCGTCGCACGATCACTACCGCCGCACGGCGTTCGACATCGGCGAATGGGGCCTCGGCTTCATGACGACGTCACTGGAACTGGGCTGTGACTGCCTCGGCGAGATCCGCTACCTGGACGCTGTGCTGCACGACAGCCGCGGCGTGCCGTACACGATCACCAACGCGATCTGCATCCACGAGGAGGACAACGCGGTCCTGTGGAAGCACGTCGACCACGACGCAGGCGCCGAGGTGCGACGGATGCGGCGGCTCACCGTGTCGTTCCACGTCACGGTCGCGAACTACGAGTACCTGGTGTACTGGCGGCTCTACCAGGACGGCAACATCGAGTGTGAGGTGCGCGCGACCGGGATCATGGTCACCACCCCGCTCGCCCCCGGTCAGCCCCACCCGAACGGCACGCTGGTCGACGACCGCACGTATGCGCCGTTCCACCAGCACTTCCTGGTGGCCCGGCTGGACCTCGACGTCGACGGCGGCGCGAACACGGTCTACCGCACGGAGTCCTACGCCGAGCCGATGGGGCCAGCCAACCCGTACGGCCTGTCGGTGCTGCTGCGCGAGGTGCCGTTGCTCACCGAGGCCGACGGCAGGCAGGACGTCGACTTCGCCTCCCAGCGCGGCTGGAAGGTGGTCAACACCAACGTCGTCAACGGACTGGGCACCCACCCGTCCTACAAGCTGATCCCCACCGGGGCGCTCCCGCCGATGTTCGACCCGGCGTCGCCGGTGCTGCGCCGCGCCAACGTGATCGGCCACACCCTGTGGGTGACACCGAACAACCCGGACGAGCGCTGGCCTGCAGGCGAATTCGTCAACCAGTCGGAGACCGACACCGGGCTCGGCGAGTGGACGAAGGCGAACCGGTCGATCGACAACACCGACGTGGTGCTGTGGTACGTCTTCGGCATCCACCACATCACCCGGCCGGAGGACTGGCCGGTGATGCCGGTCGACGTGGTGTCGTTCTGGCTCAAGCCCTACGGCTTCTTCGACCGCAACCCCGCACTCGACGTGCCCCCAGCACCGCCGCAGCACTGCCACACCCCTTCCACCAGCGCGCCGCACTGATTGACACCCGTCAACAGTGTGATCCACCCCACTGCTACGTTCATCCGGTGGACGCACGTGACGACCTGGTGATCGAACGGCCGGACGACCTGACCGCCGACTGGCTGACCACGGCGATCGGCGCGGGACGCGTCGCCGGCTTCTCCTTCGAACGCATCGGCACCGGCCAGATGAGCGAGTGCTACCGCGTCTCGCTGCAGTACGCCGACGACGCGGCGCCGGGCCCGGAGTCGGTGGTGCTCAAGGTCGCCGCCACCGACGCCAACAGCAGGCAGACCGGGCTGGCGATGGGACTCTACGAACGCGAGGTGCGGTTCTACACCGACATCGCCCCGCGGCTCGGCGGCCCGGTCGCACCCTGCCACGACGCCGCCTACGACGCCGCGAACGGAACGTTCCACTTGGTGCTAGGCGACGCGGCGCCCGCCATTGTGGGCGACGAGATCCGCGGCGCGACAATCGAACAGGCGACGCTCGCCCTGACCGAACTGGGCCGGGTGCACGGGCCGCTGCTCGGTGATCCCGCGCTGGCCGATGCGGACTGGCTCAACCGGGAGTCGCCGATGAACCAGGGCCTGATCGCCGCGCTGTGGGCCGGCTTCGCCGAACGCTACGCCGAGACGATCGAACCAGGACACCGCGAGGTGTGCGAGCGGCTGGTGGCGAGCTTCGACGCCTATGTCGCCGAAGAGGCCGCCGCGCAACGTGTCGCGGGTCTGGTGCACGGCGACTACCGGCTCGACAACATGCTGTTCGGTCAGGCCGGCGCCGACCGCCCGCTGACGGTGGTGGACTGGCAGACCGTCACGTGGGGCCCGGCCTTCACCGACGTGGCGTACTTCCTGGGCTGCGCCCTGACGGAGTCGGCGCGCCGCGACCACTACGACGCCCTGCTGCGGGCATACCACGAGGCGCTCGGACCACAGTCGACCGTCAGCCTCGACGAGGTGCGCGACGGCGTCCGGCGGCAGAGCTTCTTCGGGGTGATGATGGCGATCGTGTCGTCGATGCTCGTTGAGCGCACCGACCGCGGCGACCGCATGTTCATGACCATGCTCGCGCGGCACTGCTCTCATGTGCTCGACACCGGCGCGCTCGACGTGCTGCCGTCGGCGCCGCTGCCCGAAGCCCTGCAACCGTCGGCAGGCGACGAGGGCGGGCACCCGCCGGGCGACGAGGAATTGTGGAACGAGAGCTGGTACTTCGACGTCGTCGACGCCGGCCAGGGCATCGGCGGCTGGGTCAGGGTCGGTCTGTATCCCAACCGGCGCACGGCCTGGCTCAACGCGCTGATCTGCGGGCCCGACATGCCGACCATCGCGGTCCTCGACTTCGAGGCGCCACTGCCTGAGGATCCGTTCCTGGCGCGGGGTGACGCCGTCGAGATCTCCATGGCGGCCGACGAACCGCTTCGCCGCTTCCGGGTGACCGTGCGGGGCAGCGGACAGGCGTTCGACGACGCCGGCGCACTGCTCGAGGGCGCCGAGGGCCGTCCGGTCGAGCTGACGATGGACCTCACCTGGACCACGGCCGGCACGCCCTACCAGTACCGCATCACCCCTCGATACGAGATCGCCTGCACGGTGTCGGGCACGATCACCGCCGATGGCCGGACGGTGACGCTGCGCGATGCGCCCGGGCAGCGCGACCACTCCTGGGGCGTGCGCGACTGGTGGTCCATGGACTGGGTGTGGAGTGCGCTGCACCTCGACGACGGCACCCATCTGCACGGTGTCGACCTGCGCATTCCCGGGGCGCCGCCGCTCAGCGTCGGCTACGTGCAACCGCCGGGGGCGCCGCTGCAGGAGACCGCGACGGTCACCGCGCAGGCGACGTTCGCCGACAACGGCCTACCCGTCACCACCACGCTGACCATGTCGCCCGGCGACGTGGACGCCACCGTCGACCTTCGCGGTTTCGCGCCGGTGCGGCTGACCGCCGACGACGGCCGGATCAGCCACTTCCCGCGCGCCTGGGCAACGGTGACGCTCACCGACGGCCGTACCGGCGTGGGCTGGCTGGAGTGGAACCGCAACCTCGGCTCTTAGAAGTCCGCGAGTGCGCGTGTCTGCGGCCCGACACGCCGTCAATCACCGACAAACGTGCACGCTCGCGGCAGGCTGACGGGCATGGTCGTGGCCAAGTCGGTGATGTTGTTCGTGCTCGCAGCGCTGCTGGAGATCGGCGGCGCCTGGCTGGTCTGGCAAGGAGTGCGGGAAAACCGCGGCTGGTGGTGGGTCGGATTCGGGGTGATCGCCCTGGGCGCCTACGGTTTCGTCGCGGCGTTCCAGCCCGACGCCCAGTTCGGCAGGGTGCTGGCGGCCTACGGCGGCGTGTTCATCGCCGGCTCGCTGGCGTGGGGGATGGTCGCCGACGGTTTCCGCCCGGACAGGTGGGACATCACCGGCGCCGTGGTGAGTCTCATCGGCGTCGGCGTCATCATGTACGCGCCCCGCTGAAATGTGACGAATCCCGGACGCCGCGAATGACGGCGGGGCCGACGGGTACCCGCCGCTCATGAGCAAAGAGTTCAAGAAGGGCGACAAGGTCAGCTGGCAGAGTCACGGCAGTACCGCCGAGGGCACCGTCCAGGAGAAGATCACCTCGGAAAAAGAGGCGGCCGGCCGCAAGGTCAAGGCGTCGAAGGACGAGCCGCAGTACCGGGTGAAGAGCGAGAAGAGCGGTAACGACGCCGTCCACAAGCCGGGCGCGCTGAAGAAGAAGTGACCGATGGCCGAGAGTGACACCAAGCAGGACGAGGACCACAAGCAGACGTGGGACGAGTTCCACGACGTCGTCAACATGACCCCGTCGGAGCTGGAGAAGTGGCTCGACTCCGACGATTCGAAGTCGGTGGGCCAGAAGTCCGGCGGCGGCGAGTCCACCGGCCACGAGAGCGGCCGGCACATCGTCAAGATCCTGAAGGCCAAGAAGTCCGACCTGTCCGACGAGGACTACGCGCACATGCGCAAGGTCGTCGGTTACACCAAACGTCATCTGGCGCAACGGCCCTCAGGCGATATCGAAGACTCGGCGTGGCGGTACTCGCTGAAGAACTGGGGCCACGACCCGGTCAAGAAGTCCTGAGCCCGGCGCTCTCGTCGTCGAGGTTGTCGCGATTGAGACCCATCGGGGTGGCCTGCGGCACGTCGCCTCCGGCCACCACGGCGCGGGCGAGCGGTGTCAGCGTCCGGAACAGGTGTTCGACCTCGTCGTCGGTGAGGTCGTCGAGCGCCGAGAGCGCCAACGCGTCGGTGGTGTCCTCGATGTGCTGCTTGAGTTCCCGGCCTGCATCGGTGAGCGCTCCGCTGTCGTCGAGCAGGCCGCGTGCGGCGAGCCGGCGCTGGTGCTCGGCCCATTGCTGCTCGTCGTAATCCCGGCTGCGCATGATCATCTCGGCGGGCACCTTGCCCGCGGCGGCGTGCAACACGTTGCATTCGCGGCCGCTGACGCCTGCGGCGGCGAGCACCGCCACATGCGCGTCGCCACGGTGTTCGCGCAGCAGCGTCGCGGCATGCCACAGCCGCGCCACGGGATCGGCGGGCCAGTCCAGCGACAGGTTGGCGGCGAACAGCGGCCGACCGTCGACCGGTGCCGCGACGGCGGCCCTGGCCGCGAGTTCGGCTGCGGTGCGCAGGCCGTCGTCGTCGACCAGGCCGTAGCGCCGCAGCGCGGCGACGGCAGACTCCTCACGCGCGCGCAGGGCCTCGGCCGGGCCGGCCACCTCCCAGGCCGCGGGCAGGGCCTTGGCCACCCGCGAGGGTGCGAAGTTGTAGAACACGGCGGTAACCACCTCCGCCGGAACCGGCCCCAGCGGCGCCGAGCGCGCCGCGAAGTAGCCCATCCAGAAGCCGCGGTACCCGAGCGCGTCCATCGCGGCCCGCGCCTCCGGGGCGAAGTAGGTGACGGCGTGCACCGCCTCGAACCGGTCGAAGAAGCGTCGTGCGAGATTCGGTTGTCTGCCCACCATCGCAGTTAACCATCGCCGGTGGATGCCGCTGGCCGTCAACCCTTGACGACCTGCGTCCCGCCGGCCAGCTCGTCGTGCTTGCCCTGCTTGGTCGGGCTGCCGTTGATGGTCACCGCGATGACGACCATCGCCACGAACGCCAGCAGCCCACCGACCAGCGGAATGATGGTCAGGACCGTGAACGCGTTGCGGATCGCCGCCTCGCGGGCGGACGGCTTGGCTGCGCCGCCGGCGCCACGCACGTGCAGGCCGAGCAGCTTCTTGCCCGGCGTCCAGCCCTGGGTCAACTCGAACGCGAAGAAGTAGAGGAACATCGGCACGCCGGTGAACAGGCCGGATGCCCAGAAGCTCGACATGCTGTCGGTCAGCACGATGAGCAGCCCGGCGACGATGCCGACGAGGATGCCGTCGATCAGGCGGGCCAGGAACCGTGGCAGCAATGCGCCGGGCGCACCCGCTCCCGGCGAGCCGTAGGAACCGGACGGGGAACCGTACTCGCCTGAAGTCATCGCATTCGCTCCTGCTCACAAGGGGTGGATGCGAATGTACCGCCCGAGCGGGCGCCGGGAAGGGGCGACGGCCGCTCGGGCGGTGACGGCTTTCGGGGTCAGCGCAGGCGCTTCTGCTGCTTGTTGAGCTCCTTGCGGGTCTTCTTCAGTTCCTTGCGTGTGGTGCCCGCGATGTCGCCGGCCCGGTAGCGGGCGGCGTCGGCGACGGCGGCGCTGCGCTTGGCGGCCACGTCGGCGAGCTCGGGGGCGCGGTCGCGGGCGACGTCGGCCCACTCCGACCCGCGCTCGCGGGCGAGTTCGGCCCAGTCGTAACCGCGTTCCCGAGCCACCTCGGCGAGTTCGGCGCTGCGCTTGCCTGCCACGTCGGCCAGTTCGGCGCCCCGCTTGCCTGCCACCTCGGCGAGTTCGGCGCTGCGCTTGCTCGCGACCTCGGCGAGTTCGGCGCCGCGCTCGCGTGCCACATCGGCCCACTCCGCACCGCGCTTGCCTGCGACCTCGGCGAACTCGGCACCGCGCTCACGGGCGATCTGCGCGAGCTCCCGGCTGCGCTCGGCGCTGACCTGCAGGCCGTGGCCGACCTTCTCGGCGAGTTCGCTGTCGGTCAGCGAGTTGCCCGCGGCCGCGCCCACCGGCAGCGCGGAGGTGACGGCCACCGAGACCTTGCGTGCGGCGCGCCGGCCGCGCCAGCCGAGGGACGGCTTGCCCTCGGTGTCGACGGCGGCGATGATCAGGCCGCCGATGAGGCTGATGTCGGTGAGGAACGCGCGACGCTCGTCGGCCTTGCGGCCCGGCTCGGTCTCGGTCCAGAAGGCGTGGGCGCCGAGGCTTCCCGGCACCACGCTGAGGGCGAGTGCGGCCGAGGCGAACCGCGGCAGCTTGCCCGTCGCCAGCAGCAGGCCGCCACCGATCTGAACAGCCGCGGTCACCTTGGCGACCGTCTCGGCGTCGGACGGCACATTGGGGCCGACCGGATCGGGCAGCTTGCTCAGGCCGTCGAGCGTCGGTCGGGCGGCGTCGGCGGCGGGCTTGGGACTCCGCAGCGCGTCTACGCCGCGCCCGATGAAAACGGCGGACAACATGGGGCGCGCGACTCGTCGAATCAACATGGCCCGGGGGTTCCCACGGCATCCGCTTCACAAACCCTGATCTGCCGCAATACGACGTGTCGGTCTTCCGTCGTCCCCAGCGCCTCTTCGGCGCAGTCAGCCGACGCGGTACTTGAGCAAGGTGACGCCGGAACCGAAGGTGCGTGCCGGCTCGAGCACCGAGAGCCGGGGGAGTGTGAGGCCGTCGGGGAACAGCCGTCGTCCGCGGCCCTGCACCGTCGGGTAGACGGTCAGCCGGAACTCGTCGACCGCTCCGGCCGCGATGAGCGCATGGGCGAGCGAGATGCTGCCGGTCAGCACGATGTCGCGGCCCGGTGCGGCCTTCAGCGCGGCCACCTCGGCCACCGGATCCCCACGCAGCACCGTCGAGTTCGCCCAGCGCGGATCCTCCAGTGTGGAGGACACCACGTACTTGGCGACCTGGTTGAGGTAGTCGGTGATGCCGGTGCTGTCGTCGGTCTGCTCGGGCCAGTACCCCCGGAAGTCCTCGAACGTCCGCCGTCCGAGCAGCAGCGCGTCGGAATCCCGGTCCTGGCGGTGCGTCTCGTCGAGCAGTTCCTGGTCCTGCAGCTGCGGGTCGAACCAGTCGTCGAGCATCTCGATCGATCCGTCCAGCGTGGCGTTCTGGGTGATGACGAGTTTTCGCATACCGGTACCGACCCGTACAGCGTCCGGGAATCATCGGCCCGGCTGACTAGGCTGGGACATTCGACCGGACTCGAGGAGGTAGCGGTGACGCTGGTTGCGGGATTCGACTCGTCGACGCAGTCCTGCAAGGTCGTCATCTGCGATGCCGAGAGCGGTGAGGTGGTGCGCGCGGCGTCGTCGCCGCACCCCGACGGCACCGAGGTCGACCCGCAACTGTGGTGGTCGGCGTTGCAGGCCACCGTCAGCGCCGCCGGCGGCCTCGACGACGTCGCCGCCGTTTCGGTCGGCGCGCAACAACACGGCATGGTGTGTCTGGACCGGCACGGTTCGGTGGTGCGGAACGCCTTGCTGTGGAACGACACCAGATCCGCTGCCGCGGCCGCGGATCTGGTCGGCGAGCTCGGCGGCGGAGCCGCATGGGCGGACCGCATCGGCGTGGTGCCGGTGGCGTCGATCACCGCGGCGAAACTGCGCTGGCTCGCCGATGCCGAACCGGCACACGCCGATGCGACCGCGGCGGTGTGCCTGCCGCACGACTGGTTGACGTGGCGGCTGTCCGGTTCGACCGACATCGCCGACCTGCGTACCGACCGCAGTGACGCCAGCGGCACCGGGTACTTCTCGGCGGAGCGCGACGCCTACGACCACGATCTCCTCGCGCTGGCCATGCGGGGCCGCGGTCCGTCGTTGCCGGTCGTGCTCGGTCCGCACGACGAGGCCGGCCGCACACCGGCCGGCGCTGTGCTCGGGCCCGGCGCGGGTGACAACGCCGCCGCGGCGTTGGGGCTCGGCGCCCAGCCGGGGGACTGCGTGATCTCCGTGGGGACCTCGGGCGTGGTCAGCGCGGTCGGCCACACCGCAGCCCATGACGCCGAAGGCATCGTCGCGGGTTTCGCCGATGCCACCGGCCGGCAGTTGCCCCTGGTGTGCACACTCAACGGCGCACCGGTGCTGGCCGCGGTCGCCGCGCTGCTCCGGGTGGACTTCGACGAGCTCGACCGGCTGGCGCTGTCGGCGCCGCCGGGAGCCGAGGGTCTGACGCTGGTGCCGTACCTGGACGGCGAGCGCTCACCGAATCTGCCGGAGTCGGCGGGCGCCCTGCACGGGGCGACGACCCGGAACCTCACCTCCGCCAACATGGCGCGGGCGGCGGTCGAAGGGCTGCTGGCCTCGCTGGCCTACTGCATCGACAAGATCGCGGCGCAGGGGGTCGCGGTGGAGCGCATCATCCTGGTGGGCGGCGGGGCACGATCCGGGGCCGTCCGCAAGATCGCACCCGCGATCTGGGGCAGGCCGGTACACGTTCCCACCCCCGGGGAGTATGTGGCGCTCGGCGCTGCCAGGCAGGCCGCGTGGACGCTCGCCGCCGGTGGTGAGCCGCCGCAGTGGTCCTTCGGCATCACGGCCTCCTACACCGCCGACGCCACCCCTGCCGTGCTGGACCAGTACCGCGCCGCGCAGCCGCTGACCCTCGGGCAGTGACGCGAAGTCATTGCAGGACAGTGCATCCGGTCGCGTCACTGGCGGGCCGCCGGCCTCGGCCACGATTCGGCAGGCACCGGACGGGTCCGCGGTCGTAATCGGTCGAGCACCAGCCGCAGGGGCGGCCACGTCGAGCGGCCGCGCCGCGTGACGGCGAACGCGGTCAGTATGACGGCGGGTTCGGTGAGCGGCAGCACCCGTACGCCGGGTCCCGTCGGCCGGTGCACGGGCAGCAGTCCGACGCCGTAGCCGGTCCGGATCAGGTCCTCGACGAGCTCGAGGCTGTCGATCTGGTGGGCGATGGTCGGTGTGAAACCGGCCAGCGACGCCAGCGTGCGGACAGCGTCCTCGTCGGCGGTGTTGCGGGAGTTGACGATCCAGCGGCGATCGGCGAAGTCGCGGAGATCCGCGATGTCGCTGGGGTCGTCGTCGGGCACTCCGAGGCCCCACGGTGTCGACCACAGTGGCACCGCCTCCAGGACGGCGTCCGGCGATGCCGGCGCGAGGTCGTACTCGTAGGTCAGCGCCAGGTCGAGGTCGTCGTCGGCGAGCAGACGGAACGCCTCGATCGGCTCGTATTCGCTGATCACGACGTCGACCTGGGGATGGCTGCGGGACAGTTCGTCGAGGATCGGCAACAAAGAGACCCGGATCCCGGTGGCGAACCCGCCGACGCGCAGCGTGCCCGCCGGGTCGGCGTCGGGGTCGAGGTCGAGGCGCGCGGCGTCGACCGCCGCCAGGATCGTCACCGCGTGGTCGGCCAGCCGCCGCCCGGCCGGGGTGAGCCGCACGCGCCGGCCGTCGGGTTCGATGAGCCGGGTGTCGGTGTCCCTGGCCAGTGCGGCCAACTGCTGTGACACCGTCGACGTGGTGAGTCCGTGTGAGTCGGCGACCGCCCGCATCGAGCCGAGCCGCGACAGCGCCAGCAGCAGTTGCAGCCGGCGGGTGTCCATCCGCCGATTGTCCGGGAATACCGCAGCATGTGTCCAGTACCGTCCAGTGATGATGAACGATCAGCACTGTGCGAAGATGCCCCGGTGACCCGGCCCGCGCATTTCACGCAGCTCGACCAGGATCGCTTCCATCCGACGCGGTTCGCCCAAAGTCACTGGGGTGCTGACCATCTCAACGGTCCAGCGGTCGTCGGGCTGGCTGCCCGTGCGCTCGAGACGCAGTTCGGATCGCCGGAGCTCATGCCGGCTAGGCTCACCGTCGACCTCTTCCGCGCCGCGAAGGGAGTACCGACCGAGACCGTCACGCGGCTGGTCCGCGACGGCAGGCGGGTGTGCAACGCGGAGTGCGAGATCGTGCAGGGCGGCGTCACGGTGGCTCGCGCGACGCTGGTGCAGTACCGCCGTGGCGCACCGCCGCGCGGCGAGGAGTGGACGGCGGCAATGGATTTCGAACCGCCCGCCGCTCTGGACCAGGGCAGGCCGATCAACATCGGCAGTGACGGGGTGGGCTGGTCGCATGCGATCGTCGACCATCAGAACGCCGCCCGCAAGCGCACCGTCAACCGCACCGCCGACGTGGTCGAGGGCACAGACAACACGCCGTTCGTCCGGGCGGCCATGGTGGCCGAGGGCACGAGCCTGGTGACCAACCTGGGCACCGCCGGTGTCGGCTACATCAACGGCGACCTCACCGTGGCGCTGGCGCGGCTGCCGGTCGACGACTGGGTGGGGGTGCAGGCCGACGCCCACTGGGCGGACGACGGCGTCGCGGTCGGCACGGCCACCCTGTTCGACCACCTCGGTGCCTTCGGCACGGGGATGGTGACCGCGATCGGCAATCCCGACGCGCAGATCGACTTCGCCGACGATCCGTTCCCGTCGCGCACCCACTGATCGGCCCACGCCGGAGTATCGCCACCGCGTAGGGTCGGGACCGTGGATCTGCTGCTCGGAATCGACATGGGCACGGGAAGCACGAAGGGCGTGCTGGTCGACGCCGAAGGTTCGGTGATCGCGTCGGAGACGATCGCACACGCGATGAGCCTGCCGCGCCCGGGATGGGCGGAGGTCGACGCCGAGGGCCTGTGGTGGAGCGAGGTCTGCCGGATCAGCACCGCGTTGACGGCGCAACTGCCCGACGGCGCCGCAGTGGCCGGCATGTGCGTCAGCGGTGTCGGGCCGTGCCTGGTGCTGTGCGACGGCGACCTGCGACCGCTGCGGCCGGCGATCCTATACGGCGTCGACACCCGGGCCACCGACGAGATCGCCTCGCTGACAGCCGAACTGGGGGAGCAGGCGATCCTCGAGCGCGCCGGCACCCTGCTGTCGAGCCAGGCCGTAGGGCCCAAACTGGAGTGGGTCCGCCGTCACGAGCCGGAGGTCTTCGAACGCGCCGCCGGCTGGTACGGGTCGAACTCCTACATCGCGGCGAAGCTCACCGGCGAGTACGTGATGGACCACCACACCGCCAGCCAGTGCGATCCGATGTACGCCACCCGCGAGTTCGCCTGGAACGACGAATGGGCGCGCCGGATCTGCGGACATCTGCCGCTGCCGAGGCTGGTCTGGCCCAGCGACGTGGTGGGCCGGGTGACCCCGGCGGCGGCCGATGCCACCGGCGTGCCCGCGGGCACCCCCGTGGCGGCAGGCACGGTCGACGCCTACTCGGAGGCCTTCTCGGTGGGCGTCCGGCGTCCGGGCGATCAGATGCTGATGTACGGGTCGACGATGTTCCTGGTGCAGGTCATCGACACCTATCACAGCGATCCGGCGCTGTGGACCACAGCCGGCGTCGAACCCGACACACTGGCGCTGGCCGCGGGCACCTCCACGGCGGGCAGCCTCATCGGCTGGCTGCAGAACATCACCGGCGGCGCCAGTTTCGACGATCTGATGGCCGAGGCGCGCAGCGTGCCGCCCGGCAGCGACGGGCTGCTGATGCTGCCGTACCTCGCGGGGGAGCGCACGCCGGTGTTCGACCCCCAGGCCCGCGGCGTGGTCGCCGGGCTGACGTTGCGCCACAGCCGCGGTCACCTGTTCCGGGCGGCCTACGAGGGCATCTCTTTCGGTATCCGGCAGATCCTGGAGAAGTTCGACGACGCCCATTCGGCGGCCCGCACGGTCGCGGTCGGCGGCGGCCTGCGCAGTCCCGTGTGGGCGCAGACGCTGTCCGACATCACCGGTCGCCCGCAGCAGGTCCCCGAGCAGGCGATCGGGGCGAGTTACGGCGACGCGCTCCTGGCAGCGATCGGCATCGGCCTGGTGCCGCCGAGCACCGACTGGGCCAGGATCGCCAGGGAGATCGAACCCGACCCCGCAAACCGGGCCCGCTACGACGATCTGTACGGGACATGGCTGGAGTTGTACCCGGCCACCCGCGAGCAGGTGCACCGGCTCGCGGCCACCGAACGGCGCGATCAGCCCATCGTGTAGCCGCCGTCGAGCGGCAGGTCCACACCGTTGACCATGCTGGCGGCGTCGGATGCCAGCCACACCACCGCGTCGGACACCTCGTGCGGAACGGCGAAGCGGCCCAGCGGGATACGCGCGAGCATGGGAGCCGCCTTGGCGTCCTCGCCCCACACCCGCTGCCCCATCTCGGTCAGCACGACCGTCGGGCACACCGAGTTGGCCCGGATGCCGTGCGGACCGAGCTCGCGGGCGAGAACCTTGGTCGCCATGACGAGCCCTGCCTTCGACGCGCAGTACGCGTAGTGGTCGGGCAGTGGCGCCAGCGCCGCGGCGGAGGCGACGGTGATGATGGCGCCGCCGGTGCCCTGCCGGACCATCGCCGCACCGACGGCGGCGGCCAGCAGCGCAGGCGCCCGCAGATTGACGGCGATGGTGGCGTCGAACAGGGCGGGATCGGTGTCGACGGCCGGCTGGGGATGGGAGATGCCGGCGTTGTTGACCAGCACGTCGAGGCCACCGAAGGCTTCGACGGCGAGTCCGGCGAGCATGTCCGGTCCGTCCGGCCGCGCGAGATCGACTGCGGCGGTGCGCACCTGAGCACCATAGCGATCCGACAGCGTGGCGCGTGCCGCATCCAGTTCGCCCTCGTCGCGGCCGCTGAGCACCAGCTGTGCACCGGCGGCGGCGAAGGCCTGCGCGATGTCGGCGCCGATGCCCTTGGTCGCGCCGGTGATCAGGGCGCGCTTGCGGTCCAGGCGCAGCACTCCGGAGTAGCGCGCATCGGCGGTCGTGGTCACGGGTGTCCTTTCACAACGGCGGTCAGGCGTCGTGGTCGATGGCGTCGAGGATCGCCGCGGCCGTCGCAGGATCGGTGACGAGCTGATTGAAGTAACCGCCGCGGGCGCCCGCGATGATCGACTCGACCTTGTCCGGCCCGACGGCCACGGCGATGGTGACCGGGATGTGGCGCAGGGCATCCAGTTCGACGGCGATCAACCGGTCGCTGCCGTCGAACTCGACCGGTTCGCCGTCGCGGTCGTAGAACCGGGAGCAGACGTCACCCACCGCGGCGCGCAGGGAGGTCGACCGGGTGGGCACGAACCGGGGGATGTCCGAGCGCATCAGCGGAGGCGCCCCCACGCCCATGAGCGCGCACCGGGCGTGCGGCCACAGATGCAGCACCCGTTGGATGCTCGGGTCGTTGAGCAGGGACGGGTACAGGTCGGCACCCGGAAGTGCCGGGGCGAACAGGTAATTGGGCCTTCCGTTGACTCGGTTGGCCACCAGCCGGGTGATCTCGTTGGTCTGATACCACTCTTCGGGCTGGTCGTTGCCGCCCACGGTCGGGGCGACGAGGACCCCGGGCAGTGCGTGCATCTCGTACTGCGCCACCTCGTAGACGGTCCGTCCCGACGACACCAGCAGCACGTCGCCGGGTAGCAGGCCCGCCGCGCCGAGCGCGCGACCGACCGCCGGCGCCAGCGCGGCGCCCATCACGTCGACGATCGTCCGGCCCGGTCCCGGATTCGGCAGCGGGTGACTGAGGAACACCGTCGTCAGCGCCAGCGCGCGCATCAGTCGGTCGCTCAGATCGCCGGTGGCCACCTCTGCCGGTGGGACGACCTCGATGCGGACGATGCCGCGCCGTTTGGCTTCGGCCAGAAGGCGACTCACCGTCGCGCGGCTGGTGCCGAGCTGGGCGGCCACGTCGGCCTGGGTGGCGTCCTCGGTGTAGTAGAGCTTGGCCGCGGTGTACAGCAGCGACGCCGAGAAGTGGCCGGCGTCGGCGTCGGCGGCGGCACCGTCGACACCGGCCGGGCTGACGGGCTGTGCGGGCCGGGGCACGCACCGAGTATGCCATCGACACCCAGAATGAACACCTGTTCCTGAACAAATTCTCGTTGAACAAGTGTTCTGGACATATGTGCATAGGTTGGTTAATGTGACTGCAACCACATCCCGAGGAGCCGCGATGACCGCACAGATTCCCGAGAAGATGCAGGCAGTGGTGTGCCACGGCCCGCACGACTACCGACTCGAGGAAGTCGCCGTGCCCCAGCGCGGTCCCGGGGAAGCGCTCATCCGGGTCGAGGCGGTGGGCATCTGTGCCAGTGACCTGAAGTGCTACCACGGCGCCGCCAAGTTCTGGGGCGACGAGAACCGCCCGGCCTGGGCCGAGACCATGGTGATCCCGGGGCACGAATTCGTCGGCCGGGTGGTCGAACTCGACGACGAGGCCGCGCAGCGCTGGGGGATCGCGGTCGGCGACCGGGTGGTCTCCGAGCAGATCGTGCCCTGCTGGGAGTGCCGGTTCTGCAAACGCGGCCAGTACCACATGTGCCAGCCGCACGACCTCTACGGCTTCAAGCGCCGCACGCCCGGGGCGATGGCCAGCTACATGGTCTATCCGGCGGAAGCACTGGTGCACAAGGTGTCCGGCGATGTCGCCCCCGCGCACGCGGCGTTCGCCGAGCCGCTGTCATGCGCACTGCACGCCGTCGAGCGCGCGCAGATCACCTTCGAGGACACCGTGGTGGTCGCCGGTTGCGGCCCGATCGGCCTCGGCATGGTCGCGGGTGCACGCGCCAAGAACCCGATGCGGGTGATCGCGCTGGACATGGCGCCCGAGAAGCTGGAACTGGCCACCCGGTGTGGCGCCGACCTGACCATCAACATCGCCGAGCAGGACGCCGAGCAGATCGTCAAGGACCTCACCGAGGGCTACGGCGCGGACGTCTACCTCGAGGGCACCGGCCACACCTCCGCCGTGCCGCAGGGGCTGAACCTGCTGCGCAAGCTCGGCCGCTACGTCGAGTACGGCGTCTTCGGCAGCGACGTCACCGTGGACTGGAGCATCATCAGCGACGACAAGGAACTCGACGTCCTCGGCGCTCACCTCGGCCCGTACTGCTGGCCGGCCGCCATCAAGATGATCGAGTCCGGTGTGCTGCCGATGGAGCAGATCTGCACCCACCAACTGCCGCTCACCGACTTCCAGAAGGGCCTGGACCTGGTGGCGAGCGGCAAGGAGTCCGTCAAGGTCTCGTTGATCCCGGCCTGATCGAGCGAAGGACCGAAGACATGAGTCGATTCAATCCCTCGGGTCCGCGGATGACGCGGCGCGACATGTTGACCGCGATGGGCATCGCCGGAGCCGCCGCGGCGAGCCTGCCGGTGCTGTCGGCCTGCGGCGTGGGCGGTAAGGCCGGTGCGCCGAACGGGGCATCGGAGATCAGCGGCGGATTCGACTGGCGCAAGGCGGCGGGGTCGACGATCAACATCCTGCAGACCCCGCACCCCTACCAGCTGTCGTATCAGCCACTGCTGCAGGAGTTCACCGACCTCACCGGCATCAACGTCAACGTCGACCTGGTGCCCGAGGCCGACTACTTCACCAAGTTGAACACCGAGCTCGCCGGCGGTTCGGGCAAGCACGACGCGTTCATGCTCGGTGCGTACTTCATCTGGCAGTACGGCCCGCCGGGCTGGATCGAAGACCTCGACCCCTGGCTGAAGAACAGCTCCGCCACCAGCGCGGAGTACGACTTCGAGGACATCTTCGACGGGCTGCGCACCTCCACCCGGTGGGACTTCACCCTCGGAAACCCGTTGGGCACCGGCGGACAGTGGGCGATCCCGTGGGGGTTCGAGAACAACGTCGTGGCCTACAACAAGCGGGTGTTCGACGAGAAGGGCATCAAGAAGCTGCCCGACAACCTCGACGACTTCATCCAGCTCGCGGTCGACCTCACCGACCGCTCGGAGAACCGGTACGGCCTGTCCACCCGCGGCTCCAAGTCGTGGGCGACCATCCATCCCGGCTTCATGACCCAGTACACCCGCCAGGGTGCGGTCGACTACACGTTCAACGGCTCCGAACTGGTCGCCGAGATGGACAGCGACAAGGCCATCGACTTCACCAACAAGTGGATCGACCTGCAGCACCGGGCCGGGCCCACGTCGTGGACCACCTACGACTACCCGAATGCCACCGGCGATCTCGGCGACGGCAAGGCGATGATGGTGTTCGACGCCGACAGCGCCACCTACCCGAAGAACAAGCCGGGAGCGAGCAAGGAGGCGGGCAACATCGCGTGGTACGCGGGACCCGCAGGGCCCGACGGCAACTACAAGACGAATCTCTGGACGTGGAGCTGGGCGATGAGCTCGGCGTCGCGGAACAAGCTGCCGGCCTGGCTGTTCATCCAGTGGGCCACCGGTAAGAAGTCCATGAACAAGGCCGTCCAGGGCGGCACCTACGCCGATCCGGTGCGGAAGTCGGTGTTCGACACCACGTTCAAGCGGGTCGCCGCCGATCAGTTCGGCTACCTCGAGGCGTTCGAGACGGTGATCGGGGAGTCGAAGATCCAGTTCACCCCGCAGAAGAAGTTCTTCGACACCACGCAGAGCTGGGCGGTGGCGCTGCAGGACATCTACGGCGGTGACGACGCGGCGACCCGGCTGCGCAGCCTCGCCAAGACCAACACCTCCAAGGTCAACCTCTAGGAGCGCTGGCGCACATGACAACTCAAACCCCCAAGGCTCCGGAGACGTCGCCGGAGCAGCCGGCCCGGACTCCGGGGCGCGACCTGCCCGAGGTGCCGACCTGGCGCCGCAGGCTGCGGCCGTACCTGCTCTCGATCCCGGCCCTGGTGATCGTCATCGGGATCCTCTATCCGTTCGCCGTCGGCGCGTACTACGCCTTCCTCAACTACGCCGCGGTCAACCCCGACCCGCATTTCGTCTGGTTTCAGAACTTCGCCTCGGTGCTCGGCGATCAGGTGTTCTGGCGCAGCGTGCAGGTCACCGCGATCTTCGCGGTGCTGGCCACGGCGATCGAGACCGTGCTCGGCGTCGGGTTGGCGCTGCTGCTCAACCGGTCGTCGATCATCGGCAAGATCTTCGAGAAGGTGCTGATCCTGCCGCTGATGATCGCCCCGGTGATCGCGGGCGTCATCTGGAAGCTGATGTTCAACCCGCAGTTCGGCATCCTCAACCACGTCCTCGGGCTGGGCAACACCTTCGACTGGCTGTCGGCGGGCAACGCGCTGTTCTCGGTGATCCTGGTCGACATCTGGATCTTCACCCCGTTCGTGGCGATCCTGGTGCTTGCGGGCATCCGGTCACTGCCCAGGGAGCCGTTCGAGGCGTCCGAGGTGGACGGCGCGGGGTGGTTCTACATGTTCCGCAAGCTGATGCTGCCGATGCTGTGGCCCTACATCCTTGTCGCCGTCATCTTCCGGTTCATGGACAACCTCAAGGTGTTCGACCACATCTACGTGCTCACGGCGGGCGGCCCGGGTGTGGCCACCCGCACCCTGCAGATCGGCGCGTTCGAGGACTCGATCATCAACCTCGACTACTCCCGCGGCAGCACCTACATGCTGCTGCTCTGGATCATCGTGTTCATCACCGCGCGCTACCTGGTGAGCGTGCTCGGCAAGGCGCAGCGTCGTGCTGCCGGAGCGGAGTCCTAAAGAGATGGCACTCAAGTTGAGCCGGGCCGAACTCCTCCCGGGCCAGAAGCGGATGTCGATCGGCGCGGTGGCCGCCGATGTGGGACTGGTGTTCTGGTTCCTGTTCTCGCTGTTCCCCATCTTCTGGATGCTGATGCTGGCCCTGAAGAACGCCGAGCAGCAGACCACCACCTACTTCTCGTTCAGCCCGACCTGGTCGAACTTCGCCACGGTGCTGTCCGAGAAGGGCACCCAGATGACCAGCGTCGACTTCAAGGCGTCACTGCTGACCAGTCTGCTCAACTGCGGTGGCGCGGTGCTCGTCTCGCTGATCATCGGTATTCCCGCCGCCTACGCCGCCGGCCGCTGGCAGTACCGGGGCTCCAACGACCTGATGTTCCAGATGCTGTCGTTCCGCTTCGCGCCGGAGCTGATGGTCATCGTGCCGCTGTTCGTGATCTACAACCAGATCGGCCTGTTCGACACCAAAGTCGGCATGATCTGGGTGCTGCAGCTGGTCACGATGCCGCTGGTGGTGTGGATCCTGAGGTCCTACTTCCAGGATCTGCCGGAGGATCTCGAGCAGGCGGCGCTGCTCGACGGCTACACCCGCAGGCGCGCCTTCATGATGGTCGCGCTGCCCATCGTGCGGCCGGGTATCGCCGCGGCGGCGCTGCTGGCGTTCATCTTCGCCTGGAACAACTACGTGTTCCCGCTCATCCTGGCCGACAGCAATGCCGGCACCGTCACCGTGGCGATCACGAAGTTCCTCGGCGGCGGTGGCCAGGCGTACTACAACCTCACGGCCGCGGCGGCGATCATCGCGGCTCTCCCGCCCCTCATCCTGGCGCTGACCATTCAGCGCTACCTGGTCCGGGGCCTGTCGTTCGGGGCGGTGAAAGCCTGATGGCCACGGTATCGGTTGTCGATCTGCACAAGTCGTTCGGAAAAACCCACGCGGTCAACGGGATCTCCGTCGACATCGAGGACGGCGAGTTCTTCGTCATCCTCGGGCCCAGCGGCGCGGGCAAGACCACGACGCTCAAGTCGATCGCCGGCCTGGTCGACATCGACGGCGGGTCGGTGGCGATCGGCGGCCGGGACGTCACCCGGGTGGAGCCGTATCACCGCAACGTCGCGATGGCCTTCGAGAGCTACGCGCTCTACCCGCAGAAGACGGTCAGCGAGAACCTCGCCTCACCGCTGAAATCGGGTAGGACGGGCCGCTACACCGAGGCGCAGCGCACCGAGCGGATCGACCAGGTCACCACCACGCTGGGGATCAACCACCTGCTCGCACGGTTCCCGCGCGAGCTGTCCAACGGCCAGCGCCAGCGCGTCGCCCTGGGCCGGGTGCTGGTGCGGCCCGCCGACATCTACCTGCTCGACGAACCGCTCAGCCACCTCGACGCCAAGCTGCGTGCCTCGATGCGGGCCGAGCTCAAACAACTGGGCGCGATGTCGAACACCACCACGCTCTACGTCACCCACGACTACCAGGAGGCGCTCGCACTCGGCGATCGCATCGCGGTGATGCGCGAGGGCACCCTCGTCCAGATCGGCACTCCGGAGGAGATCTGGCGACGACCGGCGGACACCTTCGTCGCCAAGGCGCTGGGGCAGCCGGAGATCAACCTCCTCGACGGCGTCGTCGACGACGGCCGGATCCGGCTGGGCGACGGCTCGTTCGACGTGCCGGTGCCCGCAGGCACCACGGTCGACCGGGGTGACCGCGTGCGGGTCGGACTGCGGCCCTGCGATATCCACGTCACCCCCGGTGCGGGCGCACTGCGCGGCAGGGTGTCGCTCGCCGAGCGACTCGGCCGCAACGTCGAACTGACCGTCGAGGTCGGGGGAGTGTCGTTGATCGTGCTGGCGTCCGGGCGTGAGGGCGTCGACGAGGGCGCCGAGATCACCATGTCGGTTGCGGACGGCGACGTCCACGTGTTCTCCGCCGGCGACGGCGACACCGAACGGCTCGGCGCCGACAAGATGCTGGAGGCGATGAAGTGACGGCAGCGATGAACTCCCCGAAGACCACGACCGCACAGAGCCTCACCCTCACCGACCTGGTCAAGACGTACATGGCGCGGGGCCGCGAGAGCTTCCAGGCGGTCAAGGGCATCAACCTCGACATCGCTCCCGGCGAGCTGATCGCCCTGCTGGGACCGTCGGGCTGCGGCAAGACGACCACCCTGCGGATGATCGCCGGACTGGAGACCGTCACCAGTGGGTCCATCAAGATCGGCGAGCGGGAGATCTCCCAGCTGCCCGCGGCCAAGCGCGGCATCGGTGTCGGCTTCGAGAGCTACGCGCTGTACCCGCCGATGTCGGTGCGCGACAACCTGCTCTACGGCCTGAAGGCACGCAAGGTCAAGGGCGCCGAGCAGATGGTCGACTCCATCAGCGAGCGGCTCGAGATGCGCGACATGATGAACCTGCGGCCGGCCGGGCTGTCCAGCGGTCAGAAGCAGCGGGTGGCGTTGGCGCGCGCGCTGGTGCGCAACCCGCCGGTGCTGCTGCTCGACGAACCGCTCAGCCACCTCGACGCCTCGGCGCGACAGCGGGTGCGGCGTGAACTGAAGGTGCTGCAGCGCGAATTCGGCTATACCACCATCGTGGTCACCCACGACCAGGTCGAGGCGCTGTCGCTGGCCGACCGCCTCGCCGTGATGGACGCCGGCGTGGTCCAGCAGTTCGGCACGCCGGACGAGGTGTTCGACGACCCGGCGAACCTGTTCGTCGCGCAGTTCGTCGGCGAACCACAGATCAACGTGCTGCGCGGCACCGCCCGCACGGTCGACGGCCGTGTGCGGGTCGAGATCGGCAGGGGCGCAGGCGCTCTGGACACCACCGTGACCGGCATCGCCGACGGCACGAAGGTCAGTGTCGGCGTCCGCCCGCAGGACTGCGCGATCGCCGCCGACCCGTCCCGCGGCGTGGCCGCCACGATCGCGTACTTCGAGCACCTGCTCGAGTTCGGCCTGGCCACCAGCACCGTCGCCGGGATGGAGGAGGGCATCGTGGTCCAGACACCGGCCGCGGAGAGCTACGAGCCCGAGCAGCAGGTGACCGTCACCGCACCGCCCGACCGGGTCTACCTGTTCGACGCCGAGTCGGGAGACCGGCTGCGATGACCAAGCTCTTCAACGACCCGGCGCGGTTCACCGAGGACATGCTCGTCGGGTTCCTCGACGCCAACGCCCGCTACGTCGTCGGCGTGCCCGGCGGAGTGGTGCGCGCGCAGGAGACCCGGCCCGGCAAGGTCGCCGTCGTCATCGGCGGCGGATCCGGCCACTACCCGGCGTTCTGCGGCACGGTGGGAACCGGCTTCGCCGACGGCGCCGTGGTCGGCAACATCTTCACCTCCCCGTCGGCCGAGGAGGCGGCGTCGGTGGCGCGCGCCGCGCACGGCGACGCCGGTGTGCTGCTCACCACCGGTAACTACGCGGGCGACGTGATGAACTTCGGCCTGGCGGTGACACAGCTGCGCGGCGAGGGCATCGACGCGCATTACTTCGCCGTCACCGACGACGTCGCCAGTGCCCCGAAGGGCGAGGAGTCCAAGAGACGCGGCATCGCAGGCGATTTCACCGTCTTCAAGTGCGCGAGCGCCGCCGCCGAGGAGGGTCTCGACCTGGCCGGTGTGGTCGCGGTCGCAGAAGCCGCGAACGCCGCCACCCGCACCCTCGGCGTGGCGTTCGACGGGTGCACCCTGCCGGGCGCCGATCACCCGCTGTTCACCGTGCCCGAGGGCACGATGGGCGTCGGGCTCGGCATCCACGGCGAACCGGGCGTGGCCGAGGAGTCGATGCCGACCGCGGCGGACCTGGCCGCCACCCTCGTCGACGGCGTGCTGGCGGAGAAACCGGACAACGTTCAGGAGCGGATCGCGGTGATCCTCAACGGACTCGGCCGCACCAAGTACGAAGAGCTGTTCGTGGTCTGGGGCGAGGCGGCACGGCTGCTGCGCGAGCGGGGCTACACCGTCGTCGACCCGGAGGTGGGTGAACTCGTCACCAGCCTCGACATGGCGGGCTGCTCACTGACCGTGATGTGGCTGGACGAGACACTCGAGCGGTACTGGACCGCACCGGCGGACACGCCTGCCTACCGGAAGGGCGCGGTGCCGGTCGGAGAGCAGGGTCAGCGGCGCACGGACACCGACACCGGATCCGCACCCGAGGCGCCGCGGCCGGCCGAACTCTCCGACGACGAGGGTCGGTCCGGCGGCCGGCTGGTCGCGAGGGCGCTCGAGGCGATGGCCGACATGCTCGCCGACGCGGAGGACGAGCTCGGCCGCATCGACGCGGTCGCCGGCGACGGCGACCACGGCCGCGGCATGGTGAAGGGATCCTCGGCCGCCCGTGCCGCCGCCGCGCGCGCCGTCGACGCCGGTGCCGGCCAGGGCTCCGTGCTGAGTGCGGCCGGCAGGGAGTGGGCGGCCAAGGCCGGCGGCACCTCCGGCGTGCTGTGGGGTGCGCTGCTCAGCGCCCTCGGGGGACGTCTCGGCGACACCGGACGCCCGGACTCCGCCACCGTGGCCGCGGGCATGCGCGACGGTTACGACGCGTTGATCGAACTGGGCGGGGCGGCGCCGGGGGACAAGACCATGCTCGACGCGCTGCTGCCGTTCGTCGAGGAACTCGAGCGCAGGACCGCCGACGGTGAATCCTGGCAACAGGCCTGGACATCGGCCGCCGAGACGGCGACCGAGGCGGCCCGCGCGACCGCCGAGATGCGGCCGAAGGTCGGCCGCGCCCGACCGCTGGCCGAGCGCAGTGTCGGCACACCCGACGCCGGCGCCACGTCGCTGGCGATGTGCGCACGCACCGTCGCGGGCTGCTTCACGCTGACCGCAGGAGGAGACAAGCAATGACCGACCGACTGACGACCGACCGACTTCGCATCGTCGTGGGTTCCGACGACGCAGGCTACGAGTACAAGGAAGCCCTCAAGGGCGACCTGAAGGCCGACGACCGCGTCGCCGAGGTCACCGACGTCGGCGTGGGCACCGACGAGAACACCGCCTACCCGCACATCGCGGTCGCCGCCGCACGTCTGGTGGCCGAGGGCAAGGCCGACCGCGCTCTGCTGGTGTGCGGCACCGGCCTCGGCGTGGCGATCAGCGCCAACAAGGTGCCGGGCATCCGCGCTGTCACCGCCCATGACAGTTTTTCCGTCGAGCGGTCGGTGCTGTCCAACAACGCCCAGGTGCTCTGCTTCGGACAGCGCGTGGTGGGCCTGGAGCTCGCCCGGCGGCTGGCGCGCGAGTGGGTGGGCTACGAGTTCGACCCCGCCAGCGCATCGGCCGACAAAGTCGAGGCCATCTGCGGATACGAACCGACGTCGCAGTCGTCCTGACGGCGCGCGTTTGCCCGTCCGGGGCGTCGGGGTAGCCGAAATCCATGGTCACTTCCACCGTCGAGGCACTCGACACCGGCTCCCAGAAAGTCTCCCGGCGCGTGCGGGTGAACGCGCCTGCGGCCGAGATCTACGCGCTGCTGGCCGACCCGCACCGCCATCCCGAACTCGACGGCTCGGGCACGATCCGCGACGTGCCGATCACCGGACCACGACGCGTGGCTCCCGGTGACACGTTCACCGTCGGCATGAAGCAGTACGGCGTGCCGTACAAGATCACGTCCACCGTCACGGTCGCGCAGGACGATCGCGTCATCGAGTGGCAGCATCCCCTCGGGCACCGGTGGCGCTGGGAACTCACCCAGGTGGCGCCCGATGCCACCGAGGTCACCGAGACGTTCGACTACTCGACCGCCAAGGCGCCGCTGCTGATCACGATGTTCGGCATGCACCGCAAGAACGCCGACGGGATCGCGTCGACGTTGCGGCGCCTCGCCGAGCGCTACGCCGCACCGAGCTGACCGGCCGGCCCCGGTTTGACCGGCCGCATCGCGGGCACCGTTAGGGCATGGTCCGCCTACGCAACGACCCGCACGAGCGCGGCGTCGACACCGGCAGCATGCTGCCGCCGGTCACCCACGACAACCCCGCGGTGGCACAGGGTGATCTGCTCATCCGCGTCGACCAGCTCGGCGAGCGCGGCGTCCGGGAGGTGAGAACCGAGCGGCACGGCGTCTTGGCGGTCGGCGTCACCCCGCAGGGAGAGCCGTTCGCCGTCGGTAACGTCTGCCGCCACCAGTTCGCCCGCATGGGCCGTGGCCGCGTCACCGCGTCGGGCTGCCTGGAATGCCCGTGGCACCGCGCGCGGTACGACGTCACGAACGGTCGGATGCTGGAGGGACCGAAGGGTCGCATCTTCGGCTTCCGCCCGTACTCCGCGATGGTTCGGTTGTTCGGCAGCCGGTTCGGGTTGCAGACGGTCCCGGTCCGGCTGCAGGACGGCGCGATTCACCTCGTCACGTGACGGCGGACAGCGATTGTTCGTAGAAGCCGAACGGTGTGTCCGTCGAAATCGCGTGGACGCGAACGGTCCGACTCCCGTTCAATTCAGGCATGTCCAACAGACACGCCCGTACCGGGGCGTTCATGGCCGTGGCGGCCATGCTGTCGGTGCAACTCGGCGTCGCGGTCTCGGTCGCGCTGATCGACCGGATCGGCGCCGACGGCGCCGCCTGGCTGCGGCTGGCCTGGGCCGGCCTGCTGTTCCTGGTCCTGCTGCGGCCACGCGCCGCGCGGTTCACCCGCCGGACGTTCGCCACCTGTGTCGGCCTCGGCGTCGTCATCGCAGGAGTCACTCTGTTGTTCATGGCCGCCCTGGACCGGATCCCGATGGGAACGGCCAGCGCACTGGAGTTCCTCGGCCCCCTCGCCGTGGCGGTCGCCCACGGCCGCGGCCTCGGGCGCATCGTGTGGCCGGCCTCGGCCGCCGCCGGGGTGCTGTTGATGACCGAGCCGTGGTCGGGCACCGTCGACCCGGTCGGCGTGATGTACGCACTGGCCGCCGCGTGCTGCTGGGCGGGCTACATCCTGCTGACCCAGCGGGTCGGTGACCAGGTCGCCGGGATCGGCGGTCTCTCGGTGTCGATGCCGGTGGCGGCGCTGGTCGCGACCGCGGTGGTCGGCCCGGACGTCTTCGACCGGCTCACACCGCAACTCCTGCTGATCGGCCTCGGGCTGGCCGTCCTGCTGCCGGTGGTCCCGTTCGCGCTGGAGCTGCTGGCGCTGCGCCGGCTCACCACGGCCGCCTTCGGCACGCTGATGAGCCTCGAACCGGCGTTCGCGCTGATCATCGGTTTGGTGGTGCTACACCAGATCCCCGGTGTCTCGGCGGCGGTCGGCATCTGTTTCGTGGTGGCGGCGGGCATCGGCGCCGCGCGTGCCGGGAGCCGGCCGGCGCCGGTCCCCGCCGAGGTCGGCTGAGCGCTACGCTCGTCGGAGCATCAGGGAGGTGGCGATGGCGCGAGGGATGTTCAACTCACCGGTCGTGGGTGTCGTGAACGCCGGTGTGACCGGGCTGCTGAACCTGCCCCTCGTGGGCCGCCTGGTCGGCCGCGGCCTGGTGGTGATCCGCTATGTGGGACGGCGTTCAGGCACCACGTTCGAGACGCCGGTGGGCTACCGCCGCCGCGGAGAGACGATCCTCATCGGCGTCGTCGCGCCCGACAAGAAGAACTGGTGGCGCAACTTCCTCGGCGGCGGTGCGCCGATCACCCTGCTCGACTTCGAGGGCCGCGACCGCACGGGTCACGCCGTCGCGCACCGCGACGACCGCGGTGAGGTCTCGGTGACGGTGACGCTCGACCGCTGAGCGCAGAAGCCCTCAGCCGTCGATCCGCTTGCGCCGGTACAGAGTTCCCACGCCGAGCAGGATCAGGCTGACCACCAGGATCGCGGTGGCCAGCACGTTGATCTGCGGCGGCACCGCGGCCTTCACGGCGGCGTTCACATACAGCGGGTAGGTGACCGACGAGCCACTCACGAAGTAGGTGATGATGAAGTCGTCGAGCGACAGCGCGAACGACAGCATTGCCGCGGCGATGATGCCCGGAACGATGAGCGGCAGGGTCACCTTGAAGAACGTCCTGGCCGGCCCCGCACCCAGATCCATCGACGCGTCCTCCAGCGTCCAGTCGAACCCGCGCATCCTGGCCCGCACCGTCATCGCGATGAAGCTGACCTCGAACGCGATGTGCGCCAACAGGATCGTGACATAGCCCGTCGCCCAGCCCAGGTCGAGGAACAGCACCAGCAGCGACGCACCCATCACCACCTCGGGCGCCGTCAGCGGCAGGATCAGGAACGTGTCGACCGCTCGCTGACCGCGGAATCGCTGGCGCACCAGGGCGATCGCCACCAGCGTGCCCAGCACCAGCGCGACCGCCGTCGACACTCCGGCCACACTGAGGCTGAGCTTCATCGCCTCGGTGAGCGCCGGATACTTGAACGGATCGAGCCAGTTGTCGAGCGTGAACCCCTGCCAGCTGTAGTTGAACTTGCCGTTCGGGTCGTTGAACGAGAACAGCACGATCACGAAGATCGGGATGAACAGGTAGAGCAGGACCAGGCCGGCCACGATCCGCAGGGCCCAGTCACCCCATCGCGGGCTGCCCTTGATCGTCTTGGCCGGTTGCCCGGCCTCCTGGGCCGCGGCAGCCACCGCGGCGCCCGCCTGAGTCGTCATACCAGGTCCTCCGTGCCGAGCGCACGCGTGTACAGCAGCACACCGGCGAGGATGATCGACATCAGCACCAGGCTGAGTGCCGCCGCGGCCGGGTAGTCCTTGACCACCAGGAATTGTTGCTGGATCACGTTGCCGATCATCGTGGTCTGGGTGCTGCCGAGATACTCGGCGTTGATGAAATCGCCTGCGGCGGGGATGAACACGAGCAGACTGCCGGCCAGCACGCCCGGCAGGGCCAGCGGCAGGATCACCTTGGTGAAGCTGCGGGTGTTCGACGAGTACAGGTCCTTGGACGCCTCGACCAAGCGCGGGTCGATCTTCTCCAGGCTGACGTAGAGCGGCAGGATCATGAAGATGATCCAGTTGTAGATCAGCCCGCCGATCACCGCCCAGCTGGTGGACAGCAGCCGGCCGTCACTGGGCAGCAGCCCCACGGTGCCCAGGGCGGAGACCACCCAGCCGTCGTCGGCCAGGATCGTCTTCCACGCGATCGTGCGGATCAGGAAGGTGACGAAGAACGGCAGTATCACCAGGCCCAGGATCAGGTTCTTGAATCGGCCCGCCTTGAACGCGATCACGTACGCCAGCGGGAACGCCAGCAGCAGACACACCACCGTCGCGGTCAGCGCGTAGCCGAACGACCGCAGGATCTGGTCGTGGTAGCGACTGAACGCGTCGGCGTAATTGCCGAATTCCCAGGAGAACGTCAGCGTCGGCAGGAACACCGACCCGCCCGACGACGACAGCGATGTGCGCGCCAGCGAGACCAGCGGCACGACGAAGAAGACGGCCAGGTACGCCAGTGCGGGCAGGATCATCAGATACGGCGCGATCCTGCTGCGCCTGCGACTGCTGGTGGCGGTGCCTGCCATGTGTCAGGCGCCGGTGACCGCGGCGTAGGCGGCGTTGAACTCCTGGGTCTGTTCGTCGGTCAGCGCCGGCCAGGTCGCCAGCTTGTCGCGGGTGGCCTGCGGCGGGTTGATCAGCACGTTCTTCGCCAGCGTCGGGTCGAGCTTGTCGAGTTCTGCATCCATGTCCGACAACACCGGCACGTACTGGGTGAAGGCGATCAGCTTCGCGTAGTTCGCGCGGTCGTAGACGTAGTTGATCCACTCCTCGGCGGCGGTCTTGTTCTTGGTCGAGTTCGGGATGACCATGGTGTCGATCGACGTCAGGCCGCCGGACTCGGGCACGATGAACTGCAGGTCGGGATTGTCCTTCTGCAGCTGCACGACGTCGCCCGAATACGCCTGTGCGATCACGAGATTGCCGGCCGCGAGGTCGTCGGAGTAGTCGTTGCCGGTGAACCGGCGGATCTGGCCGCGGTCCTTCTGCTCGCGGATCAGGTCCACCGCCTGCTGAACGGTCTTGGAGTCCGCGTTCTCCGGCGAGTTGCCCTGCGCGAGCATGATCATCCCGAGCCCGTCCTGGGTGTCGGAGAACAAGCTCACCTTGCCCTTGAACGCAGGGTCCCACAGGTCGTCGACCTTGGTGATGTCACGGCCTGTGGCGGCCCGGTTGTAGGCCAGGCCGACCATGTAGGACATGTACGGCGCACTGAACTTGCGTCCCGAATCGGCGGGCGAGTCCATCAGTTCGGGCAGCAGGTTCTTTTTGTTGGTCCACCGGGATTCGCTGATCTCGTTGAGCCAGCCGAGCGAGTTGAGCCGCGCGGCCATGAACTGCGTCGGCACCACGAGGTCGGCGCCGATGTCCTGCCCGCGCGACAGCGGCTCCTTGACCTTGGCGAACCACTCTTCGTTGTCGTTGTAGTCCTCTTTGTAGTCGACGGTCAGGCCGGTGGCCGTCTGGAAGGCGGCGATGAAGCCGTCGGCCATGTACAGCGGCCAGTTGGAGATCCGCAGATTGCCGCTGGCCGGCGCACCGTCATCGGTGGCGGTCGGCGACGACGAACCGCTGCCGCTGTCGGAGCCGCAGGCCGCCAGCACGGTGGGGCCCAGTGCCAGGGCCGCCGCGGCGGCAGCGCCGCCGCCGATGAAGCGACGGCGGGACGTCCTGGCGGCGGTCAGCCGGGCGAGCAGCGCGGGGTCGATGTCGGCGGAGTTCTTGGAGCGCATGGCGGGTGTGCCTTTCGTGATGGGTGGGGGGAGCGGACGCCGATGCCGAGACGATCAGGAATCGTCGAGCATCTCCTCCAGGTCCTCCGTGGTGGGGATGTCCGCAGCGGGCAGCACGAGCGAGGCTTCCGGCGACCAGTAGGCGAAGACCTCGTCGCCGGGGCGCAGCAGCGGCAGTTCCTGCTCGGGCCCGACGTGCGCGACGATGGCGGACTCGTCGGCGGCGGCCAGTGAGAGCCGCACCACCGGTCCCTGGAACGTCAGGTCCCTGACCTTCGCGCGGACGGCCGCGAACTCCGCGGCGGGCTGTTCCATCGCGACCCTGACCCGCTCGGGACGGATCATCAGCGTCGCGTGGCCGCCGGCCTCGATGGTGGTCTCGCCGGGACGGGCCCGCAGTGTGGTGCCGAGGACCTCGACGTCGACCAGGCCGCCGTTGCTCCGGCCGGTCTGGCGTCCGGGCCAGAGATTCGCCTGGCCGATGAAGCTGGCGACGAACACGGTGGCGGGCCGCTCGTAGATCTCGTTCGGCGTGCCGATCTGCTCCACGTTGCCCGCGTTCATCACCGCGATGCGGTCGCTCATGGTCAGCGCCTCCTCCTGGTCGTGCGTCACGTAGATGAACGTGATGCCGACCTCGCGCTGGATCCTCTTGAGCTCGAACTGCATGATCTGACGCAACTTGAGGTCGAGCGCGCCGAGCGGTTCGTCGAGCAGCAGTGCGCTCGGGTAGTTGACCAGTGCCCGCGCCAGCGCCACCCGCTGTTGCTGGCCGCCGGAGAGTTGACCCGGCCTGCGGGTGGCGAAGTCGGTCAGCCGGACGATCTCGAGCAGTTCGTCGACGCGACGCTTGATCTCCGCCTTTTCCTTCTTCCTGCTGCGCGGACCGTAGGCCACGTTGTCCCACACCGACATGTGCGGGAACAGCGCGTAGTGCTGAAAGACCGTGTTGACGTTGCGTTTGTGCGGGGGGACCCGGGACACGTCGGCGCCCTCGAGGCGGATGGCGCCCGACGTGGGGGTCTCGAACCCGGCGATCATGCGCAGCGTGGTGGTCTTGCCGCAGCCCGACGGCCCGAGCATGGAGAAGAATTCTCCCGAGCCGATCGAGAAGTCGGCATCGGCCACCGCCACGTAATCGGCGAAGCGCTTCGTGACGTGGTCGATCTCGATCACCGGGCCGGTCGCGGCGGATCCGCCCGGGGTGCCGGTGATGTTGTCGACGGCGGTGGTGTGTGTGCCGGTCAGAACGCAGTCCTCCTCGATGCAGCCCCCCGCAAGCCGTATAAACCATGGCCGATACCGGCGACCTTCGCAAGCGATTCCGCAACGATTTAACATTCCGACAATGGAATCCTTCGTTATGCCGGGTGACATCGAGAGATTCCGCGTGGAATGAGGTGGCGGATCGGGGTCTCCGGGAACCGGAGGCCGTTTACCATTCGCACTTCATCGGGTAGTGAGGTGGCATGGCATCGGTTGACGTCGCGGTTTCCTCGGACCTGAGCCCGGAGGACGCATGGGAGCTGGCCTCCAACCTGCGCCGCTTCGACGAGTGGCTGACGATCTTCGCCGGCTGGCGCAGTCACGTGCCCGACGAGATCGAGGTCGGCACCTGTGTGTCGTCCTTGATCAAGGTCAAGGGCTTCCGCAACACCATCCACTGGCGGGTCACCCGCTACGACGAGCCCAAGGACATCGAGCTCGTCGGCACCGGCAGGCCCGCGGTCTGCATCGCACTGTCGCTGCACGTGGAGGAGGAGGGCGACGGCTCGAAGTTCCGGGTGATCGCGGACCTCTCCGGCGGCCTGCTGAACACCAGGGTGGGCAATCTCGTCGCCAAGGTCATCGAATCCGACGTGCAGAAGTCGGTGTCGAACCTCGCGGCGTTGCGCTAACCCCACTCGTGGTTCATCGCCCGCGTCTCGTGGCGCGCTTCGTCGGTGTCGACACCGCGTTCCCGGGACCGCGACAGGGCGATGAGCACCATCGCGAGCGCGGCCGTCACCGCGCCCGCCCAGAAGATCGTCACGAAGCCGGCTTCTACCGGTAGCCCGGTGCCGGGCTGGGTGTGCGACAGCAGCACCGCGACCACCGCGGCCGCCGTCGAACTGCCGATGGTGCGGGCGATGGCGTTCATGCCGGTCGAAACCCCGGTCTCGCCCGCGTCGACGTCGCCGACGATGAGCGCGGGCAGCGCGCCGTAGCCGAGACTGATGTAGGCATTGGCCAGGATGCCGGCGACGATCACCTGCCAGGGGCGGCCGTGAGCGACCGCCAGCATGACGAACCCGGCGATGCCGGCGAGCGCGGCCGCCACGAGTACCCGGCGCGCGCCGAACCGCTCGATGAACCGCCCGCTGATGAGTGCGACCCCGAATCCCGTCACCGCACCCGGCAGCAGGTATACCACGCTCGCCTCGAGCACATCGGCGCCGAAGCCGTAACCGGCCGCGCTCGGCGTCTGCACGAACTGCGTCAGCCCGAGAAACGCGAAATACAGGCCCATGCCGACGAACACGGTGGCCAGGTTGGTGAGCAGGATCGGCCGGCGGGCGAGCATCCGGGTCGACACGAGCGGCCGCGCGGCGCGCCGCTCCCACCACCACCAGGCCACCAGCACGACGACTCCCGTCACCGCGGTGCCGATCGTGCGCGGCGACGCCCATCCCCAGCTGTTGCCCTGGGTGACTGCGAGCAGCACCGCCGAAAGGCCCGCCGCCAGACCCGCGGCCCCCAGCCAGTCGATCGACCCGGACGACGTGCGCTTCCGGGACGGCACCACCGCCAGCACCACGCCGATGACCACGACGGTGAACGCCGTGGTCAGCCAAAACACCCGCTGATAGCCGGCGTCGTCGGCCATCAGCAGGCCGGTGACCACCAGACCCGCCCCGCCGCCGAATCCGAGCGTTCCCGACATCACCGTCATCGCGCCCACCAGCCGCTCGCGCGGCAACTCTTCGCGCAGGACCGCCACCCCGATCGGGTAGAGCGCGTACGACGCACCCTGCAGGACGCGACCCACGATCAGCATCGCGAGTGACGACGTGGTGGCCGCGAGGACACTGCCGACCAGGACCACGGCCAGGACGGTGAGCAGGACGCGCTTCTTGCTGTACAGGTCGGCGAGCCGGCCGATGAGCGGGGTCAGGGCGATGGCGGCGAGAAGGTTGGCGGTGACCGCCCAGCTGACGGCGACACCGGACACGGACAACTGCGTGGCGATGATGCCGAGTACCGGAACGACCGCCGTCTGCAGCACCGCGACCGTGAGCACCACGACGCTCAGCCCGGCGACCAGCAGGCCGGGCCGTCGCACCGGCGGGAAGGCGGGCATCGACCGGTTCGCGTCGGTCTCGACCACACCCACTCCGATCGTTAGCTCGCCTTCGTTGTCAGTTCCCCTGACGCTAGCCTTCGCCGCGCCCGACACGGCGGCGAGGTGGCCCGGGGCGGGACCGGTCGACCGTGGTCGAATGAACGCATGACTTCCGGCCCGACGTCGAGTGCGCTGACCGCGGCGACCTTCACAGGTCACCGACCCTCGGGGGTGGGTGACATGTCCGTGGAGACCCACGGCATCGCGCCCATCCCGACCGACCAGCGGTACGGCAAGACGTCCCGGTTGTTCACGGTGTGGTTCGCACCGCAGGTCACCATGAGCGGGGTGTTCACCGGCACGTTGGCCATCGTGCTCGGCCTCGGCTTCTGGCTGGGAATGCTGGCGATGGTCATCGGCACCGTTCTCGGTTCGCTTGTGGTTGCCTACCTTTCGACCTGGGGGCCGCGCACCGGCACCGGACAGCTGCCGCATTCCAGGATGGCCTTCGGCGGCGGGGTGGTGCTGCCGGGCGTGCTGCAGTGGGGATCGTCGATCGCGTGGGACGCGCTGGTGGGGCTGTTCGGCGGCGAGGCGCTCGCGGCCCTGCTCGGCATCCCGTTCTGGGTCGCCGTGCTGATCGTGCTGGGCGTGCAGGGCGTCGTGGGGTTCTTCGGCTACGAGCTGATCCACCGGCTGCAGGCCGTGCTGACCGTCGTGCTGTTCGCCACCTTCCTGGTGTTCGCCATCAAGGTCGTCAGCAGCCACGACGTGATCACCGCCGCCACCGTGACGGGCCCCGACTTGGTCGGAGCGTTCGTCCTGGAGGTGACAATCGCGTTCAGCCTCGCGATCTCCTGGGCCAGCTATGCCGCCGACTTCAGCCGCTACCTGCCCGCGACCTCACGGCGTGCTCAGGTCTTCGGATACACGTTCGGCGGGGTGGTGTTGGCCTACATCTTCGTTCAGGCGATCGGCATCGCCGCCGCCGACCTGCTCGCCGACCAGACCGCCGAAGGGGTGCGCTCGGTGATGGGCGGCGGCGTCGTCGGCGGCCTGGCGCTGGTGGTCATCGCGCTGGCCTCGGTGGGCTCCGGGGTGATGAACGACTACAGCGGCTCGCTGGCATTGCAGACGGTCGGCGTCCGGGTCCGCAGGCCGGTGTCGGCGGTCATCATCACGGCGTTGGCGTTCCTGCTCATCCTGTGGCTGCATGCCGCCGACACCGCAACGAGGTTCACCGACGTACTGCTGCTGGTGAGTTACTGGATTCCGGCGTTCGTCGCCGTGGTCGTCATCGACTGGCGGCTCCGCAGCGCCGGGCGGGACACCATCGATCCCGCTGCCGAGCACACCGACCCGCGCGACGCGGCGGTGGCACTGGGCGCGTTCGTGGTGGCCTATCTCGCCGCGATGCCGTTCATGCACACCACGCTCATCGAGGGCTTCGTGGCACGGGCCTGGCACGGCGCCGACATCGCCTACTTCGTCAACTTCGCGGTGGCCGCAGTGCTCTACGGCGGCTATCGGATGGCCACGCGGCGACGCGTGCGTGGTGCCGCGGTCGGCTGAGTCTGGGAGCGGCGGAGATTCGCCGGGTCGCGATTCGGGTATCGCTCATCCGACGAAAGGGGTCCCCATGCGGGCAGCCACCCTGGCCAAGACGGCCGGAGCAGTCTTCGCCACCGCGGCAGTGGGCGGTCTGGCGAGCCGGCCGGCCGACTCGGCGTGGTACGCGAAGCTGAAGAAGCCGAGCTTTCAGCCACCGCGGCAAGCCTTTCCGATCGTCTGGCCCATCCTGTACGCCGACATCGCCGCGGTGTCCGCGGGCACCCTCGACGAACTCGACGGAACCGCGCCCGAGAAGGCGCGCGCCTACCGCGTCGCGCTGGCGGCGAATCTCGTCCTCAACGGCGGCTGGACGTGGCTGTTCTTCAACCAGCACCGGCTCGGGGCGTCGGCGGTGGCCGCGGCGGCGCTGACGGCAAGCAGCGCCGACCTGACCCGGCGTGCGATCGAGGCGCGCGGACCTGGCGCGGCGGTGCTGGCGCCCTATCCGCTGTGGTGCGCGTTCGCCACTGCGTTGTCCACCAGCATCTGGCGGCTGAACCGCTGATGGCGAAGACGAGAGACGCCAAGGACGCCAAAGACGCCAAGAACGAAGAGAAGGAAGACGACCGGCAGCGGTTCGCCGACCGTGCCCTCGGCGTCATGGAGGACACCATCTACTGGGCGATCGCCGTCGTCCTGGTGATCGGCTCGGGCGCCTTGCTGGTCGCCCAGTTCAACACGATGCTGCGGCTGCGCAACTCGCCCGCCTCGACGGTCATGCTCGAGGTGCTCGACGGCCTGCTGCTGATCTTCATCTTCGTCGAACTGCTCTACGCAGTGCGGTCGTGTCTGCGATCTCACGAGATCGTCGCCGAACCGTTCCTGATCGTCGGCATCCTCGCCGGCATCAAGGAGATCGTGGTGCTGTCCGTGGAGGCGGCGAAACTGCTCGATCAGGGCCCGGTGTTCGCCCGCGCCGTGGTGGAGATCGGGGTGCTCGCGGGCGTGGTGCTGGCCCTCGCGATTGCCGCCTTCGTGCTGCGGGAGCGCCGGCGTGACACCGAGGACGCCGGGCAGCAGGTCGCCGAGGAGGAGGCCGAAGAAGAGGACGACGCGGAGTCCAAATAGGCTCCCCGCGCGCCGTATCCGGCCTCAGCGCAGGGCGTCCACCAGGGCCTCGGTCACCTCGCGGGTGGACGCGGTGCCGCCGAGGTCGCCGGTGCGGGTGTGCGGTTCGGCGAGGGTGGCCGCCATCGCGGTGACGATGTCCGCGGCGGCCGCCGGGTGGCCGAGGTGGTCGAGCATCATCGCGGCCGACCACACCGCGCCGACGGGATTGGCCACTCCGCGTCCGGCGATGTCGGGCGCCGAGCCGTGCACCGGTTCGAACATCGACGGGTACTGCTTGGTCGGATCGAGGTTCGCCGACGGCGCGATACCGATCGACCCGGCGACCCCGGCCGCGAGGTCGGACAGGATGTCGCCGAACAGGTTCGATGCCACCACCACGTCGAAGCGCTGCGGGTCCAGTACGAATTTGGCTGCCAGCGCGTCGATGTGCTCACTGACCACCTCGATGTCGGGATGGCGGGCGCTACGTTCGGCGACGACCTCGTCCCAGAACGGGAGCGTGTGCACGATGCCGTTCGACTTGGTCGCCGAGGTGAGGTGTTTGCGCCGGGTCGCGGCGAGTTCCAGTGCGTAATCCGCGATCCGGGTGATGCCGACCCGGGTGAACACCGACTCCTGCACCGCCATCTCGTCGGGGAAGCCGCGGTTCATCCGGCCGCCGATCTCGCTGTACTCACCCTCGACGTTCTCGCGGACCACGACGAAGTCCACCCCGTCGGCGTCGCGCAGCGGACTGCGCACGCCGTCGAACACCCGGATCGGCCGCAGGTTCACGTACTGGCGGAAGGCCCGCCGGATGGGGATGAGCAGTCCCCACAGCGAGACGTGGTCGGGGACGCCCGGCCAGCCGACGGCGCCGAGCAGGATGGCGTCGAACTCGCCCAAGGTGTCGATCCCGTCGGCGGGCATCATCGCGCCCTCGTTGGCGTAGCGTTCGCACGACCAGTCGAAATCGGTGTAGGACAGCGAGATCGAGTGCTTGGCGCACACCGCGTCCAGGACCGCGCGGGCCGAGTCGATCACCTCCCCGCCGATCCCGTCACCAGGGATCACCGCGATCTTCTGGGGGGTCACGATCCGAGCCCCAGCATCGCGACCAACAGCGGCAGGAACAGGATGATCAGGATCGCGCCGGCGATGTCGAAGGTGATGCCGGAGCGGATCATCGTGGTGATCGGCACCGCCCCCGACCCGTAGACGATGGCGTTCTGCGGAGTGGACACCGGGAGCATGAAGCCGAACGACGCCGCGAAGGTGGCCGCCAGGGCAGGCACGAACGGGTTTACACCCGCGGCCACCGCCACCGGGATGATGATCGGCACCACGACTGCGGCCGATGCGGTGTTGCTCGTCGTCTCCGACACCACGATCGCCAGCAGCACAGCGAAGATCGTGATCGGCAGGACGCTGGACAGCCCGAGGGAGTCGGCCACCGAGGTGCCGATCGTCTCGGCCAATCCGGTGTCGGCGAGCAGCGACCCGAAGATGATGCCGGTGCCGAACAATACGATGGTGCCCCAGTCGATCTGTGCGGCGTCCTTCCACCGCAACGTGAATTCGCGGTTCTCCCAGTCGGTGGGCAGCAGGAACAGCAGCGCCGCGCCGAACACCGCGACCGTGCCCTCGTCGAGCCGGTCGCTGACCGCGGTGTAGATGTCGGAGTCGTTGCCGAAGATGAGCGCGATGATCCCGGGGAAGATCCAGAGCGAGACGGTGATGCCGAAGGCGATGAGAGTGTTCTTCTCCGCCCTCGACAGCTTGCCCATCTCGGCACGCTGTTCGTGGACGTACTCGGTGACGCCCTCGATGCGCTTGATCTCCGGCTTGTTCAGCTTGATGAGCACGAATGCGAGGACCACGAACATCAGCAGGCAGATCGGCGCTGCCATCACCATCCACTGGCCGAAGCTGATCCGCTCGCCGGTGGCCTCCTCGATGAGCCCGCGGCCGATCAGGTTGGGTGGGCTGCCCACCGGCGTCAGCAGGCCGCCCACGCTGGCCGAGTACGCCAGCATGAGCATGATGGCGGCGCCGACCTTCAGCCGCAGCGGATCGAAGTCGTCGGGGACCTTGCCCTGGACCTGCAGCAGCTTCGCCACCACGCCGAGGATGCCGATCGCGGTGGGCAGCAACATGGCGACGGTGGCGGTGTTGGAGACGAATGCCGACAGCAGTGCGGTGATCCCGCCGAAGGCGACGATGACCCCGGTGGTGGACTGCCCCACCCGGGGCAGTGCCAGGATGCGGAACGCGAACCGCCGGGCGAGACCGTGTTTCAGCATCGCCTGCGCGAGGATGAACGCGCCGATGAATGTGAACACCGTCGAGGAACCGAAGGGGCCCAGCACGTCGTCGGCGGGCGCGACACCCATGAAGACCACCACCGCGACGCCGAGCAGGCCACCGATGGGGATCGGAACCGCTTCGCTCACCCACAGCACGATCACGCCGAGCAGCACGCCGGCCAATGTCTGTTGTTGCGGCGGGATGTCCAGTGGCAGGGCGAGGAAGGCGATCGCGACGATCGGTGCGAGGAAGAGGCCGACGGTGCGCCGGCCCTTCTCGAACCGCTCCTCACCCGGCGAGAGACGCTGCTCGCCCAGGCTGCGATAGGTGGCGCTGCCCATCAGCGCCTTGTCGACGTCTGTCCTCTTGGCCTGTTCCCCGGCGGTCATGGCGCTCTCCTGACGGCAGCTGGAAGACGTGTGGCTTGCGTCACACCGAAAGGTGAGTGCCCAAACCACCGCAGGACTAATCGCGATAGCGTGCCAATCGTGGCGAGCGCATCCGGTGAGTTCACCGCCTACGGGATCTCGCACTGGGCCGCCATCGCGGTGTTCGCGGCAGGCGGGGTGCTGCTGGTGTGGCTCGGCCGCCGTCAGAGCCCAGCGCAGTCCCGCCGGTTAGGCCGCGTCGTCGGAGCGTCGACGGCGGCGATCTACGCTGTGGCGGTTGCCTATTCGATGTTTCCACCCAGCATCGACCGGTCGGTCCCGCTGCATCTCACCGATCTCGCCACCGTGGTGTCGGCGTACGCCTGGTGGTCCCAGCGACACTGGGCGCATGCGCTGATGTACTACTGGGGCCTGGTGCTGAGCGTGCAGGCGCTGATCTCACCGGCCCTGCGCGGCCCGGACTTTCCGCACTACCAGTACCTCGGCTTCTGGTTCATCCACCTCGTCGTCGTGTGGGGGGCGGTGTATCTCACCTGGGGGCGCGGCATTCGCCCGAACTGGCGCAGCTATCGCATCGCGGTGGCGGTGACGTCGGCGTGGATGGTGGTCACGTTCGCGTTCAACCGGCTGACGGGCAGCAATTACGGCTTCCTGAACGGCAAGCCGAGCACCGGGAGCCTGCTCGACGTCCTCGGCCCGTGGCCGCTCTACGTCGTCGTGGGCGCGGCCGCCGTGTTCGGAGTGTGGGCGCTGATGACGTGGCCGTGGACGCGGGCCGCAGGCGGTCATGACTCGCCGGCGGGGTGAGCACCCATCTGCTCGGCGGCCAGCTGTTCCACGCTGAGGCCGTCGACCAAGCGGTCGAGCGTGCCGACCATCGTCGCGCATTCCCGGGCCGGATGGTCGGCCGGGCAGTGCAGGGCATGGGTGAGGAACACCTGTGCGCCTTTCGCCTGCGCGATGACGCGGTCGAGGGCGTCGATCTGGTCGCGGACCGTCTGTCGCCAATCGGAACTGGGGGCGTCCAGCACCGCGGCGGCGGTGTCCAGAGGCAGTCCCAGTCCGTTGGCGAGCTTGAGGAAGGCCAACCGCCGCAACTCGTCGGGCCCGTACATGCGGCGTCCGCCCCTGCGTGCGCACGGCGACACCAGTCCGCGCTCGTCGTAATAGCGCAGTGCGGACGTCCGCATCCCCAGCCGCAGCGCCGCATCACCGATCGGGATCAGTTCCATCTCCGCATTTGACTTCAACCCGGCTTGAACCGGCAAGGTCTTTTCGAGATCACCGCCGATGTGGCCGAAGGAGTCAGGGATGGCCGAGACCACCGTTGTCAATCATCACGCGGACCATCCGGGCTTCGCCGGCCCGGGCGGGTTGCTGTTCGCGATCGCCCTGCTGTTGATCGGGCGCCCCAACGCCCGCCTCGCGGTCGAGCTCGCCGAGGTTTCGGACGCCGATCGCGTCGTCGACATCGGTTGCGGTGCGGGGGTGGCGGTGCGCGCCACCGCACGCCGGGGGGCCAGCGCCACGGGTGTCGACCCGGCGCCGGTGATGCTGCGGGTGGCCCGGCTCGTCACCCGCGGCAGTGGGAAGGTCGGCTGGGCGCAGGGGAGCGCCGAGCAGGTTCCGGTGCCGGATGCGTCGGCGACGGTGCTGTGGTCGTTGGCGACGGTGCACCACTGGAAGGACGTCGACGCCGGGCTCGCCGAAGCCCACCGCGTCCTGCAGCCCGGGGGGCGATTGCTGGCCGTCGAGCGCCGAACCTCCGCCGACGCCACCGGGTTGGCCTCACACGGCTGGACCGGCGATCAGGCGGAGGCCTTCGCCTCGCTGTGCCGGGCTGCGGGATTCACCGATATGAGCGTCACGGAGCACGGGCATGGCCGGCGCGGCGTCTGGGCGGTGCGCGGCCTCCGTCCGTGAACCCAGGGCTCAGTACGGGGTGAGCACCGCGCGGTGCGCCAACGGCTGGGCCAGCGGCACGTCGAGCGTGCCCGACACCGCGATCATGATGCAGGCACGGGCGACGGACTCGGGCCGGGCGCCGCTGCGCAACCGCACTTCGACGGTGTCGGCAGTCTCCAGCACCGTGGCGTGCACGCCGAAGCACTCAGGGGTGCCCGCGGTGAAACGAAGACGCAGGGTAAGGCCGCCGTCCTGCACGGTCCACGACTCCACCTGGAGCGGATGGCTGTCGACGATCTGCGGTGTGTCGACGAAGGGGACCGAGCCGTCCGTGTCCGGATCTGCGTATGCAGTCCACGGCGCCGCGACGATCCCGAACAGGAGCACGCCGATCAGCAGGAGAGTCCGCACCGTCACACCGTAGTCACTCGACGCATCACCGCGGTGCCGGGGCATCGGCGGCGCCGGCGCGCACGAATTCGATCATCGGTTCGCGCTTGACGACGGTGCTGCCGGCGGTGATCAGCAGCTCGGTGGGTGAGACGGCGTAGCGCACATCGTCGTTGCGCGCGACGAATCCCCGCGCGGCGGTGCGCTCGGCAGTGGTTCGGAGCATCGCAGAGTCGCTCAACCGGACACCGAGGTACTCGAGTCGTCCCGCGGCGGCGGTGCAGATCACCACCAGCGACCGTGGAGTGCGGCCGATCGCCAGCGCGGTCTGGGCCGGGTCACAGCGCGGCCCGCTCTCGGTGAACCCGCGGATGTCCGACGCGGTCGCCGTGCGTGACGGCGGATCGGGCGAGGGGCGTGGCGGCGGCGCCGCCGTCGCCGACGGTGCCGGCCGGGGCCCCACCATCGGCCCCGCCGCCTTCATCGGCCATGTGATCACGAGGCCGGCCAGCACGAGCAGGCCGGCCAGCAGAGCGGTGACCCCGCCGCCGGCCAGACAGCGCCTGACGAACTGCTGCCGATGCGACGGTGGCTTCCTGTGTCGTCCCCGAGTCCGGTACTGACCTGACGGGGGCGCCAACACAGCGGCCAAGATCGCTCCTGTCGTCCGGGGGTTTCAGACGACCTATTGTGCACACATTCCGGCTCGAGCGGAACCGGGATGAATTGTCACAGTGACGCTTTGATGAGCCGATGTGGAGGTCAGGCGACTGTTCGGCGGTTCGTGTCCGGGCTGGAGTGGATGTCGATGATCCGCTGCTCGCCGCGTTGCAGGCCGCGCATCCGGACCGAGCGCCGGGCGGCGGCGTCGAGCAGCGCACGCAACCCGGGGTGGCTCGCGATCAGTTCGGCGTGGGCCTGCTCGGCGGGGAAGTCGTCGTGCACCGCCTGGTCGAGCCGGGCCGCCAGCATCGTCATCCAGCGGTGCCGAAGCGACAGCAGCAGCCCCTCCTCGTCACCGAAGAGGCGCATCACCTCGGTGGCACGGTCGTCGAGCTCGAGTGCCCGTTCGGGGTCGACGGTGGCCCGTTCGATGAGATCAGCCATGAATGCCATGCGTTCGTGCAACTCTGACCATGTCATGTCTCGACGCTACGAACTGGTACGGGCGTACGCGTCGTGCTGCGGGTCGATCGCGTCTGCGACCGTGGTAGGACGACAGATGCCGACCACGGGATGATGTACGCCCGCGGCCGACTCTTCTACGATGGCACGATGCCGCGTCAGGCAGAGCGCTACCTGCGGAGATGCCTCCGCCGCGGAGCCGAGATGATTCCGCTCGGTTACACGTGGCGATTCGTGATGGCCGTCGACGCCACGATGCTGGGCGTCGGCCTCGTTGCGGCTCTGCAGCGCCCGCTGTCCGACTTGCCGATCGCCGCCGTCGCGCTTGTCGTGTCGCTCACGCCGTGGTTGTGTTTCTTCACGTTCGGGCCCAAGCACGAGGGTTTCGCGCTGTGCGTCGCATGGACGGCGGCCACCGGAATCTTTCTGTTCGCCACCTCGGGTCCGGTCGCCGACGACTTCGCGCCGTTGCTGCTGGGCCTGATGGTCGGCGTGGTGGGCGCGTTGACCGCGATGACGGGCGGATTCTTGGCGGCGTCGGCAGCGGCGGTTCTGCTGCTGGTGGCGTCCGCGGCTGGTCGCGTCGATTCGCTGCCGCTGTACCTGAGTTTCGTCGGGATCGGTTGGCTGGTGGGGTATCTGATGAACGGTCAGAGCCAGCTGCTGATCCAGCAGCAGCAGGCTCAGGCCCGGCTCGCCGAGATGGCCGCCGGTGAGGAACGCCGCCGCATCGCCCGCGAGGTGCACGACGTGATCGCCCATTCGCTGTCCATCACCCTGTTGCACGTCACCGGCGCCCGCCGCGGACTGCAGGAGGATCGTGACGTCGACGATGCCGTCGAGGCGCTCGAGCAGGCCGAGCAGCTCGGTCGCCAGGCGATGGCCGACATCCGCCGCACCGTCGGGCTGCTGGACACCACCACGGTGAAGACGGCGCCCGAACCCGGCGTCGCCGACATTTGCGGCCTGGTCGACGATTTCGCTCGCGCCGGCGTGCAGGTGGATCTCGTCGTCGACGGCCCGCTGGACCGGGTGACCGCCGCCGTCGGCCTGGCGCTGTACCGGATCACCCAGGAGTCGCTGGCGAACGTCGCCAAACACGCCGCGGACGCCCGGTGTCATGTCGTGCTCACCATCACCGCCCACCACGCGCTGCTGACCGTCACCAACGACATTCCGGTCACCGTCGGCGCCGCGTGCCCGGGGGAGGGCCGCGGCATGCAGGGGATGCGCCAGCGCGTCGAACTGCTGGGTGGGCGGATCGAGGCCGGGCCGTCCGAAGGCGCCTGGTCGGTGCGTGCCGACATCCCGCTGGCCGACGGGAACGCCGGCCGGCCGCCGAGGCATTGCCCGCTGTGAGCCACGAGACGGCGGAGATCACCGCACTGCTGGTGGACGACCAGGAATTGGTGCGTTCGGGGCTGCGGCGCATCCTTCGTCGCAAGGACGGCATCGTGGTCGTGGCCGAATGCTCGGACGGCGACGAGGTGCTCGAAGCGGTCGAGCAGCACCGGCCCGACGTCGTGGTGATGGATCTGCGGATGAAGCGGGTCGACGGCATCGAAGCCACCCGGCTGCTCACCAGCGGCGGTGGGCCGCCGGTGCTCGCCCTCACGACGTTCAACGACGACGACCTCCTCTCCGGTGTGTTACGCGCCGGCGCAGCGGGATTCGTGTTGAAGGACTCGTCGGCCGAGGAGCTGATCCACGCCGTGCGCGCCGTTGCCCGGGGTGACAGCTATCTCGATCCGGCGGTGACCTCACGGGTGCTGAACGTGTATCGCGGTGCGGCGCAGTCGCCGCACGAACCGGTCGCCACCGACCTGACGTCCCGCGAACTCGATGTGTTGACGTTGATCGCCCGGGGCCGGTCGAACGGCGAGATCGCCGACGAGCTGTTCATCTCCGGTGTGACGGTCAAGAGTCACATCGGCCGCATCTTCTTCAAGCTCGGTCTGCGCGACCGGGCGGCGGCGATCGTCTACGCCTACGACCACGGGATCGTTTCCCCGAACTGACCTCCTTTCCAAGTGCTTCCGTCAGGGCATTGGCATCGACTACTACAGCGCGTAGTATCCGATTCAGAGGGCAGGGGAGGCGCGCAATGCGGTGGAGTTTGGCTCAGGTCGGACTGCTGATCATCTGTGTGCTGCACCTGATCCAGGCGGTTATCGGCTACATAGCCGAACCCAGCTTCGCGACCGGACCCGGCGCGCCGACAGTTCAGATCCTTGGGATGGACTACAACGGCTGGCACGCGCTCGCCGGCGTCGCGCTTTTCGGGCCCGGACTGGTGTTCGCGCTGCGCAAGTCATGGTCGGTGCTGTACCTGCTCGTCGGCGCGGTGGCCGCTGGGCTGCCGGGGATCTGGGCGTTCTTCTCGCAACAGGTCGCCTACGTCTTCACGTTCCCGAACAACGTGACCGACGCGGTGATTCACGTGGTGACCGCCACGGTGATGATCGCGGTGGCCGCGGTGCAGATCGTGCTCGACGGCGGCATCAGGAAATCGCTGGCCGACCTGCGGGGCTGAGCAGTTGTCCGTGAGTAGCGAGTGGGATGCCGGCGGATACTTGTGTGATGACATCGGTCGACAATCGCGCCGTTCGGCACGCGGTGGCAGCGTTCGCCGCCGAGCCGGGGCCGAAAGGTGCGTTGGAGGTGTTGCGCCAGTGCATGTCCGGCGAATTGCTACTCGACATCACCGGCTCCGACGCGCTGGCCGAGGCCATGTTCACCGCGGGGTCCCGCCTTCAGATCCGTGGCGGTACGGGCCCTGACGGGCGCCGGACCCTGTTCGCGTTCACCAGCAATGAGCAGATCGCGCGACTGCATCCGCCAGGCACTCGGACGCAGTCGATGGTCACGCCGGCAGTTGGCGCCTTGGAGCTTGCGCGACAGCAGGGGGATGGGTGGGTGTACCTCGACCCAGCGGGTCCGACGTGTGCCTTGGCGGCGGATGAGGTCGACTTCGCGCTGCGCAATCCGCGCAATGGCCCGTTGAAGGACGCCGTCGTGAGGTTCGCCGCCCGACAGGCAGAGCGCAGCAGCGTGGTGGACGTGCTGCGTGATGATGGGCCGCTGCTGCTGGCCGCTGATGATCGGAGTGCGCCGGGCAAGATCGGTGTCCGGTCGACGACCCTTGCCGATGGGTCTTCGGCGCTGCTGGGTTTCACCAGTGCGCCGGAGGTCGTCGCCTACAGCCCCTCCGATGCGGTAGCCGCGATGTCGGTTTCAGCGGTGTTGCACAAGATGCGGTCAGATGGGTACGGCGGCTTGGTGATCGATCCGGCAGGGCCGTGGATCGCGCTGCCGCGCAGCGAGATCGATGCCGAGTTGCTTGCGTAGGGTATCGGTCGATTGTCGTCGCCGTCCCCAACTGGGGAATTGCTCCGGTCAGGCCACCCGGCTCACATGTGTGGCTGACTCGCCGACCGTCGCCTCGTCGTCACCGATCATGATGCGCAGCAACGCCTTCTGCTCCCGGTAGCCGCGCTGCGCCGCCCGGTCGAGCCCGCCACGTCGGGTCAGCGCCGCCGCGCTTCGCACGAGGTTGGCCGGCAACCTCATGGCCGGGTACCAGGGCGGCACATACGCAGGCAGACCCAGCGACCGCATCGCCCGCGGGCCCAGGTAGGCGCTGGTCACCGACAGGTGCTGGGCGCGCGCCAGCCGACGGCGCAGCGACGCCAGCAGGGGATAGTTCCACCGCAGCGGGTCCTCGGCCATCGGCATCGCCAACTGTTTCGTCGACTCGTCGGGCTCCGATAGCGCCGCCACGGTGTGATACAGCACCCGGATGCCGTCGCGGAAATTGCGCGGCAGCCACGCGTCGTCCACCCCGAGCAGCCACCCGACGTAACGGGTCAGGTGCGCGATGGCGTCATATTCTTTGGGCGACAACACAAGTCCCATCGCCAGGCCGCCCGCCGACGGTGCGATCAGCGCGCCGACCAGCGTCGCGGCCATGTCCGTCTGGTTGACCGGCAGGCCCCACTCGTCGCCCCGCCAGTCCGGCATCGTCGCGACGTGACGACGCACGAACGCATGAATCAGCCGCACCCGCAGCGTCGATCGGTAGCCGACGCCCTGCGGCGCCAGACCGCCCTCGACGAAGGTGTCCATCGCCCACTGCATGGTCTCGGCGAATCGCTTGTTCGACCCCTTCTCCAGCGCGCCCGTCCGGATCAGCGTCTTGTTGAAGCCGGAGAACTGGTAGCCGCCCAGTAGCGACACATCACGCGCGATGTACATGCCGTCGGCCCCGCCGCGGCGCATCGCCCGCTGCCCGATGCGCAGCAGCTCCCAGTCGACCCACGCGGGAGCCGTCTCGACCTCGGTGAAGAACGCGCGCAGGGCTTCTGGCGCCTCAGGCACGCTGTCGATGCCCGACGTCAGCGCGCGGTCGAACAGTGGCCGCAGCTGCTCCATCCCCGTGGCCGACATCCAGTCGACCAGGCGGTCCATCGGTTCGTCGCCGACGGTGAGGTGCTCGCCGAGCCGCTGCCAGCGCTCGGCGGACGGAGGCTCGACGCCCAGCAGGTTCGCGAACAGCCGGACGGCCGCTGGGACCGGACCGGGCTTCGACGGATGGCGGGCGGGCACGGAATGGTTCATCGCAACGCTCCTCGAGCACTTCTGATAACAACCGTTGTCCAAAACTAGATCGCAGGTAGGGTCGTGTCAATGAAACGCGCGGAGGTGGTGCGTGACTACGGCGGCGTGAGTGCGGACGACCGCCGCACCGAGCGGCGTCAGAAGCTGATCGCCGCGGCACGCCAGATCTGGGGGACGTCCGGCGTCGCCGACGTGACGGTGCGCGGGGTGTGCAGTGCCGCGGGGCTGACCACCCGCTACTTCTACGAGCAGTTCCCGAATCGGGAGGCGATCGTGTTCGCGGTCGTCGACGAGGTGCGTGCCGAGCTGCTCGCCGCGTTGGTCGAGGCCGGGGTCGGTGATCCGGGCACCCTTGCCGACAAGCTGACGTCGGCACTGACCGCGTTCCTGGAGATCATCGCCGCGGACCCGCACGTCCATCGCATCGCGACCGGCGACGTCAGCGCCGTCCCGGGTCTTCCCGAACACCGTGCGGGAATCCTCGACCAGATCGCCTCCCTGATCGTCGAACTCGCTCCCGAGGTCCTCGGCGACGAGACACCGAGTGCGGACGCGTTGCGCCGAGGGGCGCTGTTCATGGTCGGCGGCGCCAACCACCTCATCGAGACGTGGCTCAGCGACCCGAAGGAGACGCCTGCCGAACTCGCAGCGATCGCCGCCGGACTGTGCGTCGCCGTCGTCGAAGGCATGGGAAACGCCTAAACGCGCACGGCGCCAGCGCGCATCTCACCTACGCATCGTCGAGGAAGGTGGTGTCGTAGCGGCCGTAAAGCTCAGCCCACTGCGCCCGATTCGGCGGGCCGCCGGTGCGGTCGATGATCTCCGCAAGCTCGCGAAAGTACTCAGCGAAGCGGGCCGGAGCGAACGTGCCAACGATGCGACCTGACCCATGCCCGGCGTTGCGGAAGGTGTGGGGCCGGCCGCGCGGGACGTACAGAAACGCACCGGGTTCGGCGATCACCCCCTCGGTGCCGAAGGTGAACTCATAGGTGCCGTCGACGACGTAGAAGGTCTCGTCGTGGCCATGGTGGATGTGTTGAGGAGGGCCGGTGACACCGGGTTCGGATATGTACTCGTAGAACGTCAACGCGTCAGCGGTGCCGGCGCCGTCGATCTTGAGACACATCGCGCTGTCGCCCAGGAACTTCAGGCGCTCGCCGCCGTCGCGCTCCAGCTGCAGGTAGGACCCGACGGGGAGGTTGTTGTCGATACTCATGGATTGAGTATTCGAGCGGCGACCCGCAGGCGCATCCCCGAACTCGGCCAATCTTCCCGCTAGCGGTTGGCGCCGGCCGTGATCGCCGCGGCAAGCTGGATGCGGGTCACGCCGAGTTTGGTGTAAATCCGCTTCAGGTGTGATTCCACGGTATGTCGCGACAGGTGCAGGGCCTCTGCGATCGCAGGGTTGGACATCCCTTGTGCGACGCATTCGGCGACCCGCAGCTCGGCGGGGCTGAGCGAGTTCAGCGGGTCGCCGACGAGACCGGCCCGCCCTCGAAGGCTTTCCGCGTGGTGCGTTGTGCCGACGAGGAATCGCTCGGTCTCTCGCAAGACGGCCGTCATGTCGCCGACGTACGGCAGGTGGTCGTCGCCGTCGACGACGATCAGGTGGGCGTCGGGGATCGCCGCCGCCAGGTGCTCGCCGTTGCAGCGCGGAACGAAGCGGTCACCCGCGCGATGCAACACCAGCGTGGGGGCCTGGACCTGCGGCAACACTGACCTGGCGTCGTTGCCGATGTTGGCTCGGAAAAGTGCCAGGGCCGAGCCAGGGGAGGCCGCCATGCGCTCGAAGCGGGCCATTCCGGCCCTGGCTCGATCGGCCTGTCGATGCCGCCACAACGACGGAGCTAGGTGTTCCAGAGAGTCACCTGTGCCCCAGCGCTTCTCGATGATGTCCTCGAGCCAGTGGATTTTTTCTTCCGACTCGTAGCCGCACGGGAAATCCGGGCTGCCGGTGACCTTGCCGGCGTGGCTGGCGAACAGGACCAGTTTCTCGACGCGGTCGGGGTGCCGAGCGGCGAAAATCGCACCTAGGGTTCCGCCCTCTGAGAACCCGAACAGCGACGTGCGCTCGATCCCTGCGGCGTCGAGCACGGCGCGGATGTCATCCATCCGGTCCTCGAGCGAAAGCGTGCCGATCATTCGGTCCGACATCCCGGTTCCGCGCTTGTCGAAACGGACCAGCGTGGTGAACGACGCCAGCGCTTCGTAGAACAGCCGCGACAGCCCGTTTTCCAGCTCCAGCTCGAGATGCGACACCCAGCCGGGAATGTAAACGAGGTTAGTTTGGCCGTCGCCCATCACTTGGTACGCGACATGTATATCGCCGCTCAGCGCATACCGTGTATCGGGCACCGGAACCTCGCAACTGACCACGCACGCTGCAGCGTGCCAACGCCAGCCTAGCTCTACTGCGTGGCCACGAGCTCGGATTGCGCAGGAAGCCTTCCAACCAGAGAACAGCCCGACGCACGCCTCAAAGTGCCGTTATGCCGCTCAACCCTGCGCCGTTCCCATCGCGGCTAGCGACCCTTTCGAACGCGCATAACATCAATCCTATTTGTGCACAATTCATTACGCGACCAACGGTCCATGAATGTTCCGTCGCCACGCGAAAAATGACCCCCGCCAACGCGATAACGCTGGCGGGGGCCGTCGAAAGATCGAACTTTTGCGCTTGACCCTGGCGTCGTCATGTCACGACGGGGGCCTGCGGCGCTTAAGAGTCGCCGTGGTGGCGGCTGCCGGACTTCGCCAACCCGCGGCTCACCATGTAACCGATGCTGAGGATGACGACGAGGAACCATGCCCGGTCGGCCCGGAAGTAGTCCTCGTGTGCCTCAGTGGTCTCAACGAGGAATGACGCGACCAGCACGCCGATGACCGCTAGGACGTAGGCGATGAATTCCGTTGTCTTGAAAGCAGCTTTCGTCTCATCACCGCGGCGAGCGACTCGAGCCGGTTGGGCACCCTCGGCAGCGTAGGCAACGGGACCATTCGAGCGATGGGAAGTCGAATCGTGGGTGGTGGGATTGCTTGTCGTCATTATTCTCCTCGATGCTCAGGCCGGAATGCACCGGTCTGGCTGTTCATTGATGGCAGCCCGTTTGGAATGCCGTGAGATGCGTAAGTCACACGCAGAAGACACGATCGGTCGTACTCATTAATGATCGATGTGATGGGCCACGCAGGGTTATCGACCCGTGCTACCGCGTGTATGTGGTCAGAACCTTCGGGTGTCGAGCAGAGTCTCAGTAGATGTGAGATGCGCGAAAGCACCGGAATGAGTTGGCTACCCGTGTCTGGAGCAACAACCGCCTCGAACGTTACCCGCGAGTAGGGCAATCACCTAATCGGACCGTATTGGGACAGGAGCCGCAGAACTCGGGGATCACCAGTTGGCTCCGAAAACGGTTGTGCAACAGTTGACTATGAAGCGGAGAGGCCACGTCGGCCGGCCGCCATTCGTCACAGTGACGTTTTGCGGTCGGCCGTGCGGGGGCGTGAAGCTTCGGTCGGGCTGGGCGGGTGAGGTCCGCCCGGTGACGGTCTGTCACCGGCGAGACGGCCGGCCGCAGCATCATGAAACTCAGAGCCGGACGCTGCGCGTGGTTTCAGTACATTGCGTTGTCGCGCACCGGCGGGCTGAGCGGGCGGGCCCATGCGAAATAATCGCGCGCTGTCGGCACGAGGACCCTGCCGCGCGCGTCAACATATGTTGACAGTACGGATGTGCCCGCAGCTCAACATTGTGCCGATAAGCCACATTATGTCAGTTTCGTATGGTCGATGACACAAGCCGAACCGCCCGCTCGAAGAAACTTTCGGCAGGCGATTGGGCCCGCGGCGCCGAGAGTAGCGGGTAGAGACCTGGCCCCTGGACAGCACCGCAACTTCGCTGGGATTGCCCCCGCTGTGGTTTGGCGACGACACGGCAGACCGTGCTGGCGCGGGCTCTGCCGATCAAATCGACGGCGACGCCACTTTCACGTCGAAATTCGCATTTCCGCTCCGGGGTGCGAACTTACGGTGGCGACCACCGCCCCGCTACCTGTGTCGAACGATGTTTCAGCGTAGCCGATGAAGCCGTATTGCCCCCATATCGTGGACACGGCCGTGATCTCGCCCTGTCCCGATGCGCCGGTGTCGAGGTTCGCCCAGTTGGCAGTCACGGTGAGCGCGCATGATCCGTCGTAAATGCCGGCGTCGTAGTGGATCGCCACCTTCACACCGTCCTGCACCCGATCGCCGGCCTGAACAGGCGTCACCTGCGCCTCGGCGCGGACGTTGCCAGCGCACGTCGCGGATGCGATCACAGGGACACGATCGAGAACTGCTGAGGCTTGCGCATACGCCGGTCCTGCGAACAACCAAGGTGCAATCAGCGCGGTGGCGAGCGCTCCGGCAGCAGGTCCCGAGGTCATGCTGTGGTTATCGAGTCCGGCGGGGGTGGCGTTACCCCCCGCTCAGCGGAAATAAGGTTCAACCGTCCCACTGACCTTGACGACCATTGGATTTCCGTGGCGATCTTTCGCGGTAGGGACCTCAACACGCACCCAACCCTCGGCCACGTTGTACTCGTGAACATTGGTTTTCTCGGCGCCATTGAAGCGAATACCCACGTCGCGGCGAAGGACCTCTTCGTTGTAGAAGGCGCTGCGTGGATCGATGGAGAGGTGATTCGGTGGAACGTCTGTGTCTTGATGCTCGGACATGATGGCCTTCGTTGAATGCTCGGACTGTTCCCGAAGAATCTACGCGACTGTGCCTTAGGGGATGCGCGTAGGCCATGGAGGCCCAACCTGGGGTTGGGTGGGTTTCGGAAGCAGCCTGACTACTCGGGGAACACCACCAGGGTGGACACTATGACGTGGCTCTTTCTGCAACAGTGTTCAAAGTCGAACTTGGCGTCTCCGATGTCGATCACGGTTACTACGCCGATCACACTCTGACCGTAGCCCGTCATCCCAGTGAGACCGATGAGCGGATGGTGGTGCGGTTGTTGGCGTTTGGGCTGCGCGCACACCGGCTCAGCGCCGTCGACGGTGAGTTGGCGTTCGGGGCGGGCCTGTCCACCCCCGGTGTACCGGACTTGCGGCTTGCGGACTACACGGGCCGGATCCTGGAGTGGATCAATGTTGGCCAACCGGATGAACGCGCCTTGGGCAAGGCGGCCAGCCAGGCTGACCAGGTGCTGCTGTTCCCGTTCGCCGCCGGCGTGGCCACCTGGTGGCGCACCGTGGGACCCAAGGTGGCGAAGCTGTCGAACCTGTCGGTGGTGCAGATACCGCACGGGCCGGTGCAGCAACTGGCTCAGAGCATCGATCGACGGGTCTCGGCGCAGGTGATGGTGATGGAAGATCAGGTGACGATGACGGTGGGCGGTGTCGACGTCACCTTCACGCCCGAGCCGTTGCAGTGAACTTCTGAGCCCGAGGTGCTGATCGATAGCGTTGGCGCAATGGACGCTCATCTCGCTGCGGGTCCTGTCACGGATATCGGCCCGAACAGTTTGGGCGCTGGAGGACACTGGCTGTATGTCCACTGCGCTCTGGATCTTCGTTGCGGTCCTGGCCGTCGGCACCGTCGCCGGTGGCTTGTTGCGGATACGGGCCTGGTTGCAGAAACCAGCCTCGCCCGAGGTGATTGAGGCCGCGCACCGCCGCGACGAGGAAAAAGACTGACCGCGCCGGAAGTGAGCCCCGTCGCCGAGTTCGACTTCGTCATCGTAGGAGCAGGCAGTGCGGGCTGCCTGCTCGCCAACCGGCTCAGCGCCAATCCTGACCACCGTGTGCTCTTGATCGAGGCCGGCGGCAAAGACGACTGGTTCTGGATCAAGGTTCCGGTGGGCTACCTGTACACCATTGCCAACCCACGCACCGACTGGTGTTTCGTAACCGAGCCCGACCCCGGACTGGCCGGCCGCAGCATTCACTACGCGCGGGGCCGGGTGATCGGCGGGAGCTCGTCGATCAACGCGATGATCCATATGCGCGGCCAGGCCTCCGATTACGAGCTGTGGGCACAGGCCACCGATGACGAGCGGTGGCTGTGGGGTGGAACGGGCGGGCCTGGTGAAACCCTGACGATCTACAAGGAGTTGGAAGACTACTTCGGCGGCGCCGACGAGTGGCACGGCGCCGGTGGTGAGATCGCTGTCGAGCGGCCACGAGTGCGCTGGAAGATCCTGGACGCCTGGCAGGCCGCCGCTGCCGAACTGGGCATTGACCCGATCGACGAGTTCAACCGCGGAAGCAACGACGGCAGTGCGTACTTTCACGTCAATCAACGGCGTGGCCGCCGCTGGTCGATGGCCGATTCCTTCCTGCACCCCATCGCGCAACGACCGAATCTCACCATCTACACCCACACTCAGGCCCTGCACCTGCTGATGGACGACCAGGTCCACGAAGGTCAGCGTCGCGGCGCCTGGACCACAGCTGCGCACCGCGCCACCGGTGTCCGGCTGCGCAGAGACGGCCAGATCATCGACGTCCAGGCCCGCCGGGAGGTGATCCTGAGCGCCGGAGCGATAGGGTCGCCGCAGCTCATGCAGGCCTCGGGGCTCGGGCCAGCGGGGCTGCTCACCCAGCATCAGGTGCCGGTCACCGTCGATCTACCCGGGGTGGGCGAAAACCTCCAGGACCACTTGCAGCTGCGAACGGTCTACCGCGTGTGGGGCGCCCGGACTGTCAACACGCTGTATCGGAATTGGATCACCCGTGCGGGCATGGGAATTCAGTACTTGTTGCTGCGCTCAGGACCCCTGACCATGCCGCCCTCCACGTTGGGAGCCTTCGCCAAGAGCGATCCCACACTGGCCAGTTCCGATCTGGAGTGGCATGTGCAGCCGTTGTCGTTGGCCAAGTTCGGCGAGCCCCTGCATCCCTTCGGAGCGATCACTCCGTCGGTGTGCAATCTGCGCCCCACCTCTCGAGGTCATGTGCGCATAGCCGGTGCAGATCCGCTGACCTCCCCGCGCATCTCCTGCAACTACCTGTCGACTGACGCCGATCGTCGAATCGCCGTGCTCGGCCTCCGGATGACCCGGCAGATCATGGCGGCGCAACCCCTGACCCGCTACCGCCCAGAAGAAGTGCTTCCTGGCCCTCAGCTGAAGAGCGACGAAGACCTGGAGCAAGCGGCCCGTGAGCTGGGGACGACCATCTTTCATCCGGTGGGCACCTGCGCGATGGGGGCGTTCGATCCACGCGGGGGGCCGCGGTCGGCCGCTACGGTTCTCGACACCGATTGCCGCGTGTACCGCGTCGCCGGCCTTCGAGTGGTTGACGCATCGGCGATGCCCACCATCACTTCGGGGAATACCAACGCGCCGGTCATGCTGATCGCCGAACGCGCAGCGCGGGCAATCCTGGAATGAGAGTCGGCGTCGACGCGCCGATCCGGAATAAACCCGCACCCGCTGAACTTGGCTCAAGAGTCGCCTCTCCCCCGACTCAGGAGCATCCATGACCCGTCCCGTCCGCGTCGCCGTGCAGATTCAGCCCGGCGGCACGCCCGATTACCGCACATGGCGCGAGGCCGTCCTGGCCGCCGACGACCTCGGTGTCGACGTGATCTTCGGCTACGACCACTTCCACTACCCCGCGATGAAGGGAATCGTCGACGGCAAGCCGGTCATGTTCGACGACCAACCCGACGTCGCCAACTTCGAGGGTTGGACCGCGCTCGCGTCGTGGGGCGAGATCACTTCACACGCCGAAATCGGGCTCCTCGTCACCGGCGTCGGCTACCGCAACGCGGATCTGCTCGCTGACATGGCGCGCACCGTCGACCACATCAGCGGCGGCCGGCTCATCCTCGGCCTCGGCGCGGGCTGGTACGAAAAGGATTACACCACTTACGGTTACGACTTCGGCACCTTCGGCTCCCGCTTCGACCTGTTCGACGAGAGCCTGATCCGCATCGAGAACCGGCTCGCCGCACTGATTCCGCCGCCCGTGCGCAAGCTACCGATCCTCATCGGCGGGACCGGGCCCAAGCGCTCGTTGCCCGCCGTTGCCCGGCACGCCGACATCTGGCACGCGTTCACCGACCTCGACGCCTTCCGCAAGTCCAGCGACCGCGTCGACGAGCTGGCAGCGACGTTCGGCCGCAGCGGCGCCGATATCGAACGCTCGACGCTCTGGGAGAACGCCGACAGCGCCGATGCCTTCCGCGAGGCGGGAGTCACGTTGTTCCAGACCGAACTCACCGCCAAGAACGGTTACGACCTCACGTCTCTCAAGGAGGTACTCACCTGGCGGGACAACGGATAGGACGAAACCGAGTCCGCTCCCCCGATGAGCCGCCCGGTCAGGACGAGGTCTCGACGGCGAGCCCGGCCAGCGTGTCATCCAGTTGATCCTTGGTGACCAGAGGGAACGCCACCTTCTCGAGAAGCTTCTTGTCCGTGACCTTCGACCAGTCATAGGTGTGGCGTACCAACGTCTGATTCGGCCCCTGAGACTCGAACTCCCACAGCCACTCCCATCCTGGAGGCTCCGTGCCCGCGGGCGCGGTCTTCCAGGCGAGCAGCTTGTCCTTCGCATAACCGGACACGTGATTGTCGGTCTTGTACTCCCCGCCCATGTGGTCGCCCTGCATGTTCATCGTGAACACCTCGCCCACTGCCTGTATCCGGTCAGCGTGATGGACACTGCGGAGGAAACCCGAGCCGTCGAGTGCTGGGTGGCGCTCGGGATTGGAGATGACGTCGAAGACCGCGGCTGCGGACGCATCGATGGTTCGTTCAACGGTGACCTTCGCGTTTTCGCTCATCTCCCCACACTGCCGAAACTCAGCCATTACGGCAACGTTGCGCCAGGTCGAGGTTGTCGCACCGATCCGCCATCACTCGGCCATTGCGGCGAGGCAGAGGGGTGGATGTCGCCCTTCGAACACGATCGGTGCCGACGACTCACGCGAAGCCCGCTTGCTGCCGCGCAGCGAGCGATACGCGGGTTACCGCTCGAAGTCGGGGCTCACGCCCCCGACGTCACCGCCCTCGCGAACGCCTCCGGATCTTGGTCGTGCGCCAGGTGTCCGACGTTCGGGATCACCACCGTGCGAAGGTCCGGCCGGCGCTGACTGAACCGATGATGGATCCGGTGCAGCCACTGCGGGCTCTGGTCACCGAGGATCCAGGTCATGGGAACCGGTGCGGCGGCGACGGACCGGGTGGCGACATATTCGACGGAGACGCCGAACGGGTGCGGATCGAACTCGACCAGCACCGGTTCCACGTTGCGCCGCATGCCCTCCCGGACTTGGTCAGTAGCGAGGTCGTAGGCGTTACCGCCGGACCGCAGCGCGTAGACGCTCCGGAAGAACTCCTCGCCCGCCTCGATTCGGCGTCCGCGGCACTGCTGCCATTTCACCCGGGTCGTGGCAGCGAGGACCGCCCTGTCGCCGAGGCGGACGTTGTGGAACGGCGGTTCTATGACGCACAGGCTGCGCATTCGTGACGGGTCTGCGGCCGCCAGCGCCATCGCAACGTTTCCGCCGGAGCTCCAGCCCACGACATGAGCGGAGCGGTCGCAGACGTGCTCGAGCAGCGCAGCCAGGTCGTTCGTGTGCAGGCGGTAGTCGCGCACCGGCCGATGTGTCGAACGCCCGTACCCGCGGCGGTCGTAGGTGATCACCTGATGATCGGCGGCGAGCAGATCGAGCACCGGATCCCAGGTCGTAGCGTCCGTGCCCGTGCCGTGGACGAGCACCAGCGGCTCGCCGCTGCCGCGCGCCTCGTAGTGCAGCGCGCACCCCGGCACGTCGATGATGGCCATGCCCTGCCTCCGGTGGTCCGGTCCCGACAAACGCATGTCAACGCTTCCACAGCGTCAGCGGCGACGCAGGTAGTTGGGCGTCATGGTGCATCCCTCCTCGCCATCGCGAAGAACCGGCCGCCGAAGGGTCGGACGGGCTTCGACGTCATTCGGGCAGAGCACTCCCCTCGTGTAGGCCGAGGATGGCGGTGACGCGGATCTCAACCCGCATCTTGGGCGCCCCTAGCGCGGTGACACCGGTCTCTGTCCAGATCGGCGCGTGGTCGGGCATCCACTTGCGCAGCTGCGCGATCATGACGTCATTGTGCTCATCGCCGATGGAATCCGGTCGGCTGGCAATGTGATACGAGTTCAGGTGGACCACGTCACGCCAGGAGGCGCCGGCCGTGGCGAGCGTCCGCTCGACGTTCTCGAAGGCCCGCTCGATCTCGTCCTTGAGCGATTCCGGGAAGTTCAACTCGTCGTCCCAGCCCCCCTGTCCGGAGATCTCCACCCTGTCCCCGATCCGCACCGCTTGGCTGTAATGCCGTTCTTTGCGCAACATCTCGCCGTACCCCGGCGTGACGAAGAACTCGACCGCTGTTCCTGATTTCACTTCATCCATGAACTAACCATACCGCGAATCACTTCACGTGTAAACTCATCCGGACATCGACAGGAGGCACCGATGGCGCGTACCGCCGATCCGCAATGGCTCAGCCCGCAGGAGAAAGACGTCTGGACCAGCCTTATTTCGGTGATCCTGCTGCTGCCAGGCAAGCTGGAGGCACCGCTCCGTCAGATCGACCTGACCCTGTTCGAGTACCTGACGTTGAGCCACATCTCAGAAGCCCCGAATCGCCGAATTCGCATGAGCGAGTTGGCGTATCTGGCCAACGGTTCCCTGTCGCGGCTGTCGAACGTCGTCAAGCGGTTCGAACAACGCGGTTGGGCCACCCGCTCACCGGATCCCGACGACGGCCGCTACACGATCGCTGCGCTCACCGACGACGGCTACCGCCTCGTGGTCGAAGCGGCGCCGATCCACGTGCGCTCAGTGCGCGAGTTCGTTCTCGACCGCCTCACCGCCACCGACCAACAGGCCCTGATGCGGATCGCCGGCAAGCTGCGGGTGGTCGGACCGGACTCGTAGACAACGACGACGGCCCCCGGATTGCTCCGGGGGCCGTGATCGTGGTGCGGGGGTGTTACTTGACGCTGACCGTGACTGTTGGGCTGAAGGTGCTGTTGTTCTTGTCGTTGGAGCGGATCGCGTCGGGGCGGATGCTGGCGTTGGGGCTGACCGAGACGACGCGGGCCTCGTCGAGCGGGACGTCGTTGAGGCGGTTGACCTGAACGCGGTAGCCCTGCGAGCGCAGTTCTTCGATGGCTTGTTCGGCGTTGCCGGGGCCGGTGGGTGCGGCGGCGGCGGGGCCGGCGAGGCCGATGAAGGCGGCGGCGAAGGCGCTGGCGGCGATGGTGGCGAATCCGAACTTGTTCATGGCCGTACTTCTTTCTTGTCTCGAGGTTCGAGCCGTGGCGGGAGAGGTCGCGGTTCGGACGCGGTGTCGGCCGGTTCTTGGTGGTTCTCGTTCCGGTCTGATCCATTGAACGGGCAGGTCAGGGGTTTAATTCCGCTGGCAGAAATTGATCGACCGGTGGCAGGAAGTGCGCTCCTCGTGGCGCGCGCACCGGCGACGCCTATGCCGGCCAAGAGGCCGAGGCGTCAGTGCCCGAGTGCCAGGAGGAGGCGGACGAGTTCACCTTGGCGGTGGGTCTTCGTCTTCTCGAAGATGTGCTGAAGGTGGGTTCTCACCGTCGAGAGCGATACGCAGAGTTCCGATGCGATATCTCGCGGACTAGCGCCTTGCATGACCTGGGAGGCGACCTCGGACTCGGTCTTGGTGAATCCGTACAGGCGATGCCACAGCTGCGGCTGAGGCACCGGCTCGGCGTCAGGATCCGTGATGGTGACAAGGGCTGCGGGCTCGGTGTGTTGTTCGCCGCGACGCTCCTTGCCTAGCGGGAGGATGCGAATCACTTAAGCCCGCTTGCCCGAGGGGCGCTCGCATAGCAGCGTCCCTCCGGAGCGGATGCCTGACTGATCGCCGAAAAGGGCAGCAGTGAGACTGCGCCGTAGCGCGTGCTCGGCACCGGCGGTGTCGGCACCGAGCCTGCCGAAGCGGAAGTGCAGGCCGTCTGCTGCGCGAAGCTGTTGTTCGGCGGTGGAATTGAGCATGACGATGGTGCGCCTGGCGCCGATGACGACTACACCGTGTGTCACTGAGGTGAGCGCGTCAACGATGTCTGCCGCATGGTCGGCAGCGCCCGAAAGTTGCCTGCGCATACCGAGGGCGCGCTGCAGGTGGGGCGATAAGGCTCGCATCACGCTGACACGTTCGTCGGTCGCGAACGCCGTTCGGCGCTTTCCGGTGTGGACGATGAGGACCGTTGGGTTCGGCGTGCCGTCGAGTCGAACGAACATGCCGTCTTCGATCCCGTGAGGATGGAGCCAGTCCCTGTAGAACTCCTCGTTGCGGTAAGGCCGGATGAGTTCATCGCCCGTTCTCAAGGCACCCACCGGTCCCTTTCGGAGGGCCGCCATGGTGTGATCTACGCGGCAATAGTGCTGGGCATAGCTCATCTGCGCTTCCGAAGGAAGAAGTGCATGGTCGATCGTCCAGACGGGGCCATTCGAGGTCAGTAGCGCGGCGCCATTGCCGCCGAGCGTGCGGCCGACCCCGGTCAGTACCGAATGCCACTGCGCTGGAACCGCCGCCGCTGCGTAGGCGGCGTCGACCAGTTTCGAGAACTCATCGACCGAAACCATGCTTGTCGTCCTTATCCGGCTGGTCGGCATTGGTTCAGTCACCAATGTCTAGCACGGCGGGACCGGTCAGGATCGGGAATCTTCAGCCGTCATCAGTTGCGGACGGGTTTGTGCCCACTGAAGATCGCGACCTGTTCGACCGGACCCCTCGCGCGTGGTCTCCTCGTCGACGAGGCGGACCGGCACTCCCGGTCGAACGTGGCCGCGTATCCAGGCGGCTCAGGGTGCCCCCACACCCAGCCGCGGCGGCGATCTGGCCCCTGTGCACACACCCTTGATGGAGCCGACCGCTTCCGAAGCGCCACGCCTATAGACAAGCACTCGCAACTGCGCAGCACCTCATGCAAATGGATGAAATGAGCGAGCCGTCCGGTTCGACGCCGGCTAGGCACTACCTCCCAGTGACGGCGCCTCGTTGAAGAAGTCGTGCGCCTCGAGCCCGATGGCCAAGCCCAGCGGAACCCCGCCGACATTGTCTCCGGCGCTGCGCGGAAGGCCGTCGAAGCGCCAGTGCACACCGAGGTAGATGCGGCTCACCGCGTTCTCCCACACCGGCTCGGCAAAGTTCTTGAAGGTGATCGGTGTGCGTGTCCGGACCGACCCGTCAGGGTCGATCGACACGCCGTCCAGTTCGTCGGAGACGAAGGTGAACGTCTCCTCGGCGACCGCAGTGGAGTCTCCGTCTTCGACGTCGAGCACCTCCTGAAGTGTGATCGGACCGGCCGCCTTGTGCAGTCCGAGCCGCAGCGCCTGCATGAGCGCGGCGCCAAAGGTCGCGTGGCCGGAGGGATAAGCGGGAAACGGTGGAGTCAGCGTGCCCCGCGCCGCGTTGGTCTGCGGAGCCCCGAGGGGAGCCCAGAACGCATCGCCATCGGGGGCCGACTCCTGGCGTATCCCGACCACCGGCCGCCACAGGTCGTGCAGGTATTTGTAGTGCCACGCATCGATTCCGGCATCGGCCATCGCCACGTTCAGGGCCGCGAACAGCTCAGCCACCCGCGCAAGATTGAGATTGCGCTTCTGTGTGATGGCCCGCGCGATTTGGTTGTACAGCCGCGGCGGCACACCCAGGTTATTGGCGCCGTCATACCCCCAGTAGACGCCGATTCGCTCCTGTTCGGAGCTGCGGAATCCGCGCGCCACCGCGCCGCGCTCGACCACCTCCTCGTAGTCGTCACGGTAGTGGGCGTCGTCGAGATAGATCCCTTCTTTGTTGCCTGGGAACGGGTCCAGCGGTTGATGCGCCGTGCCGGTGAAGCGGGTCACCTGGCCCCAGACCGGCCCCAGCCGCGGTTGACTCGGCGAGTAGGGGTCGGCGCGGTGCTGTCCGTACTTCGGTGCCGCCGGTTGCGGCGCGGTGAGCATGGTGTGTGCGCCGTCGTTCGCGCGATGCAGCAGGATGGCCTCGCCGATCGTCACGCCGTGGTTGAAGGCAGCAGTGTTCACCGTGCCGAGCGCGTCGTCGAAGAACGTGGTGTAAGCGGGGTAGAGAGCCTTGAGCGTCGTCACCGCTGCCCCGGCGATGACGCTGTCGACGGGACCGGTCAGGTTGGGGACGTTGTGAGCGACCCCCTTCTTGTTGAGATAGCAAGCCCCCGGCTGATTGGTGCTGAAGGCGACCGCATCATGAATCGCCACATGAACGATCGCCATGGCCCAGGACGTCCGGATGGGTCCGGGCTGTTGGTTATTGGCATAGCCGCGGGTGAAATCTCGTCGCGAGGCTTCGAGAAGGACTGAATTCCAGTACAGAACGCCGTTCATGGCAACCTCCTTATTGGTCCGTTTCGCTCTCTCGGCGAACGTAATTCGCGAGGGCGATGCAGACACGAGTAGTCAACTACTCGAACGGGATTGCATCACCGGGAAGCGACGTGGAGCCGTGCGGGTTGTCGGCCGGATGAATCCGGCCGTCGCCAGACGATCAACCAGGAGGACAGGTCACTTCCACCATGTCTTCGGGTTCACAAGAGGAGAAAAACATGAGCTTGGTCGACACATCACGCCCTTTCGCGACGGGCTATGACGAATTGGTTCCCTCGCGCTACGCGCTGAAGGTCGGCGACATCGACGTGCTGGTGATCAGCGACGGGGTGCTGCCGATCACCGCCGTGACGATGGCCACCAACGCCGCCCCTGCCGACCTGTCGGCCTGGCTCGAGGACATGTACCTGCCACCGGAGGTGCTCGACTGGCCGCTGAACGTGGCCGTGGTGCGCAGCGGAGGCAAGACCATCCTCATCGACTCGGGACTCGGGACGGAGTTCCCTGACTTCCCGCGGGCCGGGCAATTGGCCTCGCGACTCGTCGCCGCCGGGATCGATCCCGCCTCCGTGACCGATGTGGTGCTCACCCACCTGCACATGGATCACATCGGCGGACTGCTCGTCGACGGGCTCAGAAATCAACTGCGGCCCGATCTTCGGGTCCATCTGGCGGCGGCCGAGGCCGAATTCTGGGAGGCGCCCGACTTCTCCCGCACCGTCATGCCTGCTCCGATTCCGGACGTGCTTCGGCGGACCGCCGCGCAATTCCTCGACGTCTACCGCGGCCAGTTGCGGCCGTTCGAGACGGAGTACGAGGTGGCACCCGGCGTGCTGCTCCGCCGCACCGGTGGTCACACCCCGGGACACAGCATCGTCCGCCTCGAATCTGGCGGCGAGGCACTCACTTTCGCCGGCGACGCGGTGTTCCAGCCAGGATTCGACAAACCCGACTGGCAGAACGGCTTCGAACACGACCCCGAGGAGTCGACACGGGTCCGGATCAAACTGCTGCGCGAGCTCGCCGCGAGCGGCGAGGCGCTGGTGGCCACCCACCTGCCGTTCCCGTCGGTCTGCCACGTGGCGGTCGCCGGCGACGGCTTCCGGATGGTGCCCGCTGTATGGGATTACTGACCAGCCGGGATCACTGACCGATCACTTCGCGTCCGTGTCCGGCTCGTCGAGGGTGTCGAGGTAGCGGCCGGCGAGATCGCCGAGTTCGACGATGCACTCGGCGATCTGCCGGGCGAGTCGGGTCGGGTCGTCGCCGATCCGGCCACGCAGATTGCCGGTGCGCCAGAGCGTGGCCAGTCCGTGCGACATCGACCATCCCGCGACGACGACACCCGTGACGTCCCGGGTGGGCGGCGCTGCCACGCTCGTCCTGGCGCTGTCGTAGAGGAGTGCGAAGGCTGCGTCGCGGGCCTCGACGAGCTGGGGGTCGTCCTCGCCGTACAGGTCCGGGCGGAACATCACCTCGTAGTGCCCGGGATGCGTCAGGGCGAACATGACGTAGGCCATGCCGCCCTTGAGGAATGCGTCCGGTCCCGTGGCAGCGGGCCCGATCGCGGCGGCCGCCAGGCGGAACCCCTCGGTGGCGATCGCGGTGAACAGCCCGGCCTTATCGCCGAACTGGTACGCCAGGGCCGCGTGCGTCACGCCGGCGCGACGTGCGATCTCACGCATGCTCACTCCGGCGGCTCCGACTCGGTCCACCTCTGCGACCGCAGCCTCGATCGCTGCTTCGCGGAGGTGGCCGTGGTGATACGACCGGGCACTGCCTGACATGGCGCGAGCCTAGCGCACGATCTGACCATTGATAAGTTCCCTCGTTGGGGGCAGACTATCCACTGGTAAGTTCTCCTCGAGGCGGGACGTCCGATGCGGATCTTCGACGTGGTGATCGTGGGTGCGAGGTGCGCCGGCTCCCCGCTGGCGGTGATGCTCGCGCGCCGGGGATTCACCGTATGCATAGTGGACAAGGCGCAGTTTCCCTCCGAGACGCCGTCCACCCACGTCATCCAGCCCTGCGGGACGGCTGTGCTCGAGCGCATCGGTGCCCTTGATGCGGTGATGGCGGCCGGCGCCGTGCCGATCGACCGCTTCACCCTCGTCAACGAGGACGTGCGCATCGACGGGGGGCTCGATCCCGCGGTGTTCCCCCGACCGGGACTGTGCGTGCGCAGGTTGACACTCGACGCGCTTCTGGTCGAATCGGCAGTCGCGGCGGGTGCAGACGTGCGCACCGGGGTGAAGGTGACCGGGGTGCTCACCGAAGGTGAGCGGACGGTCGGTGTCGAGACCGGCCGCGGGCCCATCAGGGCGCACCTGGTGGTCGGCGCCGACGGCCGGCAGTCCGGCGTGGCCGCGAACGTCGGCGCTCAGGAGTACCTGACCACCCCGCCGGGCCGGATGCCGGCGTGGGCCTACTTCGAGGGAGTCACCAGCCGTGAAGGCCGCCTGCGACTCGCACGCCTCGGCGAACGCGGATACCTGGCCTGCCCCACCGATGCCGGCCTGTACATGGTCACCATCGCCACGGGCGCGGCGGTGGGCGCGAACCGCGATGCGGCGTTCGACGCCGGTATCGCCGGCTGGCCCGAACTCGCCGAGTTGCTCACCGGCGCACAGCGAGTAGGCCCGATCCGGGTGATGACGAAGTGGCACGGGTACTTTCGTCAGACCGCGGGGCCCGGCTGGGTCCTGGTGGGCGACGCCGGGCACTTCAAGGACTTCACGCCGGCGCAGGGCATCGCCGACGCGCTGCGACAGGCAGAGCGTCTCGCCGATGTGCTGCCCGCCGACCTCGCCGACGGCCGGGCCGTCGACGAGGCGACCCGGCGATGGTGGGGCTGGCGCGACCGCGACGCCCACCCGATGTACTGGTTCGCCACGGACATGGGAGCGCCCGGTCCGCCGACTCCACTCGTCACGGAGATGCTGCGCGACATCGCCGGGGATTCCGTCGCGACGCAGACGCTGCTGCGCGTGCTCAACCACGAAGTCAGCCCGCAACGGCTGATGACCCCGCGACGGCTCGGCGGCGCTGCCACCCGGGCGCTTCGCCGTCGCCCCGGCGCAACGAGTGCAGAGATGGCGACCACCCTGACCGACCGGCTCCGCCGCGCACGCCGGAGCCGGCGAACACCGCCAGGCCTGGCCGGCGGCTGATGTGGGTGCCGCTCAACCGTTTTCGGTGCCGAACCATCGGCGCGAGGGCGTTCGCCCCCACATTCAGAAGAGGTCCGGGGTCTCCGGTGGCACCTCATCGAGAAAAGCCGTGATCATCGGCACCAGAAGCTCTGAGGCCCCCGAGATCCCGATGTGCGACATCGCCGGCAGCACCACCAGTCGAGCGGCCGGAACGTCCGTCAGCACCCCCGTTGCCGCCGCCTGCGCGTCGCCTCCCCCGCGCAGCGCGAACATCGCCAGCGCGTGTTCGAGCGTCACCCCGTCCGCGTCGCCGACGATGACCATCGTGTTGGCCGAGATCGACCGCATCGCGTCGTCGCTGATGTCCTGGTCGTCGATGTTCAGGGTCTTCATCTTCTCGACGTAGGCGTCGAACGCTCCGGCGTCCGGGGTGTGTTGCTTGAACGCCGCCTCGACCGGCGTGCCGGCGAACACATCGGCGGTGAGACCACCGAGGGCCTCGAACACCGACGGGTACCAGCCGTCCTTTCGGAACGTCGCCGACATCGACACCAACTTGCTCACCAGGGCGCCGTGCCGGATCGCCAGCTGCAGAGCGACCCCACCGCCCTGCGAGTAACCCATCACATCCGCACGCGCCACCCCCAGAGCGCGCAACAGCGCGGCGGCGTCGTCGGCGAACTGCTCGTAGGACATCGCCCGCGCGGTGTCCGGCGTGCGGCCGTGCCCCTGTTGATCGAACACGATCACCGTGCGGTCGGCTGAGAATGCCTCAGCCCACACCTTCATGGATTCGGTGGCCATGAACGCACCGGGAATCAGCAACAACGGCGGCGTCGATGCGCTGAGGTCGCCGTACACCTCGTGGTACAGATTCAGCCCGTTGATCGCCAGGTGACCGCCGCGCGGATGCTCGTTTCCCATCAGATCTCAGCTTTCTTCATCGGTTCTTCTCGGGGCAGACCCGCTCGGTGGCAGTAACTCATCGTGGATACTCCTCGCATGCCGATGTACGTGCGACACACCAGCGCGGTGCAGATGGTCGACCTGGCCCCCCATGTCCGCGACAAGCTCACCGCCCACGCCGAGTCGAACCAACTCGACCTGACCGGTGTGCGGATGTGGCTCACGCACAGCGAGAATCCACCGGCTGACAAGGGCTTCGGAAAGCTGATGCGGCGCCGGGCCAACTCCGCTGATCCCGACGCCGAGCACGACACCGTCGCGATACTGCACCCGACGCACGTCCTCGTCGCGATCGACGGCGCCAGCCGCGGAACCTCGATCCTCTCGGTGCCACTGACCCAGGCATCGATCGCGGCCGGCACCGGTTTGGGCGCCGAACTGGGCCGGCTGGCCGGTGAGACCGCCGGGTTCACGATCACGGGATTCGCGGGCAGCGAGCGGCCCGGCAGCTTGTATGTCGGACTGGGCACCGAACCCGCTGCGGCGGAATGCTTCACGGCCATCGAGTCGGCGATCGTCGCGGCCAAGAACCCCACGCCTCGATGAGCCCCGACGCCGACGACTGACCGAGGCGGCCGACTCGCCGAGCGACCGCCGACGACCGCCGCTAGGGTGTGCGAATCGTCGCCACGGTCAAGAAGGTGTGCCGTTACCCATTGCGATGACGAATCCGTCGACGAAAGCGGTGCGTGATGCCCCTGTGGCCCGGCAAGAAGTCAACAGGGCAAACCGATGCCCCGCCGGCCTTCAAGCGTGACGTCGGTGCCGACCTCGAGATCGACGTCACCGCCGCGACCACCCTGGAGTTCCAGATCGCGCTCGCGCACCAACCCGGGGCGCAGGTCACCGAATCGCTCGAGTTCCGCTGCAAGGGCAGGGCCGTGGAGGCCGAGGAGCTCATCGGCGAGCACGGCACACGCATCCATCGCTTCGACGCTCCCGAAGGAACCGTCACCGCCTCCTATCGGGCCACGATCCTCGGTCGCACCGATCCGGCGGAGGTCCGGGAAATCGACATGTCGACCTATCTGCGGCCCAGCCGCTACGCCGAGGCCGACAAGTTCTTCGGGTTCGCGGCCACCGAGTTCGGGGAGTACGCCGACTCGGCGACCCTGCTGGAGAAGGTCTCGTCGTGGGTGGGAACCCGGCTCATGTACGTACCGGGGTCCAGCGACCCCATCGACGGAGCCGCGGACACCCTGCTCGCCGGTTCCGGGGTGTGCCGCGACTACGCCCATCTGGTGATCGCGCTGCTCCGCTCGGTCAACGTCCCGGCGAGGATGGTCGCCGTCTACGCGCCGGGTTGTGACCCGATGGATTTCCACGCGGTCGCGGAGGCCTTCGTCGACGGCGTCTGGCGCGTGGTGGATCCCACCTGCCTGGCGCCGCGGCAGTCCATGGTGCGCATCGCCACCGGGCGTGACGCCGCCGACACCGCGTTCCTGGACAATCACAAGGGGTCGATCAACTTGCGATACATGGAGATCCGTGCCGTGGTCGACGGAGACCTGCCGCGCGATTCCGTGCATGATCTGGCCGTGCTGAACTGAGAATCGCGTCGAATTTCGGCGACGTGTCACAAATCGCCCGCCGCCGGCATCTAGAGGTCGTCCAGCACCACACCACAGGAGGACGACATGGATGCACGGTTCGATCTGTTCGGCAACGGGTTCGCCACGATATTCGCCAAACGATTCACCACCGCTGCGAGGGTCATCGAGGAATCGACGCTGCCGACCACCACGAAGGAGTTGGTGAGCCTGCGGGCGAGCCAGATCAATGGCTGCGCCTTCTGCACCGACATGCACACCAAGGAGGCGACTGCCGCCGGTGAGACCGCGCATCGGCTGCACATGGTGGCCGCGTGGCGGGAGGCCACCGTCTTCACCGAAGCCGAGCGAGCCGCGCTGGCGCTGGCCGAGGAGGGCACCCGGCTCGCCGACGCGCACACCGGCGTGTCCGACGGCACGTGGGACCAGGTCCGCACGCACTACGACGACGACCAGGTGGCCGCCCTCATCTGCCTGGTCGCCCTCACCAACGCCGCCAACCGGATGAACGTCATCGTGCGCAGTCCCGGCGGTGCCTACGAGGCCGGCATGCTTGCGCGCATGTCCGGCTGACGCGGAGCCCGGTCCGGGTCGCGGTGCGCGGCCCGGACCGGGCCTTCGGCCGACGACCGGTGCGTCGGCGGTAGCGTGGCGGATCGTGAACTCTCCTCGCCTGTCCTCGTCCGTCGCGCTCGCAGCGTGCGCCGCATCGCTCGTCATCGGGCTCACCGCGTGCGGGTCCGACACGAGCACCGCGTCGACGAGCTCGTCGTCGTCGCGCACACCGGTCGAATTCTTCCCGCCGTCCCCGGCGGCGCCGGCGACCCCCGAGGCGCCGGCCGCCGCCGCCGCGTGCCCGTCGACACCGCCCGCGCAGGGCGCCGCACCGGAGTGGACGCTGCCAGGGGCGACCGGCAGCGTGGCGGTCACCGGGTCCACCGACGCGGCCGCCCCGCTCATCACCGTGACCGCACCGTTCAGTGTGGGTGAGACCCAGGTGCAGACCCTGCAGGCGGGCGACGGCCCGGTCGTCGCGGACACCGCATCGGTGTCGGTCTGCTACATGGGCGTGAACGGCCGGGACGGCTCGGTGTTCGACAGCAGCTACGTGGGGGGTCCCCCGGTCGAGTTCTCGCTCGACGGTGTCGTGGCCGGCTTCCAGAAGGCCATCGCCGGGCAGAAGGTCGGTTCCACCGTCGGTGTCGCGATGACCTCGGCCGACGGCTATCCCGACGGCCAGCCCAGCGCCGGCATCGAGAAGGGCGACACGCTCGTCTTCGCGATCAAGATCCTCGACGCCTCGAGCTGAGCCGACTCACGTCAGGCTGATCAGCAGCACACCGGCCAGCACCACACCGGCCGCGATCGCCCGGCGCGCCCCCATCTTCTCGTCGAGGAACCACGCGCCGATCAACGCGCCGAACACGATGCTCGTTTCCCGCAGAGCCGCGATGGGCGCCAGCGCACCGCTGGTCTGCGCCCACAACACGATCGTGTAGGCGGTCAGCGAGATCACGCCGCCGGCGGCGCCGGACGCCGCCGACATGCGCACCGACCGCGACAGCCCGGCGCGTCGCCGCCGGATGAGCGCGATGACGGCGATCGGCGGGCCCTGCAGGAGGAACATCCACCCGGTGTAGGACCACAGTGGCGCCTGCATCACGCCCACACCGTCGACCACGGTGTACGCGGCGATCATCAGGCCCGTGAGCATCGCCACCGCGAGCGCGGGCAGCTCCCGCCGCCCCGGCCGCCCGCCGACCAGGACGAGGGCGATGAGACCGGCCGATACCGCCAGCACGCCGAGAAGTTGTCCGATCGGCAGATCGTGGCCGAGAGCCACGATCGACACCAGCGCGACCACCCACGGCGACGTGCCGCGGGCCAGCGGGTACATCTGGCTGAACTCGCCGAGTTGATAGCTGGCGAGCAGCAGCAGGTTGTAGACGACGTGCAGTGCCGCAGAGGCGACGATGAACGGCCAGGCGCCGGCCGGGGGCAGCCCGCCGACCGCCGCCATCGCCGCCCCGCCCACCGCATCCACCACGCCGATCAACGCGAAGCCGACCAGCCGGTCACTGGCCCCGTGCGCCAGTGAGTTCCAGATCGCGTGCAACAGCGCCGAGAACAGCACGGCGAGGGCGATGGTGAGTGTCATCGGACGACAGCCGGTCGGCCCGCCGAAGCAGGTGTGTGCGGTTGGGTGCCTGTGCGCATCATGGACCTCCTCGGCGGGGCGCGGCGCACCGCCGGAGATCCTCCAGGCTTTTGTCCGTTCAGATGACCGCGACTCGTCGGGAGTCGCGGTGGCGTCGCTCGGACCAGGCACGCGCAAGCGCGTCGGAACCCTAGACGCTGTCGATGCCGAACTTAGCACCGTCACTCACGCCGTCGCGCTGGATGAGTGCGCGCCGAGCCGCCATGATGGGTCCGTGGAGGCGACGCGCGTGGACCGCTGGCTGTGGTCGGTGCGGTTGACGAAGACCAGGCCGGACGCCGCCGCGGCCTGCCGCGGTGGCCACGTCCGCGTCAACGACCGGATCGCCAAACCGTCGACGATGCTCTCCCCCGGTGACCAGATCCACGTCCGGATGGCCGACACCACGCGGATCGTCGAGGTGCTGCGGGTGATCCACAAGAGGGTCGGTGCGGCCGAAGCGGTGACGTGTTACCTGGACCGGACACCGGCGCGGCCCGCGGAGCCGGTCATCGCGGTGGCGGTCCGTGACCGCGGGGCCGGGCGGCCGACCAAACGGGACCGACGGCTACTCGACAAGTGGCGCGCGGGCCTCGGTTAGCCCAGAGCGCGCGCCGCGGTGCGCATCAGCATCAGGAAACCCAGCTTGACCAGCGGCGCATACATCGCCGTCAGCGCGCCGGCGAACACCGGTGACTCGAGCCGAATCCTGGTCTCCCACTCAACCTCTGTCCCGCCGGGCACCACCCGGAAGGTCATCGATCCGCCGCCGTGCCGTATCGGCGGAATCGAGCTCAGCGCCTGATAACTCATGAAATGCGGCCGCTCGAATCCGGTTACCAGTTCGGTCACCTTCGAACCGGAGGAGGCGAACTCCCGGATCGAGCCGACGCCGTACGGCTCGGGGCCGTCGACGGGGCGGACCCGGGAGTAGAACATTCCCGGGATCGCCGCCCAGTTCCGTCCGTCGGCGAGCCAGTCGAACACCTCGCCGATCGGCGCCGCGATGAAATGGCGCGCGCTCACCACCCGCAATCTTCTGCCCCCTTCGTCACTAACGCCGCACCGACCCGGGCGGCATGTCGACGCCGATCTCGTCGCAGATCGGCGGAATGATGATGAGCGATCCACGCGGGCTGCAGAACGGCGTACCCGGCGGCAGCGGCGGCGGCGGAGGTGCCGGATACAGCGGTGGCGGCGGCGTGGCCGGATGCGGCGCGCCGGACCAGGGATAGATGGTCCAGGTGGTGACGTCGACGATGCCCTCGGAATTCCAATACCAGTCATGGCAGACCTTGCGGTCCCACGTCAGCACCTGGCCGCCCGGTATGGCCGGATCGCCTGGACACCAGTGCGTGCAGGTCTGCCCCACCGGGCAGTTCCCGCCCTGATAGCTGGGGCCCTGAGCGGTCGACGTGCCCGCGGTCAACGCGAAGCCGGTCAACGCCACCCCGCCGGACACCGCGGCCGCCGTCACGAACCGTGTGAGTCGGTTCAAGGTCGGATCCTCTCGTCGGGCACCGCCCCCATGGCGCTGCTCGTGCTTCGAGTACACGGCGCGCAGCCGGCTACCGATCCCAACATCTCCCAGTGTGAGCGACCGGCAGCGCGACTTCCCGATGTTTGAGCCCGCCCGTGGTGGACAATGACCAGCGTCAGCGTCCGCCAGTTCGATCGTGCGATCCCGCCGCAAGCCGAAGGAAGTCCCATGGTCCGATCATTCGCAGCCCTGGTCATCGCCGCATCCGCCGGGCTGGCCTTCGCACCGCCCGCGGCCGCCGGCGAGGCCGACTTCCTGCGCCTGCAGGACAAGTTCCCGTTCCTGTCCCAGGCGCAGCTGCTCACCACGGGCTATCAGGCGTGCCAGGCCTCCCGCCAGGGCGTCGGCTCGGCCACCATCGTCAGCCTGGTCCAGAAGGAACTCGACCCCCTCGGCGTCACCGTGGGTTCCGCGACGGACATCGTCTCCACCGCCATCGTCCAGCTCGACTGCTGAGTCGCCGCGGTCAAGAGCGCTGACGCGTGCCCGAGGGTGACACCGTGTACGCACTGGCGCAACGACTCGACCGCGCGCTGCGTGGTCGCACGCTGACTCACGGCGAGCTACGGGTGCCGAGTCACGCTACGGACGACCTCACCGGCAGGACCGTGCAGGCCCACATCACGCACGGCAAGCACCTTCTCACCCGGCTGTCGGGCGACCTCACCCTGCACACCCACCTGCGGATGTCGGGATCGTGGACCATCTCCCCGACCGGGCGCTGGTTGCCGCGCGCGGTCATGCCCGACGTCCGGGTCGTGCTTCGCACCGATGGGCCCGCCGCCTACGGCGTGAAGCTGCCCGTGGTCGAGTTGCTGCGCACCCGCGACGAATCCGACGTCGTCGGACACCTCGGCCCCGACCCGCTTCGCGACGATTGGGACATCGACGAGGCCGCGCGCCGCATCGCGGCCGAACCGGACCGCCCGCTCGTCGCCGCCCTGCTCGACCAGCGCTGCGTGGCGGGCTTCGGCAACCTGTGGGCCAACGAGCTGTGCTTCCTGCGCGGCCACAGCCCGTGGACGCCGGTGCGACTCGTGGACCTGCCGGCCCTGCTGGACCTCGGTGCTCGGGCGCTTCGACACTCGGCCACCGTCCCGGGCGCGATGCAGGTGACGACGGGGGTGCGCCGCAAGGGTGAGCAGCACTGGGTGGCCGGTCGCGCCGGCCGGCCGTGCCTGCGCTGCGGGACCACGGTGCGGGTGGTCGCCGAGGTGCCCAACGATCCGGAGCGGCGACGCACCTGGTGGTGTCCGCACTGTCAGCCGGGCCCGGCCGGGCCGCCGCCGTGATGGTGCGGAACACCCAAGCCGAAAGCGGGTATCTCCCCCTCCATGGCGGAGTACACCGATCCCGAATTACGGGAGCGCATCAAAGAAGAGATCAAGGCCTCGGACAAGGGCGGCAAGAAGGGGCAGTGGTCGGCACGCAAGAGTCAGCTGCTGACCCAGGAGTACGAGCGGCAGGGCGGCGGCTACCGAGGCCCGAAAGACGACCGGCAGAAGTCTCTGGAGCAGTGGGGCAAGGAAGACTGGCAGACGAAGGACGGCGGCGCGCGCGCCCGCGGCAACCGTGGTGAGACGAAGCGGTACCTGCCGAAGAAGGCATGGGATCAGCTTTCCGAGGCAGAGAAGAAAGCCACCGACAGCAAGAAGCGCAGCGCGTCGGCATCCGGCAGGCAGCACGTGCCGAACACCAAGGCCGCCAAGGGCGCACGCGCGGTCGGCCGGCTCGACGAGCTGCCGGTCGCCCAAGCCGTCAAGCTCGTCGGGGAACTCGACAAGCGTCAGCTCACCTCCGCGCTGCAGCGCGAGCGTGACGGCAAGGCCCGCAAGACGCTGATCGAGCGGCTGGAGGCGGAGCTCTCCCGACGCTGATCCCGGCGGCGCCTCGGCGGCCGGGTTAATCTCCGACGTGCGCACTGCGCGGTGCGTGATCGGCGGAGAGGAGCGGGCATGCCGGCGAACAGGACCACCGGGTGACGCGTTTCGTCCACCCGCTGAGCCTGCTGGCGGTGATCGCGGTCCCGATTGTCGGCTGGTTCTTCGAGGACTGGTCCGGACCCACCACGCTGGTGGTCTACTGGTTCGAGAACCTCGCGATGTGCGCGTTCATCGTGGCCCGGATCGTGCTGCACCGGCGGTGGTCTCCGCGCAGCGGTCACTTCCGGTACACGGCGCCGAGCGCGGACCGGCGCAGTTCACGCAACAGCTCCTCGTTCCTCACCGGCTTCGCCGTCACCGGTTTCGCGTTCTGCGCGGCGCACGCGGTGTTCCTCGCGGCGATCTTGTTCCTGCTCAACCGCAACGGCGAGGGCCGCCTCGCCGATGTCGACTGGCGCAGCGTCGGATTCGGATGTCTGAGCGTGCTCGCCTTCCTCGCGCTGGATTTCTTCGCCGACCTGTTCAGCCTGCGCAGGTGGTCGTTCTGGCAGCTCGAACAGACCGCCCAGCGCGGGCTGAGCCGCGTCGTCGTCGTCCATCTCACCCTGATCTTCGGATTCATCGGCATCGCCCTGACCGACTCGCCCAGCGCGTTCTTCGGGGTCTTCGTCGTCCTCAAGACACTCGCATCGCTGAGCGCCGTGCTTCCCCAGTATGAGCCCAAGACGCCGCCGAAATGGTTCAGCAACATCATGAACCGCGTCCCCAACGTCCGCCCGGGCGAGCGATTCGAGGACTTCTGGGCCGAGGACCGCGCCGACGAAGCGGAGCGGCGCGAACGCAACGAGCGCCCGTGGACCGCCCGGCGGCACTAGTTCGGTGACGAGTCGTCGGGTGCAGGGACGTGGGTCTCCCACCGCGCCCGGCGCTCCTCGTCGGTCTGCTCCCACCACGGTGTGCCCCGCTCCCCCAGTGCGACCTTGGCCGCGTGCACACCCGCCCGCACCGCCGGTTCGCGATCGGTTCCGCGGGCCTGGCGCACCTTTCGCCGCCACCCCATCAGGATGCGGGTGAGCTCGGCCCGCCGCTCCTGGGGGATCGCCGGGTCGGTCGCCCGCCATTTGCGTCCGTCGACGACGATGTGGTGACCGTCGGCGGTTCTCGGTGGATCACTCATCGGTGCGACCGGTCAGTCGAGGCAGAACTCGTTGCCCTCGGGGTCGGCCATGACGATGTGGCCGCCCTGCAACGGGGGCGCGGGTTCGTGCCGGCTCAGCCGGGTGGCGCCGAGGCCCTGTAGTCGTTCGCACTCGCGCTCCAATACGGTCATCCGCTCGTCCCCGCTCGATCCGGGTGCCACGCGCACATCGAGATGCACCCGGTTCTTGGCGGATTTGCCCTCGGCCACGCGCTGGAAGTAGATGCGCGACCCGCGGCCATCAGGGTCGACCAGGGCCGAGGCGTCGTTGCGTCGTTCAGGCGGAACGCCCATCGCCTCGAGCGCGTCGTCCCACGTGTCGAACCCCTCCGGAGGCGGCTGGACGACGAAACCCAGCACCTCCGCCCAGAACCCGGCGAGGGCAGCCGGATCGGCGCAGTCGAACGTCACCTGGAGCTCGCGGCCCATCTCGGCATTCTATCGGCCGTGGCCGCCGACATCGGGACGTCGAAATGTGTGACGAACGGCTGACGTGCCGCATGGTCCTGGCGGCGCGGGGTACATCGGCACCATGCATGATCTGGCGCAGAAATTCGTCAACGCACTGGACAGGCTGCACCGGGACCGCGACGTCGATCCGCTGGTGGACCTGTTCGGCGACGACGCGACGTTGAACAAGGCCGGCCTGCCGCACGGGCAGCGCGGCAAGGACGGCGCCCGGGCGTTCTGGCAGCAGTACCGTGACGTCTTCGGTGACATCGACGCGGCGTTCCGGCACCGGGTCACTGACGACGACGTGACGTTCCTGGAGTGGACCTCCGAGGGCACCCTGCGGGACGGGACGGCGTTCCGCTACGACGGGGTGAGCGTGCTGGAGGCGAAGAACGGCAGCATCACCGCGTTCCGCACGTACTACGACACGGCCGCATTCCTCGACACCGACCTGTCCAGCGCGGTCGGCACGCCGAAGCACGAATAGTCTAGAAGGCGTACCGGATCCGGCAGTCCGGCAGCGTCTCGGCGATCAGGTCGGTGAGCTGCTCCACCCAGCGGCCCTTCCACGGCGACTTGTACCGGACGTTCCACTGGCCGCTCTGGCTCCGCTTGAGCTGCTGCAGGTCCGGCCGCCACAGCAGGTCCTCACCCTTGGGGTGCCAGCCCATGTTGACGTCGTGCAGGCCCTCGTTGTGGGTGAGGAAGATGATCTCCGCGGCGAGTTGCCGCTTCGTGCGTTCGTTGGTGCCGTCGGCGATCTGCTCGAGCAGTTCCGCCCAGTCGGCCAGCCAGTTCTCGTGCACGATCACCGGGCTGAAGTTGAGGTGCACCTCGTAGCCCGCGTCGACGAAGTCGTCGAGTGCGGCGATGCGGTCGGCGATCTTCGACGTACGGACGTCCACAGTGCGCGACGTGTCCGCGGGCATCAGGCTGAACCGCACCCGGGTGCCGCCGCGCGGGTCGTAGTCGAGCAGGTCCCGGTTGACGAGCTTCGTCGCGAAGCTCGCCTTGGCGTTGGGGACACGGGTGAACAGCTCGACGAGGTCGCGGACGTTGTCGGACACCATCGCATCGACGGAGCAGTCGCTGTTCTCACCGATGTCGTAGACCCAGTCGACGGGATCGCACTGATTGGGCTCCGGCTTGACGCCCTGGCGTGCCGCGTGCCGCTCGAGGTAGCCGGTGATCTTCTCGATGTTGGCGAACACCGTGATCGGGTTGGCATAGCCCTTGCGTCGCGGCACGTAACAGTAGGAGCACGCCATGGCGCAGCCGTTCGCGGTGGACGGCGCGATCCAGTCACTCGACCGTTCGTTGCGGCGCGCTGCCAGGCTCTTCTTCTCGCCGAGCACCAGCACCTCGCGCTTGATGCGCACCCAGTCCTCGACGTTGCCCTCGTTGCCGTACAGGCCGGGGATGGCCTGGTGCGACGGAACCTCGATGAGTTCGGCACCGGCGTACCGGTCGAGCACCTGTCGGGCGCGCGGGAACCGGTCGATGCCCGGCTCGTGGTAGATCCGCTTGATGTCGAGGAGGCGGTCGGCCAGATCGGCCGGGGTCCGGCGGGCCGCTGCCTCGTCGTGGAGCGTCGATGGCATGCCTGATTCAACGTGGTGCGGCGCCCGGGCGTTCCGTGTTCGCCGTCGTTGGGCAGGATCGGGACTGTGACATCCATCCCCGCGGCGATCCCGCCGACCGTTCCGGCGCTCCTGCGGCGCAGCGTGCGTGAACACGGGTCTCACCCCTACCTCGTCACCCCCACCGACCGACTCACCTACGACGACGCCGACCGGCGGTCCGCCCACATCGCGCGACGGCTGCTGCGCAGCGGTGTCGGCAAGGGCGCCCGCGTCGGGCTGTTCTTCCCCAACGGCGCCGAGTGGGTCGTCTGGTGGCTCGCACTGTCCCGAATCGGTGCGGTCGTCGTCCCGCTGAGCACGATGTACGCGCCGGCCGAGATCGCGAAGGTGTTGCGGCTGGCCGACGTCGGGCTGTTGGTGGCGCCGCCCCGGGTGCTCACCACCGACACCTCGGAACGTTTGGAGGCCGCGCTTCCGGAACTGGCCGCGCAGCGCGACGGCGATGTCGCGGTGGCCGCTGCGCCGTATCTGCGCCGCGTCGTGCTGACCGGGCCCGCCGATCGCGCATGGGCGACCGTGTGGGACGACGACTCCGCGGACGGGGTGGCGCCGGAGATCCTGGCCGCCGTCGAGGCCGAGGTGTCGCCCGCCGACCTGGCGATCATGGTGCACACCTCCGGGTCCACGGCGGACCCCAAGGGCGTGCTGCACACGCACGGCACGCTGGCCCGGCAGACCTCGACCTGGCCCGCCGCCGTCAGGGCCATCTCCCGGTCCTCCGGTCCGCCCCGGATCCTCTGCGCCATGCCGTTCTTCTGGATCGGCGGCGTGCTCGCGGCGGCCGGGGCGTTGCATGAACCGACCACGGTGCTCACCATGGCGCGGCTCGACGCGGGCACGGCGCTCGACCTCGTCGAGCGGGAACGGGCCACCGGGGTGGTGGGCTGGCCGGCGTTCACCCAGCGGCTGCGCGAGCACCCCAGCTTCGCCGCCCGCGACCTGAGCAGTGCGCCCATTTTGCGCGACGGTCCGCTCGACATCGCGATGACCGACGTGCCGGACGGTTACCCGGTGCACCGCACCATGTCCGAGACCGCGGGCGGTTTCGTCTTCACCGACATCGCGGTCGTCGACAACGACGGCGTACCGGTATCCGACGGGACCACCGGGGAACTGCTGGTCCGCGGCGTCGGGGTGATGGCCGGCTACAACAAGAAGGAGCGCTGGGAGACCTTCGACCGGGACGGCTGGTACCACACCGGTGACCGGGTCTACCGCAGGACCGGCGACCCGCGGCTGTTCTACGTCGGCCGCACCGGTGACCTCATCAAGGCCGCGGGCGCGAACGTGTCCCCTCTGGAGGTGGAGGCGGTGATCGAGTCGTCGGCCGACGTGGCGCAGTGCGTGGTGGTGGGGGTGGAGCACCCGGAGCGCGGCGAGGAGGTGTGTGCGGTCGTCGTCCCGGCGGCGCAGGCGGGCCCGACAGACTTCGCCGCCCTCGCGGCGTACGCGCGCGCCCACCTGTCGGCCTACAAGATCCCCACCCGGTGGGCATCGGCCACGAGTGACCGCATCCCGACTCTGGCCAGCGGCAAGCTGGACCGCCGGGCCCTGCGGACGATGATCGCCGACGGTGCGCTGGAGTCGGCACACCTGCGCACCTAGTGTTCAGCCATGGGATTCGTCACCTACGAGCTGGACGATCACGTCGCGACCATCACCATGGACCGCCCCGAGGCACGCAACGCCATCAACGGTGCGCTGCGCAGTGACCTCAACGCGGCGTGGGACAGGTTCCGCGACGACGAGGACGCCTGGGTCGCGATCCTGACCGCCAACGGGGACGTGCACTGCGCCGGTGGCGACCTGAAGGACAGCGAAGGCGTGGTGGGCACCTTCGGCGGCACGTTCTGGGAGAAGCCGACCATCAACTCCTTCGAAAGCGGCATGGAACTGTTCAAGCCGACCATCGCCGCGGTGCACGGCCCGTGCATCGGTTACGGACTGACCGGAGTCCTGTTCTGCGACTTCATCATCGCCAGCACCGAGGCCACCTTCTCCTACCCCGAGGTGGCGATCGGCGTCCCGACGATCGTCGGGGCCATCCGGCTGCCCCAGCGCGTCGGATGGGCCAACGCGATGGAGCTGCTGCTGACCGGCAAGCCGATGAGCGCCCAACGCGCCAAGGAGATCGGCCTGGTGTGGCGGCTGGTGGAACCCGATGCGCTGCAACAGGAGGCCCGTGCGTGGGCGCGGACGCTGACCGAGGCGGCGCCCCTGGCGCAGCGGGCCACCAAGGAGGTCGCCTGGCGGTCTGCGGACATGGGCTGGATCGAGTCGGTCCGGTTCGGCGAGACGATGCGCAAGGTGGCCGGTGCCACCGAGGATGCGGCCGAGGGCCCGAGGGCCTGGCTCGAGAAGCGCAAACCCACCTGGCGCGGCCGTTGACCGATTTCCGGTCATGAATGTCGCCGCACGCGGGTATCCCCCGGGGGTGACCGATGAAGTGCTCGATCTGCTCCTCGAACTCGAACGGGCCGGCTGGGATTCGCTGTGCAACGGCACCGGGTCCGAGTTCTACGCCGGGGTCATGCTGCCCGACGCCCTGATGGTGCTCGCTAACGGCATGGTGATGGACCGCGACGCGGTGGTGGCGGCGTTGTCGCAATCCCCGCCGTGGCGCCGCTATGAACTCGGCGACGTCCGCCTCGTCCGCCCCGCTGACGATACGAGGATCCTCGTCTACACGGCGACCGGATACCGCGACGGCGACAGCCCGCCGTTCGTCGGCGCCATGTCCAGCGTCTACACGCGCACGGACGCCGGCTGGAAACTCGCGCTCTACCAGCAGACCCAGATTCCCGGCTGACCGGCGTCGCCGTCACCCGCCGGTCAGCGCCTCCGCGAGCTGTTCGCAGATGGCGGTCCAGCCGCCGTGGAAGTTGTCGTACTCGTGCGGCGGCAGCATCGCGTGCTCGATGGCCATCACCGTCTGCTCGTCACCGGCCGGCGTGAACGTCACCTCGACCACGCTGCTGACCGTCGGATCCGGCCAGTCGGAGTTGCTCCACGTCAACCGCAGTAGGCGCGGGCGCTCGATGGCGAGGAAGCGCCCGGTGATGAGCACGAGCGTGCCCGCGTTGTCGACGTCGAAGCGGAACCGGCCGTCGACGCGTGGGTCGATGAAGACGTGGATGCACCGGTCCGGGCGCGGACACATCCACTCCGCCAATGACTCCGGGTCCAGCCACTGGTCGAACACGACATCGGGTGGGGCGGCCATCACGCGCTGCACCCGCACGACCGGCGCCTCGGTCAACGCGCCTGCCCCTTCCGGCGCAGGCGGTCCTGCAGCGCGTCGGCGCGTGCGGTCCAGAAGTCCGTCTGCTGGTCGAGCCACCGCTGTGCCAGCGTCAGCCCGTCGGGACGCAGCGACACCCAGTGCTCACGGCCGCGGACCTCCCGTTGCACCAGTCCTGCCGACTCCAGCACGCCGATGTGCCGCGACACCCCGGCGAACGTCATCGGCAGTGGCGCCGCGAGATCGGTGATCCGCGCATCGCCCCCGCGCAGGGCCTCCAGGAGGCGGCGGCGGGTGGGGTCCGCCAGCGCGCCGTAGGTGCGGTCGAGCACCTGATCTTCAACCATTTTGTTGACTATAGCGGGCGCCTGTGTTGTGGTGGATTCGGAATGTTCAACTGATCTGTATAACGTCCGGCGGGGTCATCGACGACGGCCGCCGCGGTGGAGAGGGGACGGGCGATGCACACGCCTCCGGTGGTGTCCGCGCAGCAGTGGGAAGCTGCTCTGCAGGAGATGCTGGTCAAAGAGAAGGAGCTGACCCGGGCGAAGGACGCGCTCGCCGCGCAGCGCCGCAGGATGCCGTGGATGGCGGTGGACAGGGACTACGTCTTCGACGGGCCCGACGGCGAGGTGGGCCTGCTCGATCTCTTCGACGGGCGGCGCCAGTTGATCGTCTATCGCGCGTTCGTCGATCCCGGCCTGCACGGGTGGCCCGACCACGGTTGCGTCGGCTGCTCCCTGATGGCCGACCACATCGGCAACCTCGCGCACCTCAACGCCCGTGACACCACGCTGGTGTACGTGTCACGCGGCTCGCAGGCCGACATCGCCCGCATCAAGGCCCGGATGGGTTGGGACATCCCCTGGTACACCATCGTCGCCGAACCGGACAGCGGCTTCGACGTCGACTTCGGGGTGCACGAGTGGCACGGCACCAACGCCTTCATCCGCGCCGGTGACACCGGCGACCAGGTGTTCCGCACCTATTGCATCAACAACCGTGGCGACGAGGCTTTCGTCAACACGTGGAGCTTCCTGGACATGACAGCGCTGGGTCGCCAGGAGACATGGGAGGATTCGCCGCCGGGCTATCCGCAGACCCCGGCGTACGAGTGGTGGTGCTGGCACGACGAGTACGGCCGTCGCGAGCCGTGGCGGTGGTTCGGAGAGCCCGATCCCGACGATCCGAACGATGTCCGCCCCGCGCGTGAGCCGGATGGCTGCGCCCACTGCGCCCCCTCGACGCCGTGACCGGCGTCCCGGCGGGAACACCGCTGCCCCCACCCGTCGACCGTGCCGCGTTCGAGACACAGCTGAGCGAGCTGCGGGTCCAGGAGAAGGCACACACCCGGCAGGGCGACGCGATCGCCGCGGCCCGCCGTCGGCTGCCGATGGTCGAAGTGGACGCCGGACTCGAGATCGCCGGCCCGGGTGGCCCCCTCACGCTCCGTGACGCCTTCGACGGACGCACGCAGCTCGTCGCCTACTACTTCATGTGGAATCCCGGGCGGCCGGCTCCCGAGCAGTGCGAGGGCTGCACCTGGGTGACCACGCAGGTCACGGAGCTGTCGTACCTGCACTCGCGGGACATCACCTACGCCGTGTTCTGTCAGGGCCCGCTCGACGAGAGTCTGCGCTATCGCGAGTTCATGGGCTGGGACGTGCCGTGGTACTCCGCGTTGCCGTCCCTGGACCGGCTGCTCGTCGGGCGGCAGGCCGGCATGATGCACATCGTCTGCTACGTACGCGACGGTGACCGGGTGTTCGAGACCTACTGGACCACACTGCGCGGTGTCGAGGCGATGGACTACAGCCTCGCGCTGATGGACCTCACCGTCTACGGGCGGCAGGAGCCCTGGGAGGACTCGCCGTCCGGCTGGCCGCAACCCTGGCAGGTCGACGGCTCCAACACGCGCAGCGACGGGCGGCCGATCCCGCAGTGGTCCCGCATCGCAGCGGGACGGTCCGACGATCTCGGTGTGGGCCGCTGACGGCCTGATTCGTGCAGTCCACCTCGGTCCGCGCGGCTTACGATCGACCCATGCGGGCAGGTCGAATCCGCGCGGGCGTGGTGGGTACCGCGGCCGCCGTGGCGGTGGGTTGCGCGGGTTGCACCCCCGCTGTCGAGGAAGCCGGTCCGCCGCCGGTCGACCCACTGGCGAGCATGCTGCTCAGCGAGACGGAGGTCAATGCGATCATCGCGCCGGCGGTGCTGACGACGACGTTCACCTACCGCACGCTGTTCGAACTCCGCGAGGGCAAGGCCTACGCCCCCGCCGAATGCCTTGCCGTCGAGGCGAATACGATGACCGAGGTGTACGACGGCAGCGGATTCGGTGCGGTGCGTGGTGCGGTGCTGGACGCCGACGACGAGACCGCCGACGTGGACCAGGGAGTGATCGAGTTCAAAACTCCCTCCGCCGCACGTGCTTTCGTCGACCGGACGGTGGCCACCTGGCAGCGCTGCGCGGGTGGGGTGCTGACCGTCACCGACGAGGACCCGGAGCCGTGGCTGCTGTCGATGGACGAACCGCAGCGCGACGACGGCGTCGAACTGGTCCGGGTCCGGTCCGACACCGGCTACGTCAGCACCCACGCGATGCGGGTCGTCGGCGATGTGGTGGTCGACGTCCGCGCGTCCCACAGGGGTGTCAGCGAGCACGCCGTGGCGCTGGTGAACGCCATCTCGGGGCGCAGCAGCCTATGAGGTGAGCGCTCGGGCGGTGGCGGTCCAGCCGTACGGATTCGTGCGCACCTCGATCCCCTCGAAGCCCGCCGCCGCGAGCCTGGACGCCAGCGAGTCCGGATCCACGGGGTTGTAGGTGTCGCCTTCGTGGTGGGCCTCGAGCTCGTCGCTGGCGAGGCTGTCGCTCGCGACCAGTACCGCCCCCGGGGCGAGCACCCGCGCGACCTCGGCGAAGAGCCGGTCCTGCAGCTGCGCCGTCGGAACATGGTGCAGCATCGTGAAACACGCCGCGCCGGTGAACCGGTCGCTTTCGTAGGGCAGCGCGGTGGCGTCGCCGTGCACGATGTCCACCGAGGGCGCCCCGGAGTAGCGCTCGGTGAGCATGGCGGCCAGGCCGGCGTCGATCTCCACCGCCGTCACGTGGCCCACAGTGCCGCTGAGCACGTCGGTGGTCGCGCCGTAGCCGGGTCCGACCTCCAGGACGTCGTCACCGAGATCGGTGCTGCCGAGGGCCCACGGCAGGATGACGTCCCGGATTATCTGCCGCCACTCGTCACTACCGCAGCGCTCGTGTGCCTCGTTCACGCGCTCACCCCCTGCCCGATCGGTGTGCCCGTCGCAGAGTGTGACACACGGGCGCCTGCTGCGGACGGCCGTGGTGTTTCGGCGATCGGCAGTGTCGCGTGACTGCAGTAGCGTCGAAGACGTGAATGCCGAACACAATCCGGTCGTAGTGCCCGGACCGCCCGAGGCCGCCGCCCCGCCGCCGGCCCCGCCCGCGGCGCGGCCGCACCGCTGGGGCATCGGCGCGTACCTGGTGGTGGTGACCACCTATGTGGCGGTCGGGCTCCTGTTGCTGCTGGTGCTGGGGGGTGGCGGGGCGTCGGTGGGGAAGATCGCGACGGTCCTGGTAGTCCCCACCGTATGCGCCGCGGGTCTCGCGGTGCTGATCACGCGGTTACGTGGCAACGGGCCGCGCATCGACCTGCGGCTGCATTGGACGTGGCGCGGCCTCGGATGGGGTGCCCTGTTCGGATTCGGCGGGCTGTTCATCACGCTGCCCGCCGCGGCGCTCTATCTGTCGATCGTGGGGCCCGAGGCGAACTCCGCGGTGGGCGCGGCCTTCGGGGACATCCGGACGTCATGGGCCTGGGCGGTGGCCATCTTCCTCTGTGTGGTGCTGGTGGCGCCGGTGTGCGAGGAGATCGTGTACCGCGGACTGCTCTGGGGTGCCATCGACTGGCGCTGGGGCCGGTGGGTCGCCTTCGCGGTGACGACTGTGCTGTTCGCGGTGGCCCACCTCGAGTTGAGCAGGACGCCACTGCTTCTCATCGTCGCGATCCCGCTCGGCCTGGCCCGGCTGTACACCGGGAGCCTGGTCGCCAGCATCGCCGCCCACTCGGTCACCAACCTGCTGCCCGGCATCGTCATCATGCTCACGCTGGTCGGCCGGATGCCCACCGTTTGACGCGCCGGCCGAATCCGTGAGCGCACCCACCGGCCCGACCCCGGTGCCCTCTGTGGTCGACGACATCGCCGCGGGCAGGCCGGTGGCCGCGGTCTGGGTGAACGAACTCGGCGGCGTCACCTTCCAGATCGGCACCGGCGAGCGCCGGGAGTTCGTCAAGACCGCACCTGCGGGCAGACCGCACCTGCTGACCGCCGAGGCCGAGAGGATGCGCTGGGCGGCACGATTCACTCCGGTCCCCCGCCTGATCGCCGTCGGCGACGGCTGGCTGCACACCGCGGGCATGCCGGGACGCTCGGCGGTGGACCCGCGCTGGCTCGCCGCACCGCGAACGGCGGTCCGCGCCATCGGTTCCGGTCTGCGGCGCCTGCACGACACCCTGCCCGTCGCCGGGTGTCCCTTCGACTGGTCGGTGCCGACGCGGCTGCGGCGAGAGGTGCCGGCCCAGGCCCGCGCGACCGTGGGCGAGGCGCCGCCCGTCGACCGGATGGTGGTCTGCCACGGCGACGCGTGCGCGCCGAACACCCTGATCGGCGACGACGGTGCGTTCAGTGCGCACGTCGACCTCGGCGACCTCGGAGTCGCCGACCGGTGGGCCGACATCGCCGTCGCTCTGCTGTCGCTGTCGTGGAACTTCGGCCCCGCCGATTGGGAGGACGAACTCCTCGCGGCCTACGGCGTGCGGCGCGATGCGGTGCGGATCGACTACTACCAGCGCCTGTGGCAGGCCGGCGACGCCTGACCTGCTCAGGCGATGAAGCGGCCGAGGTAGGGCATCATGTTGGCGGTGCGGACCGGCGTCACGGCCACCGCGGGATCGGTCGCCTCCAGCATCTGCCCGTTGCCCAGGTACATCGCCACGCTCTGGGTTCCGTTCGGACCGTAGAAGAGCAGATCGCCCGGCAGCGCCTGCGCAGGCGCGACCTTCGCCGCCGCCAGGAACTGGTCACCCGACGAGCGCGGGATCTTCACGCCGACACCGGCGAACGCGTAGAGCATCAGGCCCGACGCGTCGAAGCCGGCGACGGTGGCGGTCGGGTCGAACGCCAGGACGGCGGGGTCAGCATCCTTGCGTGCGGCCTTGCTGGTCGGACCGGTGGCGTCACCGCCGCCGTAGACGAACGGCACCCCGCGCTGTGCCAGCGCGCGGGCGATCACGTAGTCGATGGCCTGCTGATGCGCCGTCGAGCGGGTGTAGGGATCGGCCGAGGCGTGGCCCGCGGTCACCAGCAGCATGGCCACACCGATCACAACGGCATAGATACGCCTCATTCGAATCCACTCCCTGCACCACGAGAATTGCCGCGTCGGGTCGACGCGTCGGTTGACATCTGTCACCACAGTCACTTCTACAACTCGCGGCGGCCGGAATGCCAACTGGGCGGGCGTCTCGGCGAAGGAGATGCCGTACCGATACCGAACGGTGATCGCGCGGCTGGTCAGACGCGTTTCGGGCGGGCGCCCCAATGCGCCGAACGTGCGGCCACTGCGAAAATCGAGGCGATTCTTCGCAGTGACCGCACGTTCGGCGGAAGAGGTGGGTTCTAGGCGGACTTCAGCGCGGCGAGCGCGGCGTCGTAGTCGGGTTCGGTGCCGATCTCGGGCACCAGTTCGGCGTAGGCCACCTTCTGGTCGGCGCCGATCACCACGACGGCGCGCGCGAGCAGGCCGGCCATCGGTCCGTCGGCGATCGTGATGCCGAAGTCCTCCCCGAAGCTGTCGCGGAACGCCGACGCCGTCTTGACGTTCTCGATGTCCTCGGCGCCGCAGAACCGCTTCTGGGCGAACGGCAGGTCCTTCGACACGCAGAGCACCGAGACGCCGCCGGCCGCGGCGCGCTCGTTGAACGTCCGCACGCTGGTGGCGCACACGGGAGTGTCGACCGACGGGAAGATGTTGAGCAGGACGGGCGCGTCGCGGAAGTCGTCGCTCGTCACCGCGCCGAGATCGGTTCCGGTGAGAGTGAACTGCGGTGCCGCTGAACCGACGGCGGGCAGCTCCCCTACCGTGTTGATCGGATTTCCACGCAACGTTATCTGTGCCATGACCCCAGTCTGCCAAGGTGCGACCGTCGATCGGGAGCCAGGGTGCGCGGGCCCGCGGCGCTCAGGTCCAGTACAGGACGCGGGCGGCGGGCAGTACCTCGGCCAGCTCGGCCTCGAACCAGGCCCGCATCTCCGCCATGGTGTCCTTGGGATAGACGTACTTGGCGGAGCCGAACTTGCCGAACTTGCGGGTGCGGCCCGACTCGTCCATGTCCAGCTTGGTGCGCGGATACCACCCAAGCAGCACGTCCTTGCTCGACGCGGTGAACCGGTGGGTGATGCACTCGACGGTGAGGTCGGGATCCGGGACGTCGGCGAGTGCGGCGGCGACATCGCGCAGCAGCGCCGCGTAACCGTCGCGCCACTGCGGCGTGGCCATGATCGGGGCAATGGTCAGCCCCACGGGATAGCCGGCCAGCGCGAGCGTGCGCATCGCCGCGAGCCGGCGCGCCAGCGGTGCGGTGCCGCCCTCGAAGCGGCGGGCGACGTCGTCGGCGTTGACCGAGATCCGCACGCGGGTGCGGCCGGCGTGTGGCAGGCCGGTGAGCGCGGCGACGTTGTCGAACTTGGTGGTGAAGCGCAGCCCCACCGGGCCCGCCCAGTCGCGGGTGCCGACATGGGCGATCGTGGTCGACAGCGAGCCGGTGAGGTGCTCCAGCGCGAGCGGATCGGTGTAGCAGGAGGCCTCGAACGTGGTGCCCTCGGCCGAGCGCGATTCGGAGGCCGAGGTGATCGTGCCCTGGCCGACGTGCTCGTCCATCGCCGCGAGGATCTCGGGCAGGTTCGCGTAGACGCGGGTGATCGGCGGACCCGACAGCGACCCGGCGAGGTAGCAGTACTGGCAGTGCGCCGGGCAGCCCTCGGCGAGGTCGATGCGCCAGTCGGCGCTCGGCGGGATGGGCTGCAGCCGGCGCTTGCTGGGTGGCGCGACCACCACGGCCAGTGTGCGCTTGGCCAGTGCGTAGGCCGCCCGGTCGTTCTCGGCGCGCACCGGCGGCAGCCGATCACCGGAAAGCACCGTGATGTCGGTGACGCCCGCGGTGCCACATCGCTCGATGATGGCGGCCCCGTGCGGAGTCTCCGACGCCGAGCGCGTCACCAGGACACGCTGAGGAGTCCACAGCGTCGGGGCGGCGGGGGCGTGGTCGGCGGGGATGCTGGCAGTCGTCATGTGCCCGGTTCAACGCCGTGGGTGAGGGGCGAATTTCCCGCTCACGGCACCGCGGTTGTGGGAATGGTCACGGCCTCACGCGCCGCGAGATACGGCCTGGCAAGGGCGAGCGCCGTACCCGTCGCGGCGATCAGGACGTAGACCGGTAGCAGGTGGATGAAGCTGGTGTACCCGATCGAGAAGTGGATCACCAGCACGGGCAGGGTGCCGACCGCGCACCCGACCAGCAGCGCCCACCACACCCAGATCTCGCCGCGCCGCCAGCCCCACATGCTGATCAGCAGGACGGCCAGACCGGCGCCGATCAGCGCGCCGCCGAAGCCGGCCCTGTCGTGGGCGATGAACGACAACAGTTGCGGGCCCGCCGAATCGAGTGTGTGCGCATCGGTGTCCATGAAGGTCAGGTCGGTCGGCACGAACACCGACGTGAGGCCGACGGTCGAGATGACGCCGCCCGCGACCACCAGGCCCCCGCCGACCCCGATCATCAGCAGCTGTCCCCACAACGCCCGGCGCCGTTCGGATTCGGCGCCCTCGATCGGGGCGCGCCACGACGGCGGCGGAACCACGCGCCACACCGCGAGAAGGAGCATCGGGAATAACACGATGACGACGAGTGTGTGCAGGGGCTCGAGGAAGCCGGTGCCGAGGAAGTAGAAGTAGGTCAGGAACGTCACAAGGCCCGAGATCAGCAGCGCGTTGCGGGCCCACCGGCGTCCCAGCCGCATCCCGCCCCACGCCAGCCCCAGGTAGAGCACGCCGATGCCGATCATGTTGCCGGCCATGGTGATCCGGTCATGCTGGAGGAAGCCCACGAGATGATGGTTGACGGCGTGCAGGTCGGCGACCGACGCGCCGAGGTGGTCGCGGTCGTACCACAGCAGCACCGGCCCGAGTGCGATCAGTGCCGCGCCCGCGCCGGCGACGATCATACCGAGACCGACGAGGACGCCCCACAGCCAGCCCGGCCAGCGGCGCGGGTCGGCCGGTACGTCCCGCAGCGCCGGCGGCGGCGGTGACGTCGCCGTGGCCGCCTCGATCACCCGGTGGAACCAGCCGGGCCCGGCGGCGAGCAGCACCGCCGGAGTGGCGAGCACCGTCGGACCCCGCCTCAGCGCGTCGACGGCGTCGGCGATCCCCGGGTCGTCAAGCCGGATCGTCGCCCGGTCCTCCCCCACGGTGACCTCGTCGGCGTAGGGGGTGGCGGCGCGCGCGGTGGCGTCGTCGGTGGCGACGGCGACGACGCGGCAGGTCCGTCCCGCGGTCGCGGCACGCAGGCGGTCGATGTCCGCGGCGCCCACCGGGCCGATCTCCACGATCCCCGCGCCCTGCACCGGCAGGACGGTCACGGCGTCGCGGGCGACGGACAGCGGCACCGACGCGCCGAAGCGGCCCGCCCACTCCGGCGGCGACCGCGGGTGGTCGAACACCCGCGGGATCCAGCGCCGGCCGCCGGCGAAGCGGATCAGTGTTGCGAGAAGGCGCAGCGCCAGCACCCGGGTCCGGTGCTCACCGAGCACGGCGCCGGCGACGGGACTCAACGGGTGGTAGGTCCAATCCGGCACCAACCGATCGTCGCACGGTCGCGGGCCGTGGCCCGGCGGCGAATCCGCCGCCGAGTCACCGCGCTCCGCGCTTCGCGCTGGTTTACTTCACCCATGTTCCGCATCGACGGGCTCAACGGGGAAAGCATCGTGGTCGACGGCAACTGGGTCGAGAAACTCAGGACCGGATCGTCGCGTGGCCGCAACCCGGCCGACCAGTACTCCGACACCCGGGTCGACGAGATCACCCGCCGCAAGAAGCTGTTCGGCCGCGAGAAGGAGGACCTGCTGCAGGTGACAGTCAGCGTCGGCACCTTCTACTCGCTGCTGGTGCCTGCCGAGCGGCGCGCCGAGGTGGACGCCCTGATCGCCGAGCTCGAACAGGCCAGGACCCGGGCGAAGGGTTGACCGCCGCCGTCTGAGGGTAGAGCGCGGGGATGGTTGCCGACGGTTCGTACGACGTCCTTGTCATCGGGGGCGGCAACGCGGGCATCAGCGCCGCGGCCCGCCTTATCCGGCAGGGCGTCGAGGACGTCGCCGTGATCGAACCGCAGCAGGTGCACACCTACCGTCCGCTGCTGTCCTACGTCGGCGGCGGCCAGGCCACCCTGCAGAGTGCCGAACGGACCCAGCGGTCGGTCACGCCGAGCGGTTGCGACTGGATCCGCGACTCCGCCGTCGCGGTGGACGCCGCACAGGGCGTCGTCGAGTGCGCCTCCGGGAAGCGATACGGGTACCGGGACCTGATCCTGGGACCGGGGCTGGTTCCCGACACCGACGCCCTGCCCGGGGTGGACGCCGCGATGGCCACGTCCTCGGTGGCCAGCAACTACCTGAACCAGGCCGAGGAGACGTGGCGACTGGTGCAGGAGATCGCCCCGCACGGCCGGGCCGTCTTCACGGTGCCCCGGCCGCCGGTGAGTTGCACCGGCACCACCCTCAAGCCGCTGTTCCTGGCGGCCGCGCACTGGCACAAGACTTCGCGACCGGTCGACATCACACTGGTGATCGACCGGCCCCGCCTGCTCGGCGTGCCGGACCTCGACGACCGGCTGCTCGGCCGCTGCCACGAACTCGGCGTGCACGTCCTGCACGACACCGCGGTCACCGCCGTCGATCCAGGCGAGCGGCGAATCACGGTGGCGGACAACGCCGGAGCGACCCGTGAGCTGCCCTACGACATGCTCCACCTCGTTCCGCCGTTCCGGGGTCCGCACTGGATCGAGGCCTCCGGCCTCGCCGGCCGGGCGCCGCACGGTCTCATCGACATCGATCCGCTGACCCTGCAGCACCGCGACCACGCCAACGTTTGGGCGGCAGGCGACGCGGCCGCCGTGGACACCGACCCCTCCGGCGGCGCACTGCGGCGCCAGATCGCGATCCTGGTGGACAACCTGCTCGCCGCCCGCGCCGGCAAGCGCCTCGACACCTACGACGGCTACACCGTCGCCCCGGTCACCACCTCGGCGCACCGCCTCATCCCCGGCGAGTTCGACCGCAGCGGCGCCATCACCTCGTCGCTGCCGTCGTTCCTCGAGCCGCTCGCCGCGCGGCGCAGCGCCTGGGCGTTCGACCGTTACGGACTGCCGCGCAGCTATTGGAACCTGATCCTCAAGGGGCGGCTGTGAACACCGTGGCGGTGGCGCCGAGTGTGCGGCGAGCCGGCGAGTTCCGGCGGCATCGTCGACGACACGCCGCACAGTGAGCCCCTGGTCGCTGCTGCGAGGATGGTCGTCGTGACGAACCCCACCATCGGCGCGTCGAATCCGCACTCCTGGTCGGCGAGACTGTGGCACGAAATCGCGCCGACCTTCGACGCCATCCTCAGACACCCCTTCCTGACCGGCCTCACCGACGGCAGCCTCGACGCCGGCGCGTTCGCCGAGTACGTGGCGCAGGACGTGCATTATCTGCGTGACTACGCCCGCGCGCTGGCGATCGTCGGCGCGAAGGCGCCGACGCTGACCGACACGGCGATGTTCAGCAGGCACGCCGCTGAGGTGTTCGACGTCGAGCTGGAACTGCACAGCGCGCTGCTGCCCGAGCTCGGCCTCGACGCCGCCGCCCTGGCCGGTGTCACCGCGAGCCCGACGACCGTCGCCTACACCAGCTATCTCATCGCCACCGCGTACGGCGGGACCTTCGCCGACGGGCTGGCCGCCGTCCTGCCGTGTTACTGGATCTACGCCGAAGTCGGTGCCGCACTTGCCGACCGGGGATCAACCGACCCCCGCTACCAACGCTGGATCGACAGCTACGGCGGGGAGGAGTTCGCCGCGACCGTGAGGCAGGTGCTCGACCTCACCGACCGGATCGGGCCGGCGCTCACCGCCGAGGACGAAGCCGTTGCCCGCGCACACTTCGCCACCACCGCCCGCTACGAGTGGATGTTCTTCGACGCCGCCCACCGCAGGCAGGTGTGGCCGGCCTGACCTGCCGGAATGCGGCGGATTCGCGGGAGGGGTAGAAACGGCGGGACATGAACGTCGTGCTGATCACCGGGTATCTGGCCGGATGGGTGCTGACCACCTTCCTGCTGCTGCGCCCGAGCGTCACCCGCGACCCGCAACACCGCGCCGTGCTCAACCTCGTCGGCGTGGCCTGCGCCATCGCGCTTGCCGCGGTCTGGCCGCTGTCGGGATGGCTGCTGCCGATGATCCGGGCCGCGCTGCGCGAACAGGAATGAGCTACACCGGTGTGGTGTCGCGGCTGCGCCGGCGGTGCACCACCACTCCGGCGCCCACGATGAACAACGCCGACACCGTCGAGAGCAGGATTGCCTGCTGCTGACCGGGATCGAACGCCATCAGCACGAGCACCGCGATGATGCACACGATCACGACCGCCGTCAGATACGGGAACAGCCACATCCGCAACGGCAGCTCTTCGCCCTCCGCGCGCATCCGTCTGCCCAGCACGAACTGACTCGACGCGATGGCCAGGTAGATGAACAACGCCACCGCGCCGCTGGTCGCCAGCAGATAGCCGAAAATCTTCTCCGGCAACAGATAGTTGCCGATCACCGTGAGGAACCCGACGAACGTCGACGCCAGCACCGCCACCCACGGCGCGCCGTTGCCGGCGACCCTGCGCACCACCTGTGGTGCGTCGCGGCGATCGGCCAGTGAGAACAGCATTCGGGACGCGGTGTACAGGGCCGAATTCAGGCACGACGCCACCGCGGTGAGGATCACCAGATCCATGATCAGCTTCGATCCCGGGATGCCGATGGCCTCCAGCGTCGACTGGTAGGAGCCGTCTTCGAGTTGGTCGTAGGGCATGAGGGCGACGATCACGAAGATCGACCCGAGGTAGAACAGCGAGATCCGCCAGATCACCGAGTTGACCGCCTTGCTGATCCCCTTCGACGGGTTCGGCGACTCGGCGGCCGCGATCGTCACGATCTCGGTGCCCATGAAGGAGAACATGGTGATCAACATGCCGGCGATCACCGCGCCGAAACCGTTGGGCATGAAGCCGTCCGGCTCCCACAGCTGCTGGACGCCGCTCACCTGCGAGTCGGGGATGACGCCGAAGATGGCGGCCAGGCCGATCCCGATGAACGCGACGATGGCGACGACCTTGATCAGGGCGAACCAGAATTCGAACTCGCCGTAGTTGCCGACGCTGGCGAGGTTGGTCACCGTCAGCAGCAGCGTGACCGCGAGCGCCCAGAACCACTGTGCCCCACCGACGAGGTTGGACAGGATCTCCGCGGCGGCCGTCGCCTCCACCGGGATCACCAGCACCCAGAACCACCAGTACAGCCAGCCGACGGAGAATCCCGCCCAGCCGCCGAATGCCCGGTCGGAGTACACCGAGAAGGACCCCGTGTCGGGATTGGCGGTGGCCATCTCCCCGAGCATCCGCATCACCAGCACCACCAGCGTGCCGGCCAGGAAATACGAGATCAGGACCGCAGGCCCGGCCTCCTTGATCGCATTGGCCGATCCGACGAAGAGTCCGGCGCCGATGACGCCGGCGATCGAGATCATTGTGATGTGCCGTGACTTGAGGCTCGTGCCGAGGCCGTTGGCCGTCGTGGTCTGCTCACTCATCACACCGCCGCCTTTCGGGGAGGGATGCCCGGCGTGCCGTCCCCGCGACGGCAGACCGACAGTCTGCCCGAATCGCTTTTCCGCGAAACGTCAGCTCCCGGTGGCGCGACGCAACCGGTTGCGCCACCAGGCGACGCGGGCGGGATCGGTGATCGCGAACCGCTCGAGGAGCGCGCGGTCGGGTGCTGCGGGCATCGGCGCCACCGGCAGATGGCCGTCGACCGGGATGAGGCTTCGCCCGCCGACGACGTCGCCGCCGCGCAATAGGCCGGTGCCGAGGCCGCACGCGAAACGCAGCTGCGGAAGCACGCCCGCCAGTGCCAGCCCGGCGGCCAGTCCGACACTGGTCTCGCCTGCCGATCCCACCGTGCACGGCAGGCCAGTCGCCTCCGCGACGCGCAGCGCGCGCCGCACCCCGCCCAGCGGCCCGCACCGGAGCATGGCGAGATCCGCGGCGTCGGCGAGCGCGCCGGGCGTCACCCCGGCCAGCTCGAAGGCCGACGCGTCGACGGCGACCAGGACATCGACCCGGTGATGCACCGCGGCGAGCTCTGCGATTGTGCGGCAGGGCTGTTCGACGAACTCGAGACCGCCGGCGGCTTCGGCGAGCGCTTCGATCGCACGCACCGCCGTTTCGACGTCCCACCGCCGGTACGGGATGCAGCGCAGGGCACCGGCCGTGCCGATGGCGTCGCGGACGGCGGCGACGCGGGCGATGTCGCCGGCGAGGGAATCCGCGGTACCGATGACGGTGACGTCGGCGGCCCGGCAACCGGACGAGGCGGCCATCGCGTGCGCGCGGTCGGTGTCGAGGGCGGGCACAGGAACCGCGATCGGCACCCGCCCGCGCAGCGGGTCGGGCCAGCCCACGGTGCCCGGTTCGGCGGCAGCGGTCAGCCAGCGCGCGGCCTCGGTGTCACCGCCGTCGGCGGGCGGGCTGAACTCGCCCCATCCCTGCGGACCCTCGAGCAGCATGCCTTCGCACACCGTCGGCGCACCCCGGGCGTCGATGGCCGGGATGGCGAACGCGGGTGCGGCGTCGAAGTCGATTAATGTTCTCACCAGCAGACCAAGCTACGGGTTCGGTGTCCGACGACGCGGCGGGACGGGTGAAGATGGACGTCTTGAGGACACCCGACGACCGTTTCGCGGACCTGCCCGGCTTCGACTTCGCACCGCACTACATCGACGTGCGATGCCGCGGGGGCGAGCCGGTGCGGATGCACTACGTCGACGAAGGGCCGCCCGATCGCCCTGCGGTGCTGCTGCTGCACGGACAGCCCACGTGGTCGTACCTCTACCGGACGACGATCGGGGTGCTCGTGGATGCCGGGCACCGCGTCGTCGCACCGGACCACATCGGCTTCGGTCGCTCCGACAAGCCAACGCAGAGAACGGATTACACATTCGGCCGGCACGTCGACTGGGTGCACAGCCTGGTCACCGGGCTGGATCTGCGCGAGGTGACCCTGGTGGCTCAGGACTGGGGCGGGCCGATCGGGCTGAGCGTGCTGGCCCGCGATCCGGACCGGTTCTCCGGCGTGGTCGCCGCCAACACCATCCTGCACACCTGCGACCCCGCGCTGGCGGGGGCCCTGACGTGGCCGCACCACGGGGTCGGCGACGATGCGGTGCTGTTGACCGAGACGCTGCTGGACTATGTGTCGTACTACCAGCGCAGTCCCACCATCACAGCCAGCATGTTCCTCGACGCGGTCGCCGGGCCGCTGGAACCCGGTGTGCTCGCCGCGTACGACGCGCCGTTCCCGGACCCGTCCTATCAGGCCGGGCTGCGGCAGCTCACCGCGCTGATCCCGTTGACGCGCAACGATCCTGGCGCCGCGATCGGACGCGCCACGATGGCCGCGCTCGAGCGGTGGCACCGGCCGTTCCTGACGGCCTACTCCGACGGTGATCCCGCGACCGCCGGTTGGGAGAAGGTGTTCCAGCAGCGGGTGCCGGGGGCGCGGGATCAGGCGCACGTGACCATCGCGGGTGCAGGCCACTTCGTGCAGGAGCAACGCGGGGCCGAACTCGGCCGCATCGTCGCCGATTTCGCCGGAGCCGGGCGGTGAGCCGGCCGGCTCACGCCGGCGGCGGTGACCAGTGCACCACCTTCATGGCCGTCATCTCGTCGAGGAGTTCCGGGCCGTAGCCCATGCCGCTGCCACTGGCGCGGCGCGGTTCGGCGGCGCCGCCGGGCGCCCCGCCGAACACGGCGTTGATCTTCACCGTGCCCACCGGAAGCGCCCGCCACGCCTCCTGTGCGTGTGCCATGTCCGGCGTCAGCACGGTGGCCGCCAGGCCGTAGCGGTCGTCGGCGGCCTCCGTGAGCGCGGTGCCGAAGTCCGGAACCACCCGCACCGGGGCGATCGGACCGAACGTCTCCTCGCGGAACACCAACATGTCCGGAGCGCAGTCGGTCAGCACGGTCGGCGGGTAGAAGGTGCCCGGCCCGCGGCCCTGCTCGCCCCCGGCGAGCACCCGCGCTCCCTCCTTGACCGCCTCGGTGACGTGCCGGTGCACCACTTCGCGCTGACGCTCGTCGACCAGCGGTCCGATTCGGTCGGCCCAGACGCCGGCCTGCTCGACGAGCGCGTCGAGGAACTGTTGGGCGACGGATTCGGTGACGAAGATGCGCTCCACGGACACGCAGATCTGGCCCGCGTTGGCGAAGGCGCCCTGCGCCGCCTGCTCGGCGGCCCACCGGGGGTCGACGCCGTCGTCGACGAGCAGCGCGTCGTTGCCGCCGTTCTCCAGAATCGCCTTGGCGCCCCGCTCGGCGCAGGCCCGGGCGATGGCGCGGCCGGTGACACTGCTGCCGACGTGCGCGACGACGTCGACCTCTTCGGCTGCGGCGAGCCGGGCGCCCACCGTCGCGTCGCCGTCGACGATCTCCAGCACACCGTCGGGCAGCTGGGCGGCCAGCAGTTCGGCGAACCGGCGGCCGGTGCCCGGGCACCGTTCACTGGGCTTGTGCACGACCGTGTTGCCGGCCACCAGCGCAGCGCCCAGCAGCCCGGCCGCCACGGCGACGGGGTCGTTCCACGGCGTCAGCACCGCCGCCACACCGCGTGGCTCGGGGATCATCAGGTCGGTGGCCGACCAGCCGCCGTGCAGGCTACGGCCGCGGTGCAGCGGGCCCAGTTCCGCGTACTGGACGAGTGTCCCGGCGCCGGCCTCCACACCGCCACGCGCGTCGTCGATGAGCTTTCCGGTCTCACGTTCGTTGAGGCCGGCCAGCTCGTCGGCGGCGGCGCGCACCGCGCCGGCGGCCGCGCTCAGCGCGGCAGCCCTCTCGGCGGCCGGGGTGCGGGCCCAGCCTGCCGCGGCAGCATGCGCGCGGCGCACCGCTGCGTCGCAGGTGGACGCGTCGGCGATCGGGACTTCGGCGGCGACGTCACCGGTGCGGGGATCTCGGATCGTCATGGTCTCGGGCACGGTTTCGTGTACCCCTGCCGTCGGTGATTACACCGCGTGGTCGAACACGCGGCGCGTTCAGCCGGCCGCGTTGGGGCGCAGCGGCGGGCACTCGCCGCGCTCGTCGGTGGCGAGCTCGAAGTGCCAGTTCTCGTTGGCGAAGATCTGGCAGAGCCCGAATTGGCGGCCATTGGCGATCATCCACTCCGCCGCGGTGGTCGGGCCGATGTCGATCGCCTCGCCGACGACGTGCCTTGACACCTCGGGGGTGGCGACGAACTGCCGTGCGGCGTCGAGACCGCCGTAGGTGCGCACGCCGTCGTCGAGCAGCCGCTGCTGGAACCCGCGCGACCGCCAACCCGAGGTGATCCTCATCTCGACACCGTCGGCGGCGGCGCGCCGGGCGGCCCGCTGGACCGCGTCGAGCAGCGCGGGGTCCAGGAGTTCGAGAATCGGCGTCGACACCTCGAACGGGCTGAGCATCGTGTCGCCGGGAAGCAGACCGCCCACCGTGTCGGTGGCGGCGTCACCGATGGTCAAGGTGTCGGCGTCGGTCGGGCCGGTGCCCTGGTACTGCGCCGCCGGGCCGATCAGCACGGCGGCGCCGGGCGGCCGCGAGTCGTCGGCGACCGTCGGGACCGGTGGGGCGGCCGGTCCGGCGGGCGGCTGCGGCTCGGTCGCGGCCGGGCTGCACGCGGCCAGCGCGACCGTCGCCGCCGTGATCGCGATGAGCACCGGCAGCCGCATGGGGAGATCCTATTTCGGATGCGGGCGCGCCGGCGGACCCGGCCGTCGATGTGGGAGTACGCCTCGTCGCGGCTACGATCGCCGACATGTCGCAGCCTTTGCCCGGTCAGACGCCGGACACCGGGGTACCGCAACGCTCACGGTGGGTGTCGGGCACTGCGCTGGTGCTCGCCGTCGCGGCGCTCGGCCTGTCCGGGTGGGCGTTGTGGCGCACGTTCCCCGGGTCGGCCGCTGATGTGCAGTACCCGCAGGCGCAGCGCGATCAGGCCAAGCAGAATGCCTGTGCGGCAGCGGATCTGGTGCGGACGGGTGTGTCGTTGAACACCGGCGAGCCCGGGCCGGTCGCGCCTGACGACGTCGCGGGCTCGCTCGCCGCGGCCGCCAATGCCCGGCTGTCCCTCTTCGACGGCGGCCAGTACCTGCTGGCGCGCCTCGATCCGGCGACCCCCACCGATCTCTCCGAAGCGGTGCACCGACTCGCCGACGCACTCATGGACATCGCGGCCGCCGCAACGGCAGGCGCGCAGAACTCCGATCCCGATCAGGCGGCCCGGTTGCGCGACGCCGACGCAGCCGACGCCGAGGTGCGGCGCCTCTGCGGCTGAGTCGTCCCGGTCAGGCGTTCACCGTCGTCACCGCGAGCTTGGTGTCCGTCCCCGCGACCCGGATGTCGACGGTGCGGATCTGCGAGGTGGGGATGACCGTGGCGGCGGCAAGCCCGCTGGCTTCGTCGCCGGCCGGACTCCACGACGCCACCGTCGACTGAGCGCCGTCGACGGTGGTGACCACCAGGTCGTAACTCGCCACGCCGGTGGCCCAGTCGGCGGTGTACTCGCACGTCCAGTCGAAGCGGGTGCCCCAGCCCTTCTCGGACACCGCGAGCGCGGCGCTGACACCGCCCCGGGAGCCCGGCGACATCGCCTGCAGCGCCACCTCGCCCGTCGGGGTGGCCTGCCGCGGGATCACCGCGTACCCGACGAAGCCGCCGATGAGCAGCAGTGCCGCGGCGGCGGCCAGCGCACTCGTCCACATCCCCGTCCGCGAGCGGCCCTTCCGCCCGGCGCGGGCGTCGGCGAGGGACGTCACCGCGGCGGGCTCCCCCGGTTCCTCGTCCGTGCCGGCCGGATCGAGGAGCGCGTAGGCCTCCTCGGGTGTCAGCGCGTCGAGGAGCGGCGGGATCACCCGCAGCTCCTCCACCTCCGCGGCGCGCGCAGGGTCGGCGGCGAGATACCGCTCGTACTCCTGCTGCTCCTGCGGCGTCAGGGCGCCGAGCACGTAGGCCGCATCCCACTCGGCCAGGTTGTCGTCCGTACTCATCGGACCACCCCCCTCTCCTCCAAAGCTGTCCGCAACGCCCGAACCGCGTAGTGCAGCCGTGATTTCACGGTGCCGGGCGGTACCCCCTCGTGCGCGGCGATGTCACTGATGGTCTGCCCGAGGTAGTACGTTCGGACGATCGCGGCCCGGTGCTCCGGACTCAATGACCGCAAGACGTCCGCCAGCACCATCTTGTCGACCGAGGGGCCGAAGATGTCAGGCGTCTGGCGTTCCGGCATCTCCTCGGTCTGCTGCTCGCGGGTGAAGCGCGCGCTGCGACGATCGTCGATGACCAGGTTCTTGGCGACGGTGTTCAGCCAGGCCCGCACCGACTCACTCGGCCGGGCCAGCACCTCCGGCTTCTGCCAGAGCCGCAACAGTGACTCCTGCACCACATCCTCCGCGAACTGCTGATCGCCGCGGGTCAGCCGCAGCACATAGCGCTGAAGCGGAAGGCTGTGCGCATCATGCATCGCGCGCAACTGCTCGGCCTGGCCGGCGGTGCGCGCTGTTGGTGGCGTCTCCGGGCTTGTCATCTCTCACCTGTTCGACGGGTGGGACTGCGATCCGGTTCAACCCGACACCGGTTGTGCCCGATTCTGTCAGGCTTGGCACCGCGGCGCGGAGGTCACCGCGAACCGCGATGAACCTTTTCGACCCGCGGCCCGTCGATGGGAATGACCCGCTCCGCCCGGAGCGCACAGAAAGGACCTCATCATGGGTGGATACCGCCGGATCGTGCTCACCTGCTCCGGTGCGTTGCTCGCACTGGGCACCCTGTCGGCCTGCGGCGGTGGCTCCGAACCCGCGAAACCGGATGCCCCACAGACCTCGTCGGCCACGTCCGCTGCCACCGCCTTCCCGCCGTCGGCCACCTTCGTCGCTGACATGGACAAGGACGGCGCCGCGATGACGATAGGCATCACCGTCGACGGCAAGAACATCACCGCGTACGCCTGCAACGGCACCGACGACGAAGCCTGGTTCTTCGGCGAACAGAACGCCGGCGGCATCGACATCACATCACGATTCCGCGACACACTGACGGCATCGTTCGACGGCACCGATGTCGAGGGCGACCTGACCATGGACGGGACCACCTACGAATTCACCGCCGCCCCCGCCGAACCGCCCGCCGGCATCTACACCGCGGCCGCCGGCACCACCCGCGCGTCCTGGATCGTGCGTTCCGACGGCTCGTCGCTCGGAGTGCAGTTCACCGGTGACAACGACGACCTCACGGTCTTCGAGAAGCAGCAGCTGAAGCAGGCGGAGTTCCGCGAGAAGGTGCGCAACAAGCGTCAGCTCGAGCGGGCTGAGCGCCTCGAGCGCACGCAGAACGGATCGATGAGCTCGACGATCAACGGCACACTTGTCTCCCCGAACCGGGTGAACGGTTCCTTCCGGCCCTGAAATCGATTGCCCCTCTCCCTGATCACAAGCCGATCACGCCCGGCGTGGGCGGCGCGCCGGACCGCTTCGACGGCGATACCGTGCCCGGTGCACTGCCAACGAACCGAGACGGATACCGATGATGGCTTGTTCTGAATCCAGGTCGCGCGCACGGACACCCCGGGCGTCGGTCGTCGTCCTGCTCGCGCTGATGCTGCCGGGCCTGCTGGGGATCGCGGGCCAGTCCGCCACCGCCGCGGCCTACTCGCGGGAGGGACTGCCGGTGGAGACCCTGGCGGTGCCGTCGCCGTCGATGGGCCGCGACATCCGGATCCAGTTTCAGGGCGGCGGCCCCCGCGCGGTGTACCTGCTCGACGGCCTTCGGGCCCAGGAGGACGCCAACGGGTGGGACATCAACACCGCGGCGTTCGAGTGGTACCACCAGTCGGGTCTGTCGCTGGTGATGCCCGTCGGCGGACAGTCGAGTTTCTACAGCGACTGGTACCAGCCGGCGGCGGGGTCCAGCGGCACCGTCACCTACAAGTGGGAGACCTTCCTCACCCGGGAGCTGCCCGCCTGGCTGGCGGCCAACCGCGGCATCTCACCGACGGGGAATGCCGTTGTGGGCGTGTCGATGTCGGGCGGGTCAGCGCTGAACCTCGCGATCTGGCATCCCGCCCAGTTCATCTTCGCGGGATCGCTGTCGGGTTACCTCAATCCCTCACTGGGCCTGTGGCCCACCATGATCGGGCTGGCGATGAAGGACGCGGGGGGTTACAACTCGACGAACATGTGGGGGCCGGCCCGTGACGTCGCATGGCGGCGCAACGACCCGACGGTCAACATCGCCAGGCTGGTCGCCAACGGCACGGCGGTGTGGGTGTACTGCGGCACCGGCACGACATCGGACCTGAGCACTGCGGGAGGCAATTTCGGCGGGACGTTCTCCGCCGGCTCCTCGAGAACATCACGCTGAACACCAACAAGGCGTTCCAGGAGAGCTATGTCGCCGCGGGCGGGCGCAACGCGATCTTCAACTTCCCGCCGGACGGGAACCACAGCTGGGGGTACTGGGGTGCTCAGCTGCAGGCGATGAAGCCCGACCTGCAGAAGGTGCTCGGGGCGGCTCCCACCGCCTGAGCGGCGACCTCAGCGCAGGCGCTCGCCGTAGACGTGCGCGACCGTCATCGTCATCAGCACGCGCCGGTCGGAGACCATGACGCTGCGGTACTCGTCCCAGTCGGGATGCTCGCCCGCAGCCCTGCGGTAGTAGTCGACGAGGGCCTCGACTTCGGGACCGTGCGGGTCGGTGCCCGGGCCGGTGAGCGTGACCGTGCCCTCCGCGGTGGCCCAGGACCACCCGTCGGGACTCGTCACCTCCAGTGCGGCACGCGGATCCCGGCGCAGGTTGGCGGTCTTCGCCCGGCCTTCGGTCATCGACACGTAGAGCAGGTCGGCGTCGCGCTCGTAGTACGGCGTGACCGGCGACAACTGCGGACGGCCGTCGGCTTTCAGCGTGGCGAGCACACCCAGCCGGCTCTGGGCGACCAGCGCACGCGGGTCGAATGTGATGTCGGTCATGTCGAGAGCCAACCATTCGCCGGCGGCGGCCTATTCCGCGGCGGTTTGGGCGGCGCCGAAACGGCCACACCGTAGTCGGTACCGGAAAGGAGTGGATGCCGACGTGCTCATCGCGGTCTTGTTCGGGCTCGCCGCGTCCAGCGCCCTCGTCATCGGGGCGTCGGTCGGTGTGCGGTGGAGTCCACCCAAGAAGGTCACCGGGGTGCTGCTGGCGTTCGCCAGTGGCGCACTCATCTCGGCGCTGGCCTTCGAACTCTTCGAAGAGGCGTTCACGATGGGCGGCGCACTTCCGTCGGGGCTGGGCCTGCTGGCGGGCGCCGCCACGTTCGTGCTCATCGACACCGCGCTCGATCGCCACATCAGCGGCAAGTCCGGCCCGGACGAGCGCGAGGTCGCGGCCTCCGGCGGGCGTTCGGGCATGGGCCTTGCGCTGCTGGCCGCGGTGACCCTCGACGGAGTGCCGGAGAACCTCGCCCTCGGGGTGTCCCTGGTCGGCGGGGTGTCGCTGTCGCTGCTGGTGGCGATCTTCTTCTCGAATCTGCCGGAGGCCCTGGTGAGCGCCGTCGCGATGCGCAGCGGCGGGACCAGTGCGCGCGCGGTGATCGGGACGTGGGTGGCGTGCGGGGTGCTGTTGGCCGCGGCGGTGGTGATCGGCCGCTTCACAGCAGGCGCGATGAGCGAACACGTCCTCGCGGTGGCTCTGGCGTACGCCGGCGGCGCGGTGCTCGCCTCGCTGGCCGACACCCTGATGCCCGAGGCCTTCGAACACGGCCGGCCGCTGAACGCCTTCGCCACCGCCGGCGGCTTCTTCCTGTCGTTCGTGCTGGCGTCCTGACGCGGATCAGCGCCTCACCCGGCGGAATACACCGGTATCGCCGCACCCGCGCCGGACCCGCTGGGTATTGTCGTCAGCGTCGCTTCGGTCGGAGGCGGACGCGGCCCGCGTGATGTGAGGTGAAGGACGACTTGCCGATGCGCGCCCCGCACGACTCGGGACCGATGCCCGTGCTCCCACCCCCGATCGAGCGTCAGACGTTGTCCTTGCTGTTGGTCGAGGATGACCGCGGCGACGCCGTACTCGTCCAAGAACTGGTGGCCGACGCCGACGCCGAGTTCATCGTCGTCTGGGCCGAATCGATGGCGCAGGCCGAACGCGAGCTGACGAGAAGGCGCCCGGACTGCGTGCTGCTCGACATGCATCTGCCCGATGTCAACGGCATCGAGGCGCTCGACCGCATCGCTGCCCGCGACGCCACCATCCCGGTGATCGTCCTCACGGGCCGCAACGACGAGCACTTCGGGGTTTCCGCCGTCGCCTCCGGCGCCCAGGACTACCTGGTCAAGGGCCGGGTCGAACCCGAGATGCTGCGTCGCGCGGTGCTCTACGCCATCGAACGCAAGCGTGCTGAGCTGACCGCGGTGGAGCTGCACGCCAGCCGGCTGCGGGCCCGGGAGAACTCCCGGCTCGAACGGGGGCTGCTTCCCTCGCCGCTGCTGCTCGACAATCCGGGCGTCGAGATCGTCGCGCAGTACCGCCCCGGCCGGGAGAACGCTCTGCTCGGTGGTGACTTCTACGACTTCGTGCAGACACCGGACCGCACGGTGCACGTGATGATCGGTGACGTCGCAGGTCACGGACCGGACGAGGCGGCGCTCGGCGTGGCGTTGCGCATCGCGTGGCGCGCGTTGACCTTCGCCGGCCTGCGCGGCAGCGAGCGGATGCGACAGCTCGAGCGGATCCTGCATGCCGAGCGCGCCAGCAGGAGGATCTTCGCCACCGTGCTCAGCCTGGCGATCCCGCCCGACAAACCGCTGATCACCGCGGTCCGTGCCGGTCATCCGGGGATGCTGCTGCACGGCCACGGGACGGTCGACTGGGTGGAGCCACCCGGCGGTCCCGCCCTGGGGCTGCACTCCGGTGACTGGGCGCCCCAACAGGTCGAACTCCCCGTCGGCAAGGGGCTGGTCCTATTGACCGACGGGCTGTTCGAAGGGCATTCCGGCCGCGGCAACGAACGTCTGGGCGAGGACGGACTCCTCGAACTGGCCAGGTCGCTGGCCGCCCTGCCCGGCCCGGAATTCGTCGAAGCACTGATCAACGGAGCGGAAGAGATGGCGCGTGGCCATGGCGGCATCACCGACGACATCGCGGTGGTGCGGGTGGAACGGACGGCGCAGTGACCGCTGAACCGGCACCCGTCGCCGACCGGCACCGGGGCTCGCAGCTGACGGTCGCGGGCTGGCAGACCCTGGTGCTGGCCGTCATCGGCTTCGTCGTGCTGGCGGGGGCGGTGGCCACCGTGGTGCTGCTCAACCGGACCGACGGGGTGGCCCGCGATCTGGTCGACGGCATCCAACCGTCCCGGGTGGCGGCCTATCAACTCCAGGCGGCGCTGCGTGATCAGGAGACCGCGGTCCGCGGGTACGCCATCGCCGCCGATCGTCAGTTCCTCGAGCCGTACTACGACGGACAGCGCGCGGAGCAGGTCGCCGCCGATGACATCCGCGCGCGGCTGGTTGAACGGCCCGACCTGCTTGCCGACCTGGACGCCATCGAGAACGCCGCAGAATCATGGCGGACGAACTACGCGGAGCCGTTGATCCGCAGTATCACTCCCGGCCAACCGAGCTTCGTCGACAGCGCGACCGCCGAGCGCGGCAAGCTCGAGTTCGACAACCTGCGGGCCCTGTTCAACGTCCAGAACGAGCAGCTGTCGGCGGCGAGAGCCACCGGTGTGGACGAACTCGCCCAGGTCCGCACCTGGCGGGACCGTGTTCTGGCCGCGATCGTGGTCGCGTTCGTCGCCGCGGCGGTGGGGTTGGCGGTGCTGGTCCGCAATGCGGTCAGCCGCCCGCTGGCACGTCTGGCCGAGACCTGCCGCCGCATCACCGAAGGCAACTTCACCGAACGCATCGTCCCCCGGGGACCCAAGGACATCCGCGGCATCGCCGTTGACGTCGAGAACATGCGGCAACGCATCGTCGACGAGCTCGACTCCTCGCGATCGGCGCGCGAGCGGCTTGTGCTGCAGGCCGAAGCGCTCGACGAGCAGGCAGTCGACCTGCGCCGGTCCAACGCCGAACTCGAGCAGTTCGCCTACGTCGCCTCGCACGATCTGCAGGAACCGCTGCGCAAGGTGGCCTCGTTCTGTCAGCTGCTGGAGAAGCGGTACGGCGATCAGCTCGACGAGCGCGGGATCTCCTACATCGGGTTCGCCGTCGACGGGGCCAAGCGGATGCAGGTGCTGATCAACGATCTCCTGACGTTCTCCCGCGTCGGCCGGCTCAACGCGACGTACGCCGAGATCGAGCTCGACGCCGCCCTCGACGCCGCGCTGTCCAACCTGGAGACCTCGATCGAGGAGGCAGGCGCGCAGATCGTCCGGTCCGCGCCGCTCCCCCCAGTCATCGGTGACCCGACGCTGATGGCGATGCTCTGGCAGAACCTGATCGGCAACGCCGTGAAGTTCCGGCACGAGGACCGCGCTCCGCGCATCGTCATCGACTGCGAGGCCGGCGCAGGCGATGACGACGGGCAATGGCTCATCACCGTCTCGGACAACGGCATCGGCATCGCAGCCGAGTTCGTCGACAAGGTGTTCGTGATCTTCCAGCGGCTCCACGGGCGCGACACCTACACCGGCACCGGCATCGGCCTGGCGCTGTGCAAGAAGATCGTCGAACACCACGGCGGCGCCATCTGGATCGACACCGACTACACCGACGGGACCCGGTTCCGCTTCACCCTGCCCGCTGCGCTCACCGCGCCCCACGCCGCAACCGACGAACTGGCGGCGGCCTCATCGGAAGGAACACCCTCATGACCACGGCCGGCCGCGCCATCGACGTCCTGTTGATCGAGGACGACCCCGGGGACGAGCTGATCACCCGGGAAGCGTTCGAGCACAACAAGATCAAGAACAACCTTCATGTCGCGCACGACGGCGAGGAAGGCCTCGACTTCCTGTATCAGCGGGGCGCCTACCCGGATGCGCCGCGTCCGGACCTGATCCTGCTCGACCTCAACCTGCCGAAGTACGACGGCAGGCAGCTACTCGAGACGATCAAGTCCGATCCCGACCTTTCGCACATCCCGGTCGTCGTGCTGACCACCTCGTCGGCGGAGGAGGACATCCTCCGCAGCTACAAATTGCACGCCAACGCCTACGTCACCAAGCCCGTCGACCTCGATCAGTTCATGAACGCGGTACGCCAGATCGACGAGTTCTTCGTCCAGGTGGTCCGGCTGCCGCAGTTCTGAGGCGGCGTCAGCGCGGGGGCAGCGCGCCGTTGCCGGACTGGCGGGCGTTGTTGTCGATGGTGTTGATCCACTGCCGGAACTGGAGTCCGGCCACGATCGGCGGCAGGGTCTTCGCGGGTGCCGCCGAGTTCGACCGCTGCCACGGCTGACAGCCGGAGGTGCTGAAAGCCCGGTCCGTCGCCTCGATCGACACCGTCTGAGGCTTCTTCGTCATCGCATTGTCGAGGATCTCGCCGTGGTCACCGGCGCCGAGGCGCTTCCAGTAGCAGACGCCGCCTTCCACCGGACCGGAGGACACATACGTTCCCGGGACGATCTGGGTGCCCACGTTGTAGGAGCCGTCCTCGCTCATGGCGGTCTGCGGCTCGGCCGGCGGTGCGCCCTCTTCGGGCGCGGCGTCCGGCGCCGGTGCCGATCCCGGCGAAGCCTCCGCGGGCGGTGCGGCTTCCGCGGACGGTGCGGCCTCCGCGGAAGGTGCGGCTTCGGCGGGCAACGCGGCCTCGGCGGGCAGCGCGGCCTCCGGCGGTGCGACTTCTTCGGCGGGCGCGGTCTCCCCGGACGGTGCCGGGCTCTCGGCCGGGGCCGGTTCGGGTGCGGTCGCGGGACCGGGCAGGCGTCCGCGGGGCGGCGCCGCTGCGGGCGCCGGGGCGGGTGCGACTTCGGCGGACGGCGTGGGCTCCGGCGCCGGGCCCGGAAGCGGCCCGGGCTGGGCGGCCGCGACACCGGCGGAACCGCCGCCGCTCACCAGGACAAGCAGTGCCGCCGTCGCGGCGATCCTCCTCGTCGACCTCATAGTTCGCCAGACTAGATGATTCTCGCGGCGGGACGCACATCGTTGGCGCCGATCAGCGCCGATCTGAGACCCTGATCCGGTGAGCACCCGATGGCAGCGCACCGATGCCCCGCGGGGCGACGACTACGACTCGAGATGGCGGTCCCTCGCCGCCGAGGGGCGCAACGTGCACGGCGAGGCCGACCTGGTGTCGGCACTGCTGGCCGAGCACGGCGGCAGCCGCGTGCTCGACGCCGGTTGCGGCACGGGACGGGTGGCGATCGCGCTGGCGGACCGGGGTCACACCGTGGTCGGCGTCGATGTCGACGCCGGCATGCTGTCCGCGGCTCGCGCCAAGCAACCCGCGATGACATGGATCGAGGCGGATCTCGGCGACCTGGGAGTGCACCTCCGCGACGTCTTCGACCTGGCGGTGATGGCAGGCAACGTGATGATCTTCGTCGAACCGGGGACCGAGGGCCGGGTGCTCGCTGCGGTCGCCGACCGCCTCACAGCGGGTGGTCTGCTGGTCGCCGGCTTCCAGATCCGCCCCGATCGGCTGTCCGTGGCGGACTACGACCGACTGGCGGAGTCGGCCGGATTGCAGCCGGTCGCCCGCTGGGCCACCTGGGAACGCGAACCGTTCACCGGCGGCGACTACGCGGTGTCGGTGCACCGGCGGGGCTGAGTCGTGGCGGCCGCCCGGCCGCTGCGGCAGACTGGCGCCGTGCAGACAGTCGAGTACGCGCCCGGCCGGCAGGCCGACCTGTTCGGAGTCGGCGGCGGACCGACGGTGCTGATCTGGCACGGCATGCAGACCGACTCGCGCAGCGCGGTGCGCGCTCTGGCGCAGCAGGTGGCCGACCACGGGGTCGCCGTCGTGGCAGCCGACTGGGATGCCCATGCCGAGGATGCGGGCAGGTCGGACCTGCTCGGATCCGTGCGCTTCGCACAGCAGCGCGCCGCCGCACCTGACGAACTCGTGGTGGTCGGCTGGTCCATGGGAGGCCTAGCGGCGGCCGGGCTAGCGCTGCGGGCCGCCGAACTCGACCTGCGGGTGCGCCATACCGTCTGTCTCGCAGGGGCTTTCATGGCCCCCGAGCCGTTCACCGGCGAGACCCTGCCGACGAGCCTGCCCCGCGACGGCCATCGCTCGCCCTTCCTCCTCTTACACGGGACGCGCGACGACGTCGTGCCGGCGACGGCGAGCCGGGAATTCGCCTCGGCGTTGCGGCGCGAGGACTGGCCGGTCGACATGGTGGAACTGGACACCGATCACGCCGCCATCGCCGGCGCCACCTACGACGCCGCCGCGGACCGGTACGAGGCGGCCGAGGATGCCGCCGCCCTCGCGGTCGCCGCCGACGTCGCGGCCCGGATCGCCGCGGTCGCCACGCCTGCGGGCGGCTGACCGGGCGTCAGCCGTACAGCTCCTCGAAGCGTTCGATCGAGCGCTCGATGTCACCCTTGACCGCACGGGCGGCGGCGGCGCCGATGGGACCGAACAGCGGACGGCCACCCAGATCGATGAGCACGGTGAACGTGCATCCGTCGGGTGCGGGCTTCACCGACATCGTCAGGGCGTACTTCGTCCCGCCGACGCCGTCACCGGTGACCTTCAGCAGTTGCGGCGGATCAAAGGTGCGGATCGTCCATGCCACCCGGTTGCGCATGCCCTTGGCGCCGGCGACACCCACCAGCGTGGTGCCCTCGCGGAGTTCTGCGGGCACCTCGCCCCGCCACCCCTGATGCATCGTGAGCCAGTCGCCCAGTTCGGAGAGATTGGACGCATGGTCCCACGCCTGCTCAGGGGATATGGACAACGATCGGGTCAACTCCAGTTTGGCCACCGGCGAATGGTAACGGCGGCGGTGACGGGGCCACCCCGGATCGGTCGAAGCGGGATCGTCGCGTGTCGGCCGGTGGCCGCCTCCGGCGGGTCGGCGGCCTGTCCGTTCGTCGGTCCGAATGTCCACCTGCCAGGCGGTTTTGACGGTCTGAGGACAGAGCTCCGCTGGGCGGATGTGTGTTTCGGGCGCGAGAGTAGAACCCCTCCATGTAGCTGTCGAGTGTTGCCAAACTCGAGCCACTTTGGTGATCTTCGTCATAGACTATCCGTATTGTGGCCGCTCTCACGGTTTTTGGAGCGCTCCGGGCGTTCTGTTAATGTCCGGCCGCATGTTTGCTCTAGCGACGATGTTGACGCTCATCAACCAGGTCTCGGGCACGCCGTACGTCTCCGGCGGCGACAGCCCCGCAGGTACGGACTGCTCAGGGCTGGCCTCCTGGGTGAGCAACGCAGCCACCGGGCGACCGATCTACGGCGACCGTTTCCATACCGGGAACATGGAGAGCGCCCTGCTGGCCCGCGGCTTCAAGCACGGCTCGGAGCCTGGTGCGTTGGTCATCGGCTGGAACAGCGGCCATGCGGCCGTGACACTGCCCGATGGCACCCCGGTCTCGTCCGGTGAGAGCGGCGGCGTGAAGGTCGGTGGCGAAGGCGCCTACCAGCCGCAGTTCACCAAGCACATGTTCCTGCCGATGCCCGCCGAGCAGCCCGTGCCGCCTGCGCCGCCTGCCGGGCCCAACATCATCTCGGTCAGCATGCCGCCGGCGCCGGGTGCACCCGTGCCGCCTCCCCCGGGCGCGCCGCTGCCTCCGCCGCCGGGCGCGCCGCTGCCTCCCCCGCCGCCGGTCGGCGCGCCGCTGC